>NZ_JAPJPF010000009.1:13370-46081 GCF_030825805.1 Streptococcus sp.
ACCCTTACGGGTCTTTTTTTCACGAGCCTGGAAATTGGATAGCGAGTTGAGGTCCAGTGGACCTCTTTTTCATGAGCTTGAAAACAAGAGAGCGAGTAAGACCCTTACGGGTCTTTTTTTCACGAGCCTGGAAATTGGATAGCGAGTTGAGGTCCGGGTGGACCTCTTTTTCATGAGCTTGAAAACAAGAAAGCGAATTAAGACCCTTACGGGTCTTTTTTTCAGGTCCAGTGGACCTCTTTTTCAGACCCTTTTGGATTTTTTTTTGCTAGCATAGAAATGTGATAGTGAGTTAGGTCCGTGTGAAGCTCTTTGCCCTTTCCCAAGCTCTAATTATGCTATAATGAGGGGGAGAAAGGTATCAAGGAGCGCAACATGAAGGAAGGTGTAATCATCAGGAGGATGATAAAGGCAGATATTGAGCACATCTCTCAAGCCTTTATCCACCAAGGGTGGCCGGGTAGAGAGGATATCTTGGCCAGCTATTTTCAGGATCAGGAGAACGGAAAGAGAGACATATTAGTAGCTGAGTCGGATGGATTTGTGGCAGGTTATATCACTATATTGCCTGCTGCCAAGCACGGCCCTTTCGTGGGAGTCTATCCTGAACTATCTGATTTTAATGTTTTTGAGCCATTTAGAAATCGAGGAATTGGGAATCAACTCTTAGAAGAGGCGGAAAAAAGAGTCCGGCTACTATCAGAGATTGTCACTTTAGGGGTTGGTTTACACTCGGGTTATGGCCCAGCTCAAAGACTGTATGTCAAACGGGACTATATCCCAGATGGATCTGGAGTTTGGTTTAGGGATCAGCCCTTGGACCCTTACAGTTCTTGTGAAAACAATGATGACTTAGTCCTCTATTTTTCAAAAAGATTGAACAGGGAAATACAGTAAAACAAAAACGGATGAAAACTTCATCCGTTTCTTTTTAGCGTCGTTGAGGTGCTGTATTGGCGCTCTTGATATTGTATTTTTTCTTCAAATAGTAGCGGAGGAGAAGAGCACCACCACCGAGTAAGAGCATGAACCAGTTTGGTACACGCGGATTGAGGAATTGTGGGAGCAAAGCAGTGACCATGAGAATCACAACCCAAAGGATCATCGCCAACATTAGGATAGGAAGTGACTTGGTTAAAGCAGGCCGTTTCATTCCACGTTTAGAAACTTCGTAGTATTGGTAGAAGTAGTAATACATCAAATAGAGCACAACCCCACCAGTCAAGCTACCAAGAGTCAATGTGAGGAGTCCATAAGTGGTTCCCTGAGGAGCAAATAAGTTCATGAAGGCTGAAATGGCAGCAAAGAGACCAAAGACAAGAAGGAAAGAATCTGTGATCATGAGATGAGGAGCATCATTCTCTTTTGGATGCTCTTTTTCGTAGCGTTCTTTATCACTAAAAGCATTGGCCCAAGCAGTTGGCGCTCCAAAGAGAGTTCGCGCTGTTACTCCTTTTGGTTGGTTTTCAAAGATAGCTGGAAGAATTTCTTCAATCAGGCTAGTAGCCTCTTCTTCTGTTTTGCCGTTTTCAATCAATTGGTGTTTAGCGATGCGAACGAATTCTTGATTTTTTTTACTTAATTGGGTCAAATCAAATTGAGACATAAATACTCCTTAGTGTTATTAGTAGGTGTTAGAACCATTTTTTATGGATGAGGTAGACAACGAGCGATCCGGTCATGGCAAAGGCAATAAAGATAATGAGCCAGAAAGCATTAGGTTCTCCGTTGAGGGGGAGATCATTGTTCTTAAAGTTCATGCCATAAGCCGAGAAGATCATGGTTGGGATGGACATGACGATGGTCACCATGGCCAAGGTTTTCATGATATTGTTCTGGTTGTTGGAGATGATTGATGCGAAGGTATCTGTCATAGAGTGGAGAATGTTTCCATAAATATCTGCCATCTCAATGGCCTGTTGAGTTTCGATCAAGGTATCTTCCAACAAGTCCTCGTCTTCCAGGTATTTCTTGATGTTACTAGTGGCACTGGTCAATTTCTTGATCACGCGCTCATTGGTTTTCAGAGAGGCCTTGAAGTAGACGATGGTCTTTTCTAATTCCATCAGTTCAATCAGCTCTTCGTTTCGAGTCGACTTGTGCAGTTGACTTTCAATCTGTTCACTCTTACGATCCAGGGTACGAAGTGCGGTCAAGTAGAGCTCAGCATTGCGATAAAGGATCTGGAAGATGAAGCGGGATCGCATGAAGGTATAGAAATTCCGCAAGCGACGATTGATAAAGGTGTCTAGGAGAGGTAACTCTTCCAAGCAAGTGGTGATGATAGCCTCTTCTGTTAGGATAATCCCCAAAGGGATGGTGACATAGTAGGTCTGATTGTTCCGCTCTTCCTTGATGGGAACGTCTACGATGATCAAGGTATACTCATCTTCGATGGTCATACGAGACATTTCTTCCGCATCGAGCGGTGCCCGTAAGTCGGCAATATCGATGTTAAAAGCAGAAGCGATTTCCATCGACTCACTTTGAGAAGGGTTGACAAGGTTGATCCAGCTACCGGGTTCCAGTGTCTCTATTTCTTTAAATTCAGTCGTTGTCGATAAAAAGACCTGTTTCATGGTGCCTCCCCTTGTTTTTTTACACCTTAACATTATAACAGAAAAAGCACGCTTTTGGATAAAAGAATGCTGAAAAATTTGATATAATGAAGGATAAATAAATTGATGAAAAGTGGAAGAAATGCTCGATAAAATTGTCATTCATGGAGCGCGTGCTCATAATTTAAAAAATATTGATGTTGAAATCCCTCGAGATAAGCTGGTTGTGGTCACTGGTCTATCAGGTTCTGGGAAATCGAGCTTAGCCTTTGACACTCTCTATGCAGAAGGACAAAGACGTTATGTAGAGAGCCTGTCAGCCTATGCTCGTCAGTTTTTAGGAAATATGGAAAAACCCGATGTGGACTCGATTGATGGCCTAAGTCCAGCCATTTCCATTGACCAAAAAACAACCAGCAAAAATCCGCGGTCAACGGTTGGAACGACAACAGAAATCAACGATTACTTACGCCTTCTCTATGCTCGTGTGGGGACTCCTTACTGTATCAATGGCCATGGAGCGATTACGGCTTCTTCGGTCGAGCAGATCGTTGACCAAGTTTTGGAATTCCCGGAGCGCCAACGCCTGCAAATCTTAGCGCCTATTGTTCGTAAGAAAAAAGGCCAGCATAAGAATATCATCGAAAAGGTGCAAAAAGACGGCTATGTCCGGGTGCGTGTGGATGGCGAAATCTTTGATGTGACAGAGGTCCCAGAATTATCCAAAAGCCAACAGCACACAATTGAGGTTGTCGTAGACCGGATTGTCATCAAAGATGGCATTCGGTCCCGTCTCTTTGATTCGGTCGAAGCGGCGCTTCGGATCGCAGATGGCTATGTGGTCATCGATACCATGGATGAAAATGAACTGCTCTTTTCAGAGCACTACGCTTGCCCGGTTTGTGGCTTTACCGTCCCTGAGTTGGAACCTCGTCTCTTTTCATTTAATGCCCCCTTTGGCTCTTGTCCAGATTGTGATGGACTAGGAATCAAGCTAGAGGTTGACTTGGATTTGGTTGTTCCAGATGCTAGCAAGACTCTCCGTGAAGGAGCTCTGGCACCATGGAATCCGATTTCTTCTAACTACTATCCTCAGATGTTGGAGCAGGCCATGATCCAGTTTGGGATTGATATGGACAAGCTATTTGAAGACTTGTCTCCAGAAGAGCGACACTTGGTTTTCTATGGTTCTGAGGGCAAGGAATTCCATTTCCATTATGAGAATGAATTTGGTGGGGTTCGCGATATTGACATTCCTTTTGAAGGGGTCGTTACCAATATTAATCGCCGTTACCACGAAACGTCTAGCGACTTTACTCGCAATCAGATGTTGTCCTACATGAATGAATTGACTTGTGCTACCTGCCATGGGTATCGCTTGAATGACCAGGCCTTGTCTGTCCGAGTAGGAGGAGAGAAGGGGCTACATATTGGGCAAATCTCGGACTTGTCCATTGAGGACCATCTTAAGGTGGTAGCTGATCTCAAATTAACCAAGAATGAGGAGACCATTGCTCGACCGATTCTCAAAGAAGTCAAGGATCGTTTGACCTTCTTGAACAATGTTGGCTTGAGCTATCTGACCCTGTCTCGCTCGGCCGGGACTCTATCTGGGGGAGAAAGTCAGCGGATTCGCTTGGCGACCCAGATCGGATCCAACCTCTCAGGTGTCCTCTATATCCTGGATGAGCCTTCGATTGGCCTTCATCAGCGGGACAATGACCGCTTGATTGCCAGTCTCAAGAAGATGCGTGATTTGGGCAATACCTTGATCGTTGTCGAACACGATGAGGATACGATGAGAGAGGCTGATTACCTGATCGACGTCGGTCCAGGAGCCGGTGTCTTTGGAGGCGAGATTGTTGCGGCTGGAACACCTAAGCAGGTAGCCCGCAATAGCAAATCCATCACCGGTCAGTACCTCTCTGGAAAACGGGCTATCCCCGTACCAACGGAACGGCGGGTAGGTAACGGTCGCTTTATCGAGCTAACAGGGGCTGCTGAAAATAACTTAAAAGAGGTGACAGCGCGTTTCCCGCTGGGTAAATTCATTGCTGTTACTGGCGTTTCTGGCTCAGGGAAGTCCACCTTGGTCAACAGTATTTTGAAAAAAACGCTGGCGCAAAAATTGAACCGCAATTCAGAGAAACCCGGGAAATACAAAACCATTTCAGGTGTCGAGCACATTGATCGACTGATTGATATCGACCAAAGTCCGATTGGCCGCACTCCACGCTCCAATCCAGCTACCTATACAGGTGTATTTGACGACATTCGCGATCTCTTTGCCCAAACCAATGAAGCCAAGATTAGAGGCTACAAAAAAGGCCGCTTTAGTTTCAACGTCAAGGGGGGCCGGTGTGAGGCTTGTTCGGGAGATGGCATCATTAAGATTGAGATGCATTTCCTACCGGACGTCTATGTACCGTGTGAAGTCTGCCATGGGCGACGCTACAACAGTGAAACCCTAGAAGTTCACTATAAAGAAAAGAACATCTCCCAGATTTTGGACATGACTGTCAATGATGCAGTGGATTTCTTTAAACATATTCCAAAGATTAATCGCAAGTTGCAGACGATCAAGGATGTCGGCTTGGGCTATGTGACCCTGGGACAGCCGGCAACGACACTTTCAGGAGGAGAAGCCCAGCGGATGAAGTTGGCTTCTGAGCTTCATAAGCGTTCGACAGGTAAGTCTTTTTATATTTTGGATGAGCCGACAACAGGACTTCATACAGAGGATATCTCTCGTTTGCTCAAGGTTTTGGAACGGTTTGTGGATGATGGCAATACCGTTTTGGTTATTGAGCACAACTTAGATGTCATTAAGACAGCGGACCATATCATCGACTTAGGACCAGAAGGTGGTGTCGGTGGTGGTACCATTATTGCGACAGGAACACCAGAAGAAGTAGCCAGCAACCCAGCTAGCTTTACAGGACAGTATTTGAAAGGGAAATTACAATGAACCAACGAATTACAAATCTACGAACTAAAATGAAGGCACAGGATCTAAAAGCTGTCCTCATTAACAACTTGAAAAATGTCTACTATTTGACAGGTTTCTGGGGATCAAATGGGACTGTTTTGGTGACAGAAGAGCGCGTGGTCCTCTTCACCGATTCGCGCTATACCATTCATGCCCATGCGACTTGTTTCCCCTTTGTTGAGATTGTTGAAACCCGCAATGAATTGGAAGAAGCAGCAAAAATTGTCAAAGACGCAGCGATCCAAGAACTTGGCTTTGAGGATGAGATCACAGTTGCCTACCATACCCGTCTAGCGACCGCTTTCTCAGGAGTCGCTCTAAGAGCCTTGTCTGATTTTGTAATGGAGTTTCGTTTGATTAAAGATGAGACAGAAGTAGCAACCATCCGCAAGGCTTGCAGTATTTCAGATCAAGCCTTCCTAGATGTGCTGGAGTTTATCAAGGTTGGCCAAACAACAGAATTAGAAGCGGCGACCTTCCTCGATTTCAGAATGCGGGAATTGGGAGCGTCAGGTGTATCCTTTGATATCATCTCCGCTGCGGGAGAACGCTCTGCTATGCCCCATGCGACTCCTAGTGATCGCATTATCTCTGCGGGGGATGCCTTGACCTTGGACTTTGGCTGTCTTTACAACCATTACGTGAGTGATATGACCCGGACCATTTATGCAGGTCATGTCAGTGATAAGGAAAGAGAAATTTACGAAACGGTCTTGAAAGCCAACCAAGCTCTCATTTCTGAAGCCAAGGCTGGACTAGGTTTCCGTGAGTTTGATAAAATTCCTCGAGACATTATCGAGGCGGCAGGATACGGCCAGTACTTTACTCATGGAATTGGACATGGTATTGGCTTGGACATCCATGAAGAGCCTTATTTCAGTCAAACATCTAAAGAAGTTATCAAGGCGGGAATGGTCTTAACAGATGAGCCAGGGATCTACATTGAAGGTCTATCAGGTGTCCGGATTGAAGATGATCTCTTGATTACAGAAAGTGGCTGTGAAGTCTTGACCCTTGCACCGAAAGAATTGATTGTGATCTAAGGAAATTTGCAGAGATAGATTTGAGAAATCTGAGCATTTGTGATAGAATAAAGAGTAATATATTTTTAAAAAGAGGTATGAAAACATGATTGAAGCAAGTAAGTTGAAAGCTGGTATGACTTTTGAAACAGCTGATGGAAAATTGATCCGCGTTTTGGAAGCGAGCCACCACAAACCAGGTAAAGGAAACACGATCATGCGTATGAAATTGCGTGATGTTCGTACTGGTTCAACTTTTGATACAAGCTACCGTCCAGAAGAAAAATTTGAGCAAGCTATTATTGAAACTGTACCAGCTCAATACTTGTATAAAATGGATGACACAGCTTACTTCATGAATACTGAAACATATGACCAATATGAAATTCCTGTTGTCAATGTTGAGAACGAATTGCTTTACATCCTTGAAAACTCAGAAGTGAAAATTCAATTCTACGGAAGCGAAGTGATTGGGGTGACGGTTCCTACAACTGTTGAATTGACAGTTGCTGAAACTCAACCATCTATTAAAGGTGCTACAGTTACAGGTTCTGGTAAACCAGCTACAATGGAAACAGGTCTTGTGGTAAACGTTCCAGACTTCATCGAAGCAGGACAAAAATTGATTATCAATACAGCTGAAGGAACTTACGTTTCTCGTGCCTAATCAGCTCTAAAAAAATAGGTCTGATAGAAAGGAACTTCTATGGCAACTGAACAATACGGCGAAATCGTCATTGCACCTCGCGTGCTAGAAAAAATTATTGCGATTGCGACTGCAAAAGTAGATGGTGTTCATTCTCTTGAAAACAAGAGTGTATCGGATAGCCTTTCAAAACGTGCTCTTGGACGTGGGGTTTACCTTCGTACACAAGAAGATGGTCAAATCTCTGTTGATATTTACCTCTATCTAGAGTATGGTGTAGCAGTCCCTAAAGTAGCTGTTGCGATCCAAAAAGCAGTAAAAACAGCTGTCTACAATATGGCAGATGTGACCTTGGATGATGTCAATATCCATGTGGTTGGGATCGTGACTGAAAAAGCAGCGAAACCTGATTTGAAAGATTTGTTTAATGAGGATTTCCTCAATGACTGATATTTTATTTGAATCACGTCGTGATCTACGGGAGCGTGCCTTTCAAGCTCTAATGAGTTTAGAGTACGAAGGGGATGTTGTAGAAGCGTGCCGATTTGCTTTTACTCATGACAAAGAGGAGACTGACCAGGAAGTGGAAATTCCAGCTTTTTTACTCAATTTGGTATCTGGTGTTCGTCAATCAAAGGATGAATTGGATCAACAGATTGCCCAACACTTGAAAACTGGATGGACCGTCGAACGTTTGACTCTAGTGGAGAAAAACATTCTTCGTTTGGGTGTGTTCGAAATCACTTCCTTTGATACCCCTCAGCTGGTTGCAGTGAATGAAGCAATTGAATTAGCTAAAACATTTTCAGATGAAAAATCTGCTCGGTTTGTGAATGGTGTCTTAAGTCAATTCGTAACGGAAGCAGAATAAGATAGAAAAGAAACCACCTCCGAGGGTGGTTTCTTTTTGTGTATAGAGCTTTGCTTGATCATGATAAGGAAAAAGACTGGTACAAAAGTCCGGCCTCTTAATTGACTTTGGATTGTCTAACAAGACGCAGTGGTTGAGTGGGCTCTACTGCGCTGATTTTATCAGCTTTTACAGCCCTACTCAACTGTGCGGAGGTGGGACGACGAAATCGAATTCTAACGAATTACCGATTTCTGTCCCACTCTCTTTTAAACACTTTTACCGGGTAAAACACTAACAGGGAGAAAATAGCCTGTTGTTTTTACGTCTTTTCCTTCAATTTTTTGAAGAAGAAGGTCGACCGTCAGACGAGCAATCTCTTGTAAGGGTTGCTTGATGGTGGTGAGACGGGGGAAATAATTTTCAATAAAGTAGGTCCCATCGTAGCCAATGATCTTCAGGTCCTCCGGAATAGCAATGCCGAGTTCGTCAGCGATTTTCATTACCAAAATAGCCGTTAGATCGTCAGACGCAAAGATAGCATCCGGTTTCTGCTGGGTCAAGATGGACTTGATTTCCATTTCTTTGCGAATAGGTGAATAATCACTGGAAACATTGATAATTTGTGCTTCTGGCAGAACTGAAGCAAAGCCTGCGTGGCGAAGACCGGTTGGGGAGTTAGAATTGTCATTACCTGTAATCATGATAATCTTTTTTGCCCCTGTCTTGGCAAGGGTTTCCGCAGCAAGGACGCCACCAGCGTAGTTATCCGACGAGACGACAGGGATCTCAGGGGAGAGGTTCCTGTCAAAGGCGATGATAGGAGCTGCGACTCGGTTGTAATCTTCAATCCCTAGATTATGACTACCAGAAATAATACCATCCACTTGATTGGCTTCTAGCATTTCGATGTATTCACGTTCTTTTTCCGAATCATGCTCGCTATTACAAATAATGGTTTTATACCCATGTTTAAACAGTTCTTCTTCCAGTTTATCGATTAATTCTGCATAGAAGACATGGCTGATTTTTGGGAAGATTAAGCCGATTAACTTGGCTGATTTTCCTTGTAGGCTCCGAGCGATCGTATTCGGCTTGTAGCCCAATTCTCTCATGGCCTCTTTAACTTTTGAGACAGTTTTTTCAGATAAATAGCCCTTTTTGTTAATGACTCGTGAAACTGTCGTGGGGCTGACGCCAGCTAATTTGGCGACATCAGTGAGCTTTGCGACCATAGTCTAGTTCGTAGTATGTTCCAGTAGGTGTTCCGGATTTGATCAAGATACCAGTTTGATCAGCATGCGGGAAGACGCGACCAGAGAATACCTTTTCTCCTTTGTTGATAAAGATTTCAAAAATCGAGTTATCGATGAAAATTGTAGCAGTTGTAGCTTGGTTTTCGATCGGGCAAGTACGAGTAGTTCCAAACTCTTGGGCATACTGTTCGCCAGCTTGGCTACGGTCGACAATGATTTGGCCATTTGCAATATCAAAAGTAATAGAAAGTCCTTTGCCTTCTTTATCGGCTAGGAGAACAATCTCATTTTTGCTATTGGCTTCAAAGGCTAATTCTAACTTGTAGCAATTATTGGTTGTTTCCTTGTTTGTAAACTCGGAAGAAGTGGAGCGGAGCTCTTTTACAGCTTCGACCGGATATTGATAAAGTTTACCGTCCTGAATAGTTAGCTCTTTGACCAAAGAGAAGGCTCCTTGGTGGTCATAGCGATCGGATGGGTATGCGACATCTGGTAAACCTAACCAGCTAACCGTTAAGGCTCTTCCATCAGGAGTGTTGAAGCCTTGAGTTGCATAGGCTTCGAAGCCGTAGTCCAAGTTGCGCAATTCAGATACGTCAACGAGACGAGCTTGTTCAGGATCAAAAGAAGCCCCAATCTTATACATATTTGGATAGATATTGTCGTAGTCGAGGACTGCTTTGTCCAAACCTTGAGGGCAATAAAGAAGGACAGGTTGCTCGCCGACGAAGACCAAGTTAGGACACTCCATCATATAAGCTGTACGATCATTGTTGAAATCAAGATCGCCTACTTCAACCCAGTTGGTATAATCGTTATTCACCGCTTTGTAAAGGCGAACGAACCCTTTTCTCTCAAGGTCTTGACCACCGACGATGGCATAGTATTGATCTTTGAATTTAAAAATTTGTGGGTCGCGGAAATGATCGGTGGCATCCTCTGGTTGATCAATGAGGATTTGGTCGATTTTTTCGAGGTTTCCAGCCTGGTCTAAGAGGGCTCCGATTTGGTAGGGATGACGGATCCAGTTCTCGTCTCGTACATTTCCTGTATAGAATAAGAAAAGTTTGTCATCGAATTGCATAGCCGAACCAGAATAGGCTCCATGGCTATCCAAAGGTGTGTCTGGTAAAACCTTAAGACCAGTTTCTTTAAAATGAACTAAATCATCACTTTCCAGTTGTACCCAAGACTTCAATCCGTGAGCGGCTCCAAAGGGAAAGTTCTGGTAAAAGAGAATCCATTTACCATTAAAATAGGAGAAACCATTCGGGTCATTTAAAAGGCCAGTTTTGGGTTCGACATGGTAATGAGTATGCCAAGGAGAATTAGCCATGTTTTCTTTTATTTGTTTCTTTTCTTCTTCGGTCCAGTCTTCATACTGTTTGTACCGAAGTTCTGTTGTCCATTCCATTTGACTCCTCCAAAATTTTTCTTACTTCCATAGTACCGATTTCTATAAAAAAAAGCAAGACTTTGACCAAAGAATTGAGAAAAAATGTCAAACGTTTATCATAAAATATCGGAGCGAAGGCTAAATATAGTTTATGAAAACAAATGAAAGAATGAAAGTTTTTGAAAATCCAAAAACTGGATAATAGCTATAGTACATAGCGGAAGGGTGTTTAGCTAAATGAAAATAAAAAGAGCTTCTTTCAAACATTCAAAAATCGCAAATAAACATCAAAAACTTTCTGCAAAACGGTTGACATATTCTTGATACATGGTACAATTAAATGCGTAGAGACGGGTGAACCGTTTTCAAAACAATAAAAAATAAGGAGATTTTTGCAAATGTCAAATACAGAAATTGCAAAAAAAGTCGTCGATGCAATCGGTGGAGTTGAGAACGTTAGCAGTGTTGCTCACTGTGCGACTCGTCTTCGCGTGATGGTCAAAGATGAATCAAAAATCAACAAAGATGTTGTTGAGAACATTGAAAAAGTACAGGGAGCTTTCTTTAACTCAGGTCAATACCAAATCATCTTTGGTACTGGTACTGTAAATAAGATCTACGATGAAGTAGTAGCTCTAGGCTTGCCAACTTCTTCAAAAGATGAAATGAAAGCTGAAGCAGCGAAACAAGGAAATTGGTTCCAACGCGCAATCCGTACCTTCGGAGATGTTTTTGTCCCAATTTTGCCAGCAATCGTTGCAACTGGTTTGTTTATGGGAATTCGTGGTGCTATTGCTCAAGACCAAGTATTGGCTTTGTTTGGTACTACAGCAGACGCATTTAAATCTACAGATTTCTATACCTATTCAACAATTTTGACAGATACTGCGTTTGCCTTCTTCCCAGCCTTGATTTCATGGTCTGCGTTCCGAGTGTTTGGAGGAAATCCTGTTCTTGGGATTGTAATTGGTTTGATGATGGTTAGTCCGACACTTCCAAATGCGTGGGTTGTAGCGGAAGATCCTTCTAAAGCAGCAACATACTTTGGTATCTTCCATCATGTGGTTGGATTCCAGAACTCAGTTCTTCCCGCTTTCTTCGTTGGTCTAATTGGTGCGAAACTTGAAAAATGGCTCCATAAGAAAATTCCAGATGTCCTAGATTTGTTATTGGTTCCATTATTTACATTAACAATCATGTCATTTCTCGCCTTGTTTATTATTGGACCATTCTTCCACAGTATCGAGGAACATGTACTGAATGCAACTAAGTTTATTTTAAATCTACCATTCGGCCTTGCAGGTCTTCTTATCGGTGGGATTCATCAGTTGATTGTCGTTACTGGTGTCCATCATATTTTTAATCTTCTTGAATCGCAATTAATTACTTCGGATAAAAAAGATCCATTTAATGCAATTATTACAGCTGCTATGACTGCACAAGCTGGTGCGACATTAGCTGTGGCAGTGAAATCAAAATCTCAAAAAGTGAAAGCTTTAGCATTTCCTGCAACTATTTCTGCCTTATTAGGTATTACTGAGCCCGCAATCTTTGGTGTGAACTTGCGTTATGTAAAACCATTCGTTATTGCTTTGGGAGCAGGTGCTGTAGGTGGTTGGATTGCATCTATGTTAAACCTTGCTGGTACAGGATTTGGTATTACAATTATTCCAGGAACACTTCTCTATCTAAATGGTCAATTATTGAAATATGTATTTATGGTTGTATTTACAACTGCACTAAGTTTCGGTTTGACATATATGTTTGGTTATGAAGATGAAGCTTCATCTGTTCCTGCAGAGGACAAAGAAGCTGGTGCAATTATTGAAGAAGAAACAACTGGAACTGTTCCAGAAACTCTTCAAGATGAAACGATTATCTCTCCAATCGTTGGCCAAGCGGTTGCTTTAGAAAATGTGAATGACCCTGTCTTCTCAAGCGGTGCGATGGGGCAAGGGATTGCAGTGAAGCCATCTGAAGGTGTCGTTTATGCTCCTGCAGATGCAGAAGTAACCATTGCTTTTGCAACAGGTCATGCCTTCGGTTTGAAGACAGCCAACGGTGCTGAAGTTTTGATCCACGTTGGGATTGATACAGTTTCAATGAACGGTGAAGGATTTGATCAAAAGGTTGCGCAAGGTGACAAGGTCAAAGCTGGCGATGTTCTTGGAACATTTGATTCTGCTAAAATTGCAGCAGCTGGTCTTGATGATACAACAATGGTCATCGTCACAAACACAGCCGACTATACTTCAGTAACTCCAGTAGCTACTGGTGCAGTTGCTAAAGGCGATGCTATTATTCAAGTAAAAGCATAATCGAATACATGATTGCTCAAGGACTGGTTAGGGTATCCTCCAGTCCTTGAATTTTGTTTGGAGATGAGGTTTGGAATAAAAAAGTTGCTCACCTGATGTTTAAACATAAATAAGAGTAGTTTTTTCTATAAGGAATAGAAGTGAACCGTTTTCCTTTATGATATAATAGAAAAAAAGAGAATTGAAGAAGAGGTTTGATATGACTAAATTATATGGAAGTCTTGAAGCAGGTGGAACAAAGTTTGTTTGTGCTGTAGGTGACGAAAATTATAACGTCATTGAGAAAACACAGTTTCCGACAACGACCCCTATTGAAACCCTTGATAAATGTATTGAGTTTTTCTCTAAGTTTGAAAATCTTGCAGGTTTAGCGATTGGTTCATTTGGACCGATTGATATTGATAAAAATTCAAAAACATATGGTTTTATTACAACAACTCCAAAACCACATTGGGCCAATATTGATGTGGTAGGTGCTTTCCGTCGGGCATTAAATGTACCGATTTACTTCACAACTGACGTAAATAGCTCAGCTTATGGTGAGGTCGTCGCTCGTAATAATGCGGGTGCGCGGATTGAAAACCTAGTCTACTACACAATTGGTACAGGAATTGGGGCTGGTGTCATCCAGCGTGGTGAATTCATTGGTGGAGTAGGACATCCTGAGATGGGCCATTACTATGTTGCCAAACACCCAATGGATGTTGAAAAAGAATTTAATGGGGTTTGTCCATTCCACAGAGGCTGTTTAGAAGGTCTTGCGGCTGGTCCAAGCTTGGAAGCTCGTACCGGTATTCGTGGGGAAAATATCGAACTCAATAGCACTGTATGGGATATCCAAGCCTACTATATTGCCCAAGCCGCTGTCAATGCGACTGTAACCTTCCGTCCAGATGTGATTGTATTTGGTGGAGGAGTGATGGCACAACAGCACATGCTGGATCGCGTTCGTGAAAAATTCACAGTATTATTGAACGGCTACTTACCAGTTCCAGATGTTCGAGACTACATCGTGACTCCTGCGGTGGCTGGAAATGGTTCAGCAACCTTGGGTAACTTTGTCTTAGCAAAACAAGTCAGTAAAAAAGACTAATCAGTTAAGGCTGAAATAACATACTGTATCAAAATGCTAGGGGAGGGAGTTCTTCGTCGGGAAGATGGATGAATAACCTTCTCTTTTTTAAGCAAGAAAGGAGAAATGATGGAAAAAGCCATTATGAAGGATCCCTTCTTTTTGAGTCAAGTATCTGAAGAAGCGGCTAAAGAGGATTTGTATTTGGCGCAAGATTTACAAGATACCTTACGAGCTCACCAAGATTCCTGTGTTGGCATGGCTGCTAATATGATTGGTGTACGCAAACGAGTGATTATTATCCAATTTGGCGTGATGCCCTTGGTTCTCTTTAACCCTGTTCTAGTTAAGAAAGAAGGAGCTTATGAGACAGAAGAGGGGTGCCTTTCTTTGGCAGGGAGCCGAAAAACGAGCCGCTTTGAAAAGATTCAAGTCTCCTACTACGACATCAATTGGAAACCTCAGCTCATAAACTTAGAAGGTTTTGCGGCCCAGATTTGCCAGCATGAGCTGGATCACCTAGAAGGTATTTTGATCTAGTTGGACCTTCTGACTGCTAATCAATCTATTGAAAAAGAAATTACATATGGAAAAAGAATATTTGTTCTATGAACGGGTTAGACCATTTTTGGTGTCCCATCCCCCTTATCTTTCTTTATTAAGGTGGGTCAACCGCCTCGTCACCCTACTGATGCCACTCCTTTATTTTTATGTTCTTTGGGCAGCCTATTTGAAGGCTTCCGAGATTTGGGTTGTTCTTGCCTATCTGTTGGTTCCGGCATCTGGCTTTATTTTATTGAGTGTCATTCGAAAAGCAATCAATTGGCCCCGTCCCTACGAGATTGGGATGCTTCCTCCTTTATTAGACAGAGAAGGAAAGGGGAGCTCGATGCCTAGTCGTCATGTCTTTTCGGCGGTAATCATTTCGACAGTAGCCTGGGGAGTGAATCCTCTTCTATCGAGCATAGGTCTCTTCTTAGCTCTGTTATTGGCAGGCGTTCGTGTTCTGGCGGGACTCCATTTTGTCCGCGATGTCGTAGTCGGATTTGTCGTTGCACTCCTATGGGGAATCGTCAGTTTTTCTCTATTAGGAATTTTCTGATAGAGGTTGGATGAGAGAAGTAAGAAATGATTAAAAACTGCCTAACTTAGTTAGGCAGTTCAGATTGAAGATAAAGTCTTCCGAAAAAACTTTCCTTAGGTGAGTGCGGACGTCAGCGAATTTCGAAGAAGTTCCATGACTTAGTTTTGAGCCTAAGGTCTCAAAACTCCCGAGTGCCTGAAACTATAGTGTTTCAGGCACTTTTCTCACAGCGGAAAGTTTTTACTCTTCTTAAATGGCAAAATAAGTCATTTAAGAAGAGTAACTAGCTGTTTTATGTAAAAAAATAGTTTGTCTACATTCAAAACTTCCTAAGTTTGTTAGGCAGTTTTTAATTATGTGAGATTTGGTGTTGGAATTTTTGGAAGAACCGTTCGCGTTCTTCTATAATCGCAGGACTTGGGTTTTTGAGGGAAGTTAATAAATCGACCAAGTCAGGTGTGACTTCTCGAATCAGCTCCCCCAGTGACCAAATGGCTGTTGCAATATGGATCTGGTTTTGCGAGGTTTCGATGATTTCTAACAGTTTAGGAATAGCAGATCGGTCGTTAGCATTGGCCAAAGCAATGATGGCATTGCGCTGGAGAATATTTTTTCCCCGCCAACTGCCAGCGACCATTCCAAATTTTTCTTTGAATTGTCCATTGGATAACTCGATAAAGGGGATCAATTCTGGGTGCGCTAGTTCAGGATCGATATCAGTGGCTAGCGGATTGTCCAGACTACGATTGTAGGGGCAACAGATTTGACAGATATCACAACCGTAGATGACCGTTTTAATCTTTTTACGGAATTCCAGATCCATCATTCCCTTGTCTTGGGTCTGAAAGGATAGGCAACGTCGGGCATTCATAGAGCCATCTCCGATTAAACAAGAAGTCGGGCAGGCCTCTACACAGCGGTTACAATCTCCGCAACCATAGTCAACGGCTTGATCGGGTGCAATCTCTAGGTTGGTGATGAGTTCACCTAAAAACATATAAGAACCGTATTCTTTTGAGATGACGAGGCCGTTCTTTCCGATAAAGCCAATCCCTGCTCGTTGAGCAACCGCGGTATCCACTAAGGCACCGGTATCCACCATGCCCTTGTATTCGAAGTCGGCGGTTAATTCTTCAATCCCTCGTGCTAGGCGGTCTAATTTATCCTGCAAGACATAGTGATAATCAAGGCCCCAGCTATTGGGGGTGAATTTTCCGCGTTTATAGGCTGTCTTCTGAGGTTGTTGTTTTAACTTGTGAGGATAGGCAACGGCAATGGAGATAATCGTTTTAGCAGAAGCTAAACTTAAGCGTGGTTGGATTCGTTCTTCAATATTTTTGTGCTCAAAACCAGAATTTCGGCCTTCTTCCACAGCTAGGCGGAGGGATTTTTCTAAATAGGAAAAATCATCTGCCGTGGTAAAGCCAATTTTTGAAATACCAATGGAGTGAGCCAATTCAATAATAGATTCTTTGAGGTTCATATACCTATTATAGCGGAAAGCTGGTAAAAATGCGAAAAACGTGCAAAAAATTAAAAAGGGTCTAAACAGCTTGGCATGGCTTTCAAAAATGAGTAGAATTTGGTATAATAAGGTATTGAATACAAGGATATATGGAGGCAGGTATGTCACAACCGTTATTTTTACAATCCGTCATGCAGGAAAAGATTTGGGGTGGAACTAGATTACGAGATGAGTTTGGCTATGAAATCCCGAGCGATCATGTTGGTGAATACTGGGCTATTTCGGCCCATCCACATGGTGTTTCTGTTGTTAAGAATGGACCTTATGCTGGAATGGGCTTAGACCAACTATATGCAGAGCATCGCGAATTATTTGGAGATCGAACAGAACCGGTTTTTCCTTTGTTGACAAAGATTCTAGATGCAAATGACTGGCTCAGTGTTCAGGTTCACCCAGATGATGCCTATGGAATGGAGCATGAAGGAGAACTTGGAAAAACCGAATGCTGGTATATTATTGCTGCTGATGAGGGGGCAGAGATTATCTATGGTCATCACGCCCAGTCCAAGGAAGAATTGCGCCAAATGATCGAAGTCAAAGAATGGGATGATCTTTTAGCACGGGTTCCTGTGAAAGCGGGAGATTTCTTCTATGTACCAAGTGGAACCATGCATGCGATCGGTTCAGGTATCTTGATTTTAGAAACCCAGCAATCGAGCGACACGACCTATCGAGTTTACGACTTTGATCGTAAAGACGATCAAGGGAATCTACGTGAGTTGCATATTGAACAGTCCATTGATGTACTGAACTTAGGTGCTCCGGCAAATAGCCGACCAGTTGAGGAAAAAGTTGATCACTTGTCATCGACTTTGTTAGTGGCAAATGACTTCTTTGGTGTTCACAAGTGGGTAGTTAATGGGGAAGTTCGATTTGAAAAGACCCATGATTATAGCTTGGTGAGCGTTCTCTCAGGGCAAGGAAGTCTTCAAGTAGATGGGGAGAATTATCCGATTGGAAAAGGGGACCACTTTATCTTAACGAGTGATATCCAGAATTGGACCTTGTCAGGAGAAGAGATGGAATTAATTGTTAGTCATCCATAAAGAAGAAAGAAGGTTGAGTCATCATGTGCTCAGCCTTTTGTTGTTTTAAGGAATTTTCTGCTAGATGGGGGAATGGAAGATTGCTGAGGGAAAAAGAGAGGAAAACCATATCCTAATCAATGGAATTTCTTGATGGATAAGCTACAGTGTGCTATAATAAAAAGAACGTTTAAAATTTTAAAAAATTGAAAAGTAAGGATACTAATGGCTAATTTATTAAAGACAATTATCGAAAATGATAAAGGTGAATTAAGACGATTGGAAAAGATGGCAGACAAGGTCTTTTCTTATGAAGATCAAATGGCTGCCTTGTCAGATGATGAACTGAAAGCGAAAACGGAAGAGTTCAAACAGCGTTACCAAGATGGTGAATCTTTGGATGATCTTCTCTACGAAGCTTTTGCAGTAGTTCGTGAGGGTGCTAAGCGTGTTTTGGGCTTGTTCCCTTATAAAGTACAGGTCATGGGGGGTATTGTTCTTCACCACGGTGACGTTCCAGAAATGCGTACAGGGGAAGGGAAAACCTTGACTGCGACCATGCCGGTGTATTTGAATGCCCTATCTGGCCAAGGAGTTCACGTTGTCACTGTCAATGAATACCTGACAGAACGTGATGCGACTGAGATGGGTGAGTTGTACTCATGGCTTGGTTTGTCAGTAGGGATCAATTTAGCTGCAAAATCACCGTCTGAAAAACAAGAAGCTTATGCTTGTGACATCACTTATTCAACCAACGCGGAAATCGGTTTTGACTACTTGCGTGACAACATGGTTGTTCGTGCCGAAAATATGGTACAACGTCCTTTGAATTATGCCTTGGTCGATGAGGTAGACTCCATCTTAATTGATGAAGCCCGTACGCCATTGATTGTTTCAGGTCAGACTTCTACAGAAACTAGTCAACTCTATCACATGGCGGATACCTATGTAAAATCTTTGGAAAAAGAAGACTATATTATTGATGTCCCTTCAAAAACGATTGGTTTGTCAGATTCTGGGATTGATAAGGCTGAAAGTTACTTTAATCTTGAAAACTTGTACGACATTGAAAATGTTGCCTTAACGCACTACATCGACAATGCCCTCCGTGCTAACTACATCATGATTTTGGATATCGACTATGTAGTCAGTGAAGATCAAGAAATCTTGATCGTCGACCAATTTACAGGTCGTACCATGGAAGGTCGTCGTTATTCTGACGGCTTGCACCAAGCGATTGAGGCTAAAGAAGGTGTGCCAGTCCAAGAAGAAACCAAAACATCAGCTTCTATTACTTACCAAAACTTGTTCCGGATGTACAAGAAACTTTCAGGGATGACAGGTACTGGTAAAACAGAAGAAGAAGAATTCCGTGAAATCTACAATATTCGCGTCATTCCAATTCCAACAAACCGTCCGATTGCTCGTATTGACCATCCAGATCTTCTCTACCCAAGCTTGAAATCTAAGTTTAAGGCTGTAGTAGAAGATGTAAAAGCACGTTACGAAAAAGGGCAACCAGTCTTGGTAGGTACCGTTGCCGTTGAAACCAGTGACTATTTATCTCGTCTCTTGGTCGAAGCAGGTGTTCCCCACGAAGTTCTGAATGCGAAAAACCACTACAAAGAAGCGCAAATCATCATGAATGCTGGTCAACGTGGTGCCGTTACCATCGCGACCAACATGGCCGGACGTGGTACCGATATCAAGCTCGGTGAAGGAGTTCGTGAATTGGGCGGACTATGTGTCATTGGTACAGAGCGTCATGAAAGCCGACGGATTGATAACCAGCTGCGTGGACGTTCTGGACGTCAAGGAGACCCAGGTGAATCTCAATTCTACCTTTCTCTTGAAGATGAGTTGATGCGTCGTTTCGGTTCAGAGCGCATCAAAGCCTTGCTAGACCGCTTCAAACTAAGCGAAGAAGAATCTGTTATCCGATCCAACATGTTTACACGCCAAGTTGAAGCAGCGCAAAAACGAGTGGAAGGGAACAACTATGACACTCGTAAGCAAGTCCTTCAGTATGATGATGTCATGCGGGAGCAACGCGAGATTATCTACTCTCAACGCTATGATGTGATTACTGCGGATCGTGATTTGGCGCCAGAAATCAAGGCCATGATTAAACGAACCATTAAACGGATTGTCGAAGGAGCTAGCCACTCAAGCAAGGAAGAACGAATCGAAGCTATTCTGAACTTTGCCAAATACAATTTGGTCCCTGAAGATACGATTTCAGAGAGCGATATTGAAGGCAAATCTGATAAAGATGTGATTGATTACTTGTACAAACGTGCTGAAGAGGTTTATGCAAACCAAGTAGCGAAATTACGTGATGAAGAAGCAGTCAGAGAATTCCAAAAAGTCTTGATTCTTCGTGTTGTGGATAGTAAATGGACAGATCACATCGATGCCTTAGATCAATTGCGTAATGCTGTCGGTCTTCGTGGCTATGCACAAAACAATCCTGTAGTTGAATACCAATCTGAAGGATTCCGTATGTTCAACGATATGATTGGCTCTATCGAGTTTGATGTGACTCGTTTGATGATGAAAGCTCAAATTCATGAACAAGAGCGTCCACGTACAGAACACAGTATTTCAACGACAGCGACTCGCAACATTGCCGCTCAAAAAACTGATTTACCAGAAGATCTTGATTTGAGTCAAATCAAACGCAATGACATTTGTCCATGTGGATCTGGTAAGAAATTTAAAAACTGTCACGGTAAAAAACTCTAATCGTATGAAAGGATTTGCCTATGTCTTTTTCAGCTACTAGCCCAATCATTGATGAAACAACGGTGACTTCTCTTTATCGCTTAGAAGGGGAACATTTGGCTCGCAAAGAAGCGCGTGATCGTGAACTAGCCTCTATTTTAAAGGGGGAAGACAAGCGGATCTTGCTTGTGATGGGACCATGTTCATCAGATAATGAGGAAGCGGTGATGGAATATGCTCGTCGACTTGCAGCCCTTCAAGAAGAAGTCAAAGATCGGGTCTTCATTGTGATGCGGGTCTATACTGCTAAACCTCGGACCAATGGTGATGGCTATAAAGGCTTGATGCATCAGCCCGATACTGCTTCAAAACCAAGTTTTGTAGCTGGTTTAAAGGCTGTTCGTCGCTTGCATCATCGAGTGATTACAGAAACCGGATTGACAACAGCAGACGAATTGTTGTATCCAGAGACCTACCCATTTGTTGAGGATTTACTTTCCTATGTTGCTATTGGGGCACGTTCTGTAGAAGATCAAGGCCATCGATTTGTAGCGAGTGGAATTTCAGTACCAACTGGATTGAAAAATCCGACATCTGGAAATCTGTCTGTCATGTTTAATGCGATTTATGCTGCACAGCATGGGCATCATTTCTTCTATAATGGTCGTTCTGTGGAGACAAGTGGAAATCCATTCGGACACGCTATTCTGCGTGGAGCTTTAGACGCGAATGGGAAAAACATTCCAAACTACCACTATGAAGATTTGCTAGAAGCTGCTCATCGTTACCAAGCCTTGGGCTTGCAACATCCATTTATCCTGGTTGATACCAATCATGATAATTCAGGGAAAAAATTTGCTGAGCAGATTCGCATTGTCAGAGAAACCCTTACAAATCGTAGCTGGAATCCAATTATCCATGATGTAGTCCGTGGATTTATGATTGAATCTTATCTAGAGGACGGTCGTCAAGATCAACCAGAAGTATTTGGTCAATCGATCACAGACCCATGCTTGGGTTGGGAAAAGACAGAAAGCTTAGTACGAGAAATTTATCAGTATGTAGCTGAATAAGAGGAGAGGGCTGGAGAAAACATTCTCAGCCCTTTCCTTCTTAAATAGAGTTGCTGATAGAGAATCATTAAAGAGGAAAAGATATGATTGTTGGACATGGGATAGATATCGAATCAATCCAATCCATTGAACAAGCCTACCAGAGACATCCGAGATTTGCTTCCAAGGTATTGACAGAGACGGAACGAGAACGGTTCGACCAATTATCTGGAAAACGGAAAATGGAATACCTGGCAGGTCGATGGTCTGCCAAAGAAGCCTTTTCCAAGGCTTGGGGAACAGGAATTGGTCCAGTAGGATTTCAGGATTTGGAAATTCTAACCAATCAAAAAGGAGCTCCTTATTTTTCAAAAGCTCCTTTTAGTGGAAAGATTTGGGTTTCGATTAGTCACTCAGGCGATTTAGTTTCGACCAGTGTCATTTTGGAGGAAAGAAATGAAAGCTAGTTTACATAGACCAACGCGAGCATATGTGGATGTAGAGGCTATTGCCTATAATGTTCAACAAATACAGTCCCATATCCCGAAAGAGACCTTGACTTTTGCAGTTGTCAAGGCTAATGCATACGGCCATGGGGTTGTGCCAGTGGTAGAACGTTTATTGCCACTAGTAGATGCTTTTTGTGTCTCCAACCTAGATGAAGCCTTGGAAGTTCGCCAAGTAGCAGGTGAAAAGCCGATTTTAATTTTGGGTGTTGCACCAGTGGAACACGTTGCGATCGCCATCAAAGAGGGAATTCGCTATACAGTGGCTAGTCTCGAGTGGTTGAAAGCTTTGTTAGCTAAAAAGACTGATTTGAGTGGGTTGAAGGTTCATATAAAAGTGGATTCAGGAATGGGACGAATTGGTTTCCGTTCAGCAGAAGACTTGCAAGAAGCCATGATTTTATTAAGAGACCATGGAGCAGAAGTGGAAGGGATCTTTACTCATTTTGCAACAGCTGATGAGAAAGATGACCGCCATTTTCGAGACCAATTGCAACGATTTAAGTGCTTGTTGGAGCTCTTGCCCTTTACTCCGAAAATCGTTCATGCCAGCAATTCAGCAACAACTTTATGGCATGCTGATACCATATTTAATGCGGTCCGACTGGGCGATGTCATGTATGGCCTCAATCCAAGTGGAAGAGAGTTAGAACTTCCCTATGACATCCGTCCTGCTTTGAGTTTGGAAACGGAATTGGTGCATGTCAAGCCACTAGAAGTGGGGCAGACAGTTGGCTATGGAGCGACCTATCAGACTAGAGATGAAGAGTGGATTGGGACCATTCCGATTGGCTATGCAGATGGCTGGACCAGAGATATGCAAGGTTTTCATGTCCTTGTTGATGGGCAATTCTGCCCGATTGTCGGTCGCGTATCCATGGACCAAATCACCATTCGCCTACCGAAGACCTACCCGATTGGGACTAAGGTAGTATTGATTGGAGTGGATGGTGATCTAGCTATAACGACAACGGACGTAGCAGATTATAGAGGGACGATTAACTATGAGGTTGTTTGTGTCTTGAGCGATCGCGTCCCAAGAGTTTATCGTCCAACAAAGGAAGATAGTGGGAAGTAAGCTGTTTGTCTTATCCTAGCTTCCTTTCATAAAAAGTTCGAGATGAAAGAGGTTGAAGACGAATGTCCCAGCCTCCTTTCTTATCTAGGAGGAATGAATGAACTTACACCAACCACTCTCTGTCCTACCAGGAATTGGACCAAAATCAGCAGAGAAATACAAGAAATTGGGTATCGAAACGGTTGAAGATCTCTTACTTTATTTCCCATTTCGGTATGAAGATTTTAAATCAAAAAATGTTTTAGACCTGGAAGATGGAGAAAAAGCAGTTGTTTCTGGACTTGTCGCTACTCCAGCCAATGTCCAATACTATGGTTACAAGCGTAACCGTCTTCGCTTCACTATTAAACAAGGGGAGCTGGTCCTAGCAGTTAGTTTCTTTAACCAGCCCTATCTAGCGGACAAGATTGAACTGGGGCAAACGGTGGCCGTCTTTGGTAAATGGGACAAAGCCAAGGGGGCCTTGACAGGAATGAAACTGTTAGCGCAAGTCGAAGATGACCTCCAACCGGTCTATCGCTTGTCTCAAGGGGTGAGTCAGTCTGCCCTGGTAAAGGTCATTAAAACGGCTTTTGAAGCTGGATTGGATCAACTGTTGGAAGAAAATCTCCCTCAAATCTTAATGGACAAGTATCATCTGCTTTCTCGCAGACAAGCAGTCAGAGCCATGCATTTTCCCAAGGATCTTGAGGAATACAAGCAGGCTCTGAGACGAGTAAAATTTGAAGAATTGCTCTTTTTCCAATTGCAACTGCAGGTCTTGAAGGAAGAAAATCGTTCTGTCGGACAGGGAATCGTGTTGGATTGGGATGAGAAGAAGCTAAAAGCTCTTCAAGCTAGTCTTCCCTTTGCTATGACAGAAGCCCAGGAGAGAAGTCTGAGCGAAATTCTAGCAGATATGCGTTCTCCTTACCACATGAATCGTCTCTTGCAAGGGGACGTTGGAAGTGGAAAAACCGTCGTTGCTGGATTAGCCATGTATGCTGCTGTGACAGCTGGCAAGCAAGCGGCTTTGATGGTACCGACTGAAATCTTAGCTGAGCAACATTTACAAAGTTTGACCTCTCTCTTTCCTAGTCTCAAAATCCTTCTTTTGACAGGCAGTTTAAAAGCTTCGGAGAGAAGAGAACGGTTGGAATTGATTCAGACAGGGCAAGTAGACCTTGTTGTGGGAACCCATGCCTTGATTCAGGAGGGGGTTCATTTTCATGATCTCGGCTTGGTCATTATTGATGAGCAGCACCGTTTTGGTGTGGCCCAAAGACGGATCCTGCGTGAAAAGGGCCAAAATCCGGATGTCTTGATGATGACAGCGACCCCAATCCCTCGGACCCTGGCAATCACTGCTTTTGGAGATATGGACGTTTCCATCATCGATCAAATGCCAGCTGGTCGAAAAGAAATCATCACCCGATGGGTCAAGCACCAACAGTTAAACTTGGTTTTGGATTGGCTGGTCAAAGAAATTCAAAAAGGTTCCCAAGCCTATGTTATTTCTCCTTTGATTGAAGAATCTGAAGCCTTGGACCTCAAAAACGCTATTGCCTTAGAGGAAGAATTGATTGCTTACTTCGGGGATCGTGTCCGTATTGCTCTCCTTCATGGTAAGATGAAGGGGGAAGAAAAAGAGGCCATTATGCAGGCCTTTAAGCAGGGAGAAATTGACTTACTAGTTTCTACAACTGTAATCGAGGTCGGAGTTAATGTTCCCAATGCTACAGTTATGATCATCATGGATGCAGACCGCTTTGGTTTGAGCCAATTGCACCAGCTGAGAGGTCGGGTAGGACGTGGTGATAAGCAGTCTTACGCAGTATTAGTTGCCAATCCCAAAACAGAATCAGGTAAGCGTCGGATGAAAATCATGACCGAAACAACCAATGGGTTTGTCTTGGCAGAAGAAGACCTCAAGCTACGAGGCTCTGGGGAAATCTTTGGAACGCGTCAATCAGGTATACCAGAATTTCAAGTGGCCAGCCTCATTGAAGATTATCCAATCTTAGAGGAAGCACGAAAGGTAGCTGTTCAGGTGGTTACGACTCCTAATTGGCGAGAGCATTCAGATTGGCACTGTCTGTCTCTACATTTGGAACAGAAAGAACACTTAGATTAAGAAGGAATAAGAAAAAGTGGCTGGGACAAAAGTCCGGCCTCTCAATTGTCTTTGGATTGTCGAGCAAGACGCAGCAGTTGAGTGGGCTCTACTACGCTGATTTCATCAGCTTTTACAGTCCTACTCAACTGTGCGGAGGTGGGACGACGAAGTCGAATTCTAACGAATTACCGATTTCTGTCCCACTCTCTTTTTATCTTTTTTTAAATTTGTAGACCTATAATCGTAAAAAACAGAAAAGAGGTCCTAGTTATGCGAAACATGTTGAAATTTATCTTGTCATTCATTATCTCAGTCCATCAAAGCTATTTTTAAATTCAAAAGGCGGATGGATCAACCATCACGCCTTCTATTCTTATTTTAACCTTCCATATAGTCTCTTAATTCATCACCTTTTAATCCGGCATTGAGAGCAATCAATAGTTTCAACCGGGCCTTAGCTGCATTGAGCTCTTTGACAAAGAAGATGCCGTGCTCGTGAAGTTTGACTCCGCCCCCATCGTAAGCATAGACGGGTTCCGCAATTCCATTGAAGCAACGGGAAACCAAGGCAATAGGAAGGCCAGACTCTTGAAACTCAAAGAGTTTTTCCGCAACCTCCCTAGGAAGATTTCCTGCACCAAAGGCTTCGATAATTAAGCCATCCATTTGTCGGACATCTAGCATATCAAGAAGGTCTGTCTTCATGCCAGCATAGGCGGAAACAATGGGGACGACTCCCTTAATCTCTTGCAAATCAAATCGAACACGAGGTTCAGCTGTTTTAAAATAGATAACTTCTTTTTTCATGACCAAGCCTAGAGGACCGTGAGTTGGTGTTTGAAAAGTACTGACATTGGTTGTATGGGTTTTGGTCACGTACTTGGCTGCATGGACTTCGTCATTCATCACGACCAAAACACCCTTGTCTTGTGATTTGGGATCAGCCGCGACCCTGATGGCAGTCAGATAGTTATAGACGCCATCACTCCCTAATTCGTTGGAGCTTCTCATGGCTCCTGTCAGGACTACCGAAATAGTTGGCAAGTCCATGGTATCTAAGAAGTAAGCTGTTTCTTCAAGAGTATCGGTACCGTGGGTGATGACAATCCCATCATACTGGGAAGCCTCTTTCTGAATCTTATGATAAAGTTGCAACATGTGCTGAGGAGTTACATGAGGGCTGGGTAAATTAAAAAAATCTTCTGAAGTAAGCTCAATCCCTGCCAGTGACAGATCAATATGGTTCATGGGGTTGGATGAATTGGTCACGACAGCTCCAGAGGCATCCGCCTGCATGGAGATGGTTCCTCCTGTATGAAGGGCCAAAATTTTCTTAATCATGTTTGTCTCCTTGGAATGTGTGTTATAATTTATTGTATCATAAAACGGAAAGAAAGCAGTCATCATGGAAATAAAAGCGGTCTTTTTTGACATTGACGGTACCTTAGTCAATGATAGTCGAATGGTCTTAAAGTCAACCGAAAAAGCCATTCGCTCCTTAAAGGAACAAGGAATTTTTGTTGGTTTGGCAACAGGGCGAGGACCCTTCTTTGTTCGTCCTTTTATCGAGCGCTATGACTTTGATTTTGCAGTCACCTATAATGGTCAGTATATTTTTACCAAGGATAAGATCTTATCTGCTTCTCCAATTGATAAGAATAATCTTCGTCACTTGATTGACTATGCAAAGAAACATCGCATCGAAATCGCCTTAGGAACAGAAGATGGAGTTGAGGGTTCGCGCATTATGAGTTTTGGTCTGAGTCCGATTTCTCTATGGTCTGCACGATTTGTACCAAAAGGCTTTTCGAAGGCAGTTAGTAAAGGCTTCAACAAGGTGGTTAGCAAGGTTGTCCCTCAGGACCAAAAGCAACTGCAACAAATTGCTCAAGGACCAGTTTATCAGGTTCTCTTATTAGCTAGTCCTAAAGACACCCAAAAAGTTGAGCAAGCTTTTCCTGATTTAAAATTTACGCGTTCCAGTCCCTTTGCGGCAGATGTTATCAACCCTGGTAACTCAAAAATGGAGGGGATTCGGATTGTAGGAGAAGAATTTGGCTTCTCGATGGACCAAGTGATGGCCTTTGGAGATTCGGATAATGACTTAGAGATGCTCTCGGGTGTTGGCTTATCGATTGCGATGGGCAATGGAACCAGCAGGGTCAAAGAAGTTGCTCAGCACACAACGACCAGTAATACCAAAGACGGAATTCAAAAAGCTCTGGAACATTTTGGTATTATCACGGATCAGTCACTTTTTGTCAGTCGTGATGACCACTTTAATAAGGTCAAAGCCTTCCATCAACTCATGGATGGTCAAACCCAGGAAGAACCAAAGGCCTGGGACAATCAAGAGGCTATTTACCGAACCATGTTTAAGCAGGAAGAATTGGTTGAATTTATACGGGCTGCCAGCAAAGACGAAGCAACCTTTGATCGTTCAATTGAAAGCTTGCATCAAGCCCTAGATGAGGCAGCTAATAAGGTTCGTAGCAAACATCCAGCTGAGATCTCCTTGGTGGGGCAAGTTGATGCCTTGATTGATACGCTGTATCTGACTTATGGTAGTTTTGTTCTAATGGGGGTTGATCCTGAAGAGGTCTTTGAGATTGTTCACCGCGCCAATATGGGGAAAATTTTCCCAGATGGTCAGGCACACTTTGATGAAGTCACGCATAAAATTTTAAAACCAGACGACTGGGAAGAAAAGTATGCACCTGAGCCAGCCATTCAAAAAGAGCTGGAACGGCAAATCAAAGCTTATCAAAAACATTGTTCTGAAAAAACAGTAGAATCTGAAGAAACTAAAAAGGTGTGAGGAAATTCATTTTCCTTCACACCTTTTTGTTTTTTTATAAAGTTTATAAGGTCTTTTCTGGCTCACGAACCACTAACAAATCGACTTTGGCATGGCGGAGAATGTATTCAGAGGAAGACCCGACTAGTAAACGTTCAAAAGCATTTAGACCAGTTGCCCCAACCATGATGAGATCAACTCCCTCTGCATCAGGGATATCAGTCGCTAAGAGGACTTTTGGATTCCCCATTTCAATCACCGAAGCAATGTTTTGGACACCGGCTTCTTTAGCACGCTTGATATACCCTTCTAATAGTTCATTAGCTTCTGTTTGGAATCCTTCATACACCTCAGCATCAAAACTAGAGACACTTTGTAAGGCACGTGTATCAACGACATGAGCAAGGGTAAGTTTAGATCCGTTTCGCAACGCAACATTGACCCCTTTCTCAAAAGCAAGTTCAGCTTCGCGAGATCCATCAACTGCAACCATGATGTTTTCGTATTTTTGAGACATGTTCCGTCCTCCTTTACTGCTTGAAAACGTGAAAAGAAATGGAAGAACCCATTTATGTTACCTATAATTATATTTTAAACCTTTTACCATAGAAAGTAAAGGTCAAATCAGATATCTATAGGATTTCATTGAGAATGAAAGAGGTTGCTCAGTTGTACTCCAGATTAACTAGTGGTATAATGGAAGCAGTTTGATAAAGTGAGGAAAAAATCATGAAAGAATACAATAAGTCCGTCAAGCTAGAGCACGTTGCTTACGATATTCGTGGTCCAGTCTTAGAAGAAGCGATGCGCATGCGGGCAAACGGGGAGAAAATCCTTCGCTTAAATACAGGAAATCCGGCTGAATTTGGGTTCACGGCTCCCGACGAAGTCATTCATGATTTGATTATGAATGCTCGGGATAGTGAAGGGTATTCGGATTCAAAAGGAATTTTTTCTGCCCGTAAGGCCATTATGCAGTATAGCCAATTGAAAAAGATTCCGAATGTTGAGATTGATGATATCTATATCGGAAATGGTGTCAGTGAGTTGATTGTGATGTCCATGCAAGGCTTGCTGGATAATGGAGATGAAGTACTTGTGCCAATGCCAGACTATCCTCTTTGGACAGCAGCGGTCAGCCTAGCAGGTGGAAATGCAGTACACTATGTTTGTGATGAAGAGGCTGAGTGGTATCCTGATATTGATGATATCAAGTCGAAAATCACTTCAAACACCAAGGCTATCGTCGTGATTAACCCAAATAACCCGACCGGAGCTCTCTATCCAGATGAGATTCTTTTGGAAATTGTCGAAATTGCTCGTCAACATGGCTTGATTATCTTTGCAGATGAAATTTATGATCGCTTGGTCATGGATGGTGCCAAACACACAGCCATTGCTAGTCTCGCGCCAGATTTGTTCTGTGTCAGCATGAACGGTTTGTCCAAATCACACCGCATCGCGGGCTTCCGTGTGGGCTGGATGGTCTTGTCTGGACCAAAACACCATGTGAAGGGCTATATCGAAGGGCTCAATATGCTCTCCAATATGCGTCTGTGTTCAAACGTCTTGGCCCAACAAGTGGTTCAGACTTCTTTGGGAGGCTACCAGTCAGTGGACGAACTCTTGCTCCCAGGTGGTCGAATCTACGAGCAACGGAACTTTATCTACAAGGCCATCAACGATATCCCAGGGCTTTCAGCTGTCAAACCAAAAGCTGGTCTTTATATCTTCCCTAAGATTGATCGTGAAATGTACCGGGTAGATGATGATGAGCAGTTTGTCTTGAATTTCTTAAAACAAGAAAAGGTTCTCTTGGTTCACGGACGTGGATTCAACTGGAAAGAGCCGGATCATTTCCGGATTGTTTACCTTCCTCGAGTAGAAGAATTGGCTCAAATTCAAGAGAAGATGACTCGTTTCTTAAAACAATACAAACGATAAGTGTAAGAGAAATCGCTATTAGGCGGTTTCTTTTTTTGAATGAATCCAGCGAATATTTTGTTACATAAGGCTAATTTTTCTGAATTGAATAGAATTGTAGAAAAAATAAATAATTTTCAGATAATTTGATTGAAATTCCCTCACTTATATGATATACTTTAGCTGACTACATGCGAGGTTTATTATGGCTAAATTATTAGAAAAAACGAGAAAAATTACATCTATCTTGAAACGTTCTGAAGAACAGTTGCAAGATGAAATGCCTTATAATGCAATTGCCCGTCAACTGGCTGATATCATTCATTGTAATGCTTGTATTATTAATAGCAAGGGAACTCTTCTAGGTTATTTCATGCGCTACAAAACCAATAATGACCGGGTTGAGGCTTTTTTTGACAATAAAAAATTACCTGAAGATTATGCGAAAGCGGCCAGTTTAGTCTATGATACAGAGGCGAATTTAGATGTAGATCACGATTTAAGTATCTTTCCAGTAGAGACAAAGTCTGATTTTCCTGATGGGTTGACAACGATTGCTCCCATCCATGTATCTGGGATTCGTTTGGGGTCTTTGATTATTTGGCGCAATGATAAGGAATTTGCGGATGATGATTTGATTTTGGTTGAGATTGCTAGTACCGTAGTTGGGATTCAAATGTTGAACTTCCAACGAGAGGAAGATGAGAAAAATATTCGTCGCCGGACTGCGGTCAATATGGCTGTCAATACCTTGTCCTATTCAGAATTGCGGGCAGTTTCCGCTATCCTTAGTGAATTGAAGGGAAATGAAGGGCAGTTAACTGCTTCCGTGATTGCGGATCGGATTGGTATTACCCGCTCTGTGATTGTCAATGCGCTTCGGAAATTGGAATCAGCTGGTATTATTGAAAGTCGTTCACTCGGGATGAAGGGAACTTATCTCAAAGTTTTGATCCCGGATATTTTTGAAGAAATTAAGAAAAGAGACTACTAATGAGCAAAGCATTAATTTCGATTGACTACACCGTTGATTTTGTAGCGGATGAAGGTAAACTAACGGCAGGAGCTCCCGCCCAAGCCATTTCTGAGAGCATTGCCCAGGTGACCCAATTAGCCTTTGATCAAGGAGCCTATGTCTTTTTTGCTATTGATGCACATGATATAGACGACCCCTTTCATCCAGAAAGCAAGCTCTTCCCACCCCATAATATTATTGGGACTAGTGGACGGGATTTGTACGGTCCCTTAGCTGATTTTTATCGGGAGCACAAAGCGGATCCACGCGTCTTTTGGATGGACAAGCGTCATTATTCTGCTTTTTCAGGAACGGACTTGGATATCCGCCTCCGGGAACGTGGCGTAGATACCGTTATTTTAACGGGAGTCTTAACGGACATTTGTGTCCTCCATACAGCAGTGGATGCCTATAATTTGGGCTATCAGATTGAAGTGGTCGCGCCTGCAGTGGCGTCGCTTACTCCTGAAAATCACCAGTTTGCTTTAAATCATTTCAAACATGTTTTGGGAGCAAAACTGGTGAATGAACAATTAGAAGAATTGTAAGATTAGAGTCCGAGGAGAAAGGCCTAGTGCCTCCCCTTCCTCGGACTCTATTTTCTTGCCAAACTACCGCATAAATACTAAAAATATGGTAAAATAGAGGGTATTGAAAAATCATCATTTCACGAAAGGAAGCAAGATGAAAATTACGCAAGAAGAGGTAACCCACGTTGCCAATCTTTCAAAATTGAAATTCTCTCCAGAAGAGACAGCTGAGTTTGCGACAACCTTATCGAAGATTGTTGATATGGTGGAATTGTTGGAAGAAGTGGACACAACCAGTGTGGCCCCAACAACAACCATGGCGGATCGTAAGACCGTATTGCGTCCGGATATCGCTGAAAAAGGCACTGACCGCGACCGTTTGTTTAAAAATGTACCTGAAAAAGACAATTACTACATCAAGGTGCCAGCTATCCTAGAAGATGGAGGAGATGCCTAATGTCATTCAACCATAAAACCATTGAAGAGTTGCACGACCTCCTTGTCTCTAAGGAAATTTCAGCAACCGAATTGACCCAAGTGACACTTGATGATATCAAGGCGCGTGAAGAAGCAGTCAATGCCTTTGTGACGGTGGCTGAAGAAGCTGCCCTTGCACAAGCCAAGGCCATTGATGAAAAAGGGATCGATGCAGATAACCTCTTATCAGGGATTCCACTCGCCGTCAAAGACAATATCTCAACAGATGGCATCTTGACAACTGCAGCTTCAAAAATGCTTTACAACTACGAACCTATCTTTGATGCGACAGCGGTTGCTAACGCCAAAGCTAAAGGTATGATTGTCGTTGGTAAGACCAACATGGATGAATTTGCCATGGGTGGATCTGGTGAGACTTCCTACTATGGGCCAACCAAGAATGCTTGGGACCACATCAAGGTGCCTGGTGGATCTTCTAGTGGTTCAGCAATTGCTGTAGCTTCAGGACAAGTCCGTTTGTCCCTTGGTTCAGATACCGGTGGTTCTATCCGTCAACCGGCTGCCTTCAACGGAATCGTCGGTCTCAAACCAACGTATGGAACAGTTTCTCGTTTCGGTCTCATTGCCTTTGGTAGCTCACTCGACCAAATTGGACCGTTTGCTCCAACCGTTAAGGAAAATGCGCAATTGCTCAATGTCATTGCCAGTGCAGATGACAAGGATTCGACTTCTGCACCTGTTCGTGTAGCAGACTTTGCTTCTAAGATTGGTCAAGACATTAAAGGCATGAAGATTGCCCTTCCTAAGGAATA
>NZ_JAPJPF010000010.1 GCF_030825805.1 Streptococcus sp.
GACGACGAAATCGAATTCTAACGAATGACCGATTTCTGTCCCACTCTCTTTTCTTTTCCTATAACAGGTGCTCTAGAGCCTGAATTTATCATAATAAATTTTGACTAATTAAACTATTTATAGGAAGTCTATCACTAATTATAGATTATTCGTTTTACATGTTTTAGGAACTATTTTTCATGCTATAATTTGTATCATAAAAGTCTGAGGCCAGACCCCAGACTTTGAATGATCAATGATCACGATCACAAGAGATAAATTTGATTTTATAGTAGTCGCCACGTTTATAGGTTTCACTATATTCGAGAATTTGACCGGTCGCTTCCAATTTTGTCGTTTTCACTTGACGGACAGTTGGGAAGTTTTCATCGATATTCAACACAGAAGCGATTTTGCTTGGTGTTGGAAATACAATATCATTGATTTCTTCAAAGTGTTCATCATTCATATGAATATGATAATCTTCTTTAAAGCGATCATAAATCGAACTATAGTAATCTAAACTCGGATAATTTGGGTTAATATATTGCTCTGGGACATAGGTCTGGTGGTAGATATAGGTATCTTCACCAATATGACGCGTCCGATCAATCTTATAATAGAATTGAGTCGGAGCGAGCCCCAGTTTATCCAGGATATTCAGCGCGTTGCCACGCTTAATAGAGAGAACTTTTACGGTCGCTTTTTGGATAGGGAAGGTTTCAACGTCTGAAAACTCAACCAGTTTGTGTTTTCTAGCGCGCGAAACAAACGTTCCTTTCCCTTGTTGGCGGACGATGTATCCATCGCTAGCCAAATCGTTCAAAGCACGAACAACAGTAATCGAGCTAACATTATAAATCTTAATCAGCTCGGCTTCTGTGTAAAATTTATCTCCATTTTCGAATTTACCTGAGATAATTTGTTGCTTCAAATCATCTTTGATGTGTTGGTATTTTGGGATTGCCATGTGCTTCACCTCTTCTTTCGATATCCCTTGTTAATATTATTTTAACATATTTTTTCAAAAGTGGTTGACATTTTTTGATCAATATATTATATTAATAAATGAAAAGGGTTTCTTAGAAGGAGGTTCTCAGTATGGGGGCATTTGAAATCCGTAAAGATTTTTATTTAAATGATCAACCTTTTAAGATTTTATCTGGTGCAATTCATTATTTTCGGATCGATCGTGAGGATTGGTATCATTCCTTATATAACCTAAAAGCTCTAGGTTTTAATACTGTTGAAACCTATGTCCCATGGAATGCTCATGAGCCACAAAGAGGCCACTTTCACTTTGAAGGGAATTTGGACCTGGAGCACTTTATCCAAGTAGCTCAAGAGCTGGATTTGTATGTGATCCTCCGTCCGTCACCGTTCATCTGTTCGGAGTGGGAATTTGGGGGCTTGCCAGCCTGGCTAATCAAAGAAGACCTTCGGATTCGCTCATCGGATCCGGCCTTTCTCAAGGAAGTGGCTCGCTATTACGACGAGCTCCTGCCACGTGTGGCCAAGTACCAATTGGATCGTGGGGGCAATATCCTCATGATGCAGGTTGAGAACGAATATGGCTCTTATGGCGAAGACAAGGCCTACCTTCGGGCGATCAGAGATCTAATGATCGAGCGGGATATTACTTGTCCACTCTTCACCTCTGATGGACCTTGGAGGGCGACCCTTCGAGCAGGGACCTTGATTGAGGATGGACTCTTTGTAACCGGTAATTTTGGTTCGCGAGCGAATTACAACTTCTCTCAGATGAAAGAGTTCTTTGCTGAGCATGACAAAGAGTGGCCACTCATGTGTATGGAATTTTGGGATGGCTGGTTCAATCGGTGGAAAGAACCTATCATCAAGCGAGATCCAGAAGAGTTGGCAGAAGCAGTCCATGAAGTCTTACAAGAAGGCTCTATCAATCTCTATATGTTCCATGGTGGGACCAACTTTGGATTTATGAACGGTTGCTCAGCACGAGGGACCATGGATTTGCCACAGGTAACATCTTATGACTATGACGCTCTCTTAGATGAGCAGGGCAATCCGACTCCTAAGTACCATGCAGTCAAAAAGATGATGGCGACCTACTATCCAGAGTATCCACAGATGGATCCACTTGTGAAGTCGACTTTGCCAGAGCATAGACTAAAGTTAACCAACAAGACTAGTTTGTTTGGTAATTTAAATGAGATTGCTCAGGTCACAGAAAGTCTGTATCCACAGACCATGGAAGAAATCGACCATCCCTTAGGCTATCTGCTCTATGAGACAGAGGTGGAAATGGATGCGGAAGAAGAGCGCTTGCGTATCATCGATGCGCGTGATCGAGCACAGGTATATGCCAATGATCAATTGATTGCCACTCAATACCAAGAAGAAATCGGACAAGATCTTTTTTTAAACGGAAAAAAGAAAACGATTACAAACCTAAAGCTCTTGATCGAAAACATGGGACGAGTCAATTATGGGCACAAGCTCCTAGCGGATACACAGCGAAAAGGAATCCGAACAGGAGTTTGTATCGATCTACATTTCAAGCTTGATTGGAAACAATATGCGCTTGATTTTAGACAGCTGGATCGCCTGGATTTTTCGAAAGAATGGCAAGAAGGTCAACCAGCTTTTTATCAATTTGCTTTTCATCTAGATCAAGTCGAGGATACCTTCCTTGATATGACTGGATTTGGAAAAGGGATCGTTCTTGTAAACGGCCACCATATCGGTCGTTTCTGGGAAGTCGGTCCAACACTCTCCCTCTACATCCCTCATGGTTTTCTCAAAGATGGGGAAAATGAAATCCTCGTCTTTGAGACAGAGGGCACTTGGACGGAGACCTTAAAACTTGTTTCACAACCTACATTCAAAGAAGTAAAGGGGGAAAACTTATGACTATTGTAGGATGCCGTATCGATGGACGTTTGATCCACGGGCAGGTAGCCAATCTTTGGACTACCAAACTAAATGTTTCACGTATCATGGTGATCGATGATGAAGTCGCTCAAAATGATATCGAAAAAAGTGGTTTAAAACTAGCGACACCACCTGGTGTCAAGCTCAGTATCTTGCCAGTAGCAAAGGCTGCAGAAAATATCTTGGCTGGAAAATATGACAGCCAACGTCTCTTCATCGTAGCTCGCAAGCCAGATCGTTTCCTCGGCTTGGTAGAAGCAGGTGTGCCACTTGAAACTTTAAATGTGGGGAACATGTCTCAATCAGACGAGACTCGTCCGATTACTCGTTCGATCAACGTAGTGGATGCTGATGTGGAAGCTTTCCACAAGCTAGCTGAAAAAGGAGTTAAGCTAACTGCTCAAATGGTTCCAAATGATCCAATTGAAGACTTCTTGAAGTTGCTCAAATAGTTTATAAATAAAAAAGAAAAATTTTAGGAGGAAATTGTCATGATACAATGGTGGCAAATTTTACTACTTACTTTGTACTCAGCTTATCAAATCTGTGATGAGTTGACGATTGTTTCATCAGCAGGCTCACCAGTCTTTGCTGGTTTCATTACAGGACTTGTCATGGGGGATTTAAAGACAGGTCTCTTTATCGGAGCTTCTCTTCAATTGACAGTGCTCGGTGTTGGTACTTTCGGTGGAGCTTCTCGTATTGACGCCACTTCTGGTGCTGTTCTTGCAACTGCCTTCTCAGTAGCACAAGGGATTGATCCAGAGCTTGCTATTGCTACAATCGCTGTGCCGGTAGCAACTTTGTTGACATACTTTGATATTCTTGGTCGTATGACTACAACTTACTTCGCTCACCGTGTAGATGCTGCGATTGAACGCTTTGATTACAAAGGCATCGAACGCAACTATCTCCTTGGGGCGATTCCATGGGCTCTTTCTCGAGCTCTCCCAGTTTTCTTCGCACTTGCTTTTGGTGGAGCTTTCGTAGAAACTGTTGTTACAGGTCTTGCTAATGTACAATGGTTGGCAAACGGTCTGAAACTTGCAGGTCAAATGCTTCCAGGTCTTGGATTTGCGATCTTGCTTCGTTACCTTCCTGTTCGTCGTAACCTTCACTACTTAGCACTTGGCTTTGGCTTAACAGCTATGTTGACAGTGCTTTATAGCAATGTTCAAAGCCTTGGTGCTGCAGTGTCTAGCATTGTCGGTTCTGAAGTGTTCGCTAAACTTCCAGAAGAACAAGCTATTACTTTTGTTAACAACTTCAAGAGTGTATCTATGATTGGTATTGCCATTATCGGTATCTTCCTTGCAGTACAACACTTCAAAAACAGTCAACGTACAGTCGTAGCTGCTCCAGTAACTGAATCAGAAAGCGGGGAAATTGAAGATGACGAATTCTAAGAATTACAAACTCACTAAAGAGGATTTTAATCAAATTAACAAACGTAGTCTGTTTACTTTCCAATTAGGTTGGAACTATGAACGGATGCAGGCTTCTGGTTACCTTTATATGATTTTACCTCAGTTGCGTAAAATGTATGGTGATGGCACTCCAGAATTGAAAGAAATGATGAAATTGCATACGCAATTCTTCAATACTTCACCATTCTTCCACACCATTATCACTGGTTTTGACCTCGCTTTGGAAGAAAAAGATGGTGTCAAATCAAAAGATGCGGTCAATGGTATCAAGACAGGTCTCATGGGACCATTCGCTCCTCTTGGGGACTCAATCTTTGGATCATTGGTACCAGCTATTATGGGTTCAATCGCAGCAACTTTGGCTGTTGCAGGAAACCCAGCCGGTATCTTCTTGTGGATCGCTGTGGCAGTTGCTTATGACATTTTCCGTTGGAAACAATTGGAATTTGCCTATAAAGAAGGGGTTAACCTCATCAACAACATGCAAAGTACCTTGACAGCTTTGATTGATGCAGCTGCCGTTCTGGGTATCTTCATGGTTGGTGCCTTGATTGCCAGCATGATTGGTGTTGAAGTTTCTTGGACTCCACACATTGGGGACAAAGCGATTGAAATTCAAGATATGCTCAACCTTATCTTCCCACGTTTGGTACCAGCTATCATCACAGGTGTAATCTACTGGTTGCTTGGACGTAAAGGTATGAACTCTACAAAAGCTATCTTGCTCATCATCCTTGCAGCAATCGCATTCTCAGCATTTGGCCACTTCTTCTTTGGAATGGCATAATGGAGTAAGGTATGGCAAAACAGTTAGTATTGGTCAGTCATGGTCGCTTCTGTGAAGAGCTCAAAGCCAGTACAGAAATGATTATGGGACCACAAGACAATATTCATGCCGTGGCCCTCTTGCCAGAGGAAGGTCCTGAGGAGTTTACAGCCAAGTTTGAAGCCTGTGTTGCAGACTTTGAGGACTATATCGTCTTTGCGGATCTTTTGGGAGGCACTCCTTGTAATACAGTTAGCCGCCTGATTCTTGAAGGACGTGCGATTGACCTCTATGCAGGGATGAACTTGCCAATGGTAATTGAATTTATTAATAACAGCCTGGTCGGAGGAGAAGAAGACTATCCAGCGCGTGCACAAGAAAGCATCGTGAAGGTTAATGATCTCTTATCCAACTTTGATGACGACGAGGATGAGTAAGATACGATAGCGAAAACCGCTTGAACATTCGGAATGGGGCTGGGACAATTGTCTCGGCCTCTTACCGCTTATAAGGCGGGTAGAAAAGAGGAGAAGCATGCTAGATTATACAAAAGAAGAACTGCTTGAACTGGGGGCTGAAATTACGACACGCGAAATTTATCAGCAACCGGAAGTTTGGAAAGAAACCTATCGTCTCTATCAAGAGAAAGCAAAAGAAATCCAAGAGTTTTTAGAGACTATTGGGAATCGTCATGGATACATCAAGATTATCTTGACAGGAGCTGGGACCTCAGCCTATGTAGGGGACACCTTGGTTCCCTATTTGCAGGAAGTGCACGATGAACGCCATTGGAATTTCCAATCCATTGCGACGACTGATATCGTGGCGCATCCACAAACCTACCTCAAAAAAGAAGTGCCGACTGTCTTGGTTTCCTTTGCACGAAGTGGTAACTCGCCTGAAAGTGTTGCGACAGTTGAGTTAGCTCAACAATTGGTGGAGGATCTCTATCAGATCACCATTACCTGTGCAGCCGAAGGAAAACTAGCCCAGCAAGCTCACGGAGATGAGCGCAATCTCTTGCTCTTACAACCAAAAGAAACCAATGATGCTGGCTTTGCTATGACTTCTAGCTTTACCTCTATGCTTTTGACAGCTCTCTTGGTCTTTGATCCAAGTGAGGAAGAAATCAAGAAAAAACGAGTGGAAGAATTGATTTATCTGTCAGAGCAGGTCTTGGAGAAAGATCGCGAGGTCAAGGAAATTGTGGATTTAGACTTCGAACGCGTCATCTATCTAGGAGCAGGACCTTTCTTTGGGTTAGCTCATGAAGCTCAACTCAAGATTTTAGAGTTAACAGCCGGTAAAATCGCGACCATGTACGAGAGCCCTGTCGGCTTCCGTCATGGACCGAAATCCCTCATCAATGACCAGACCCTGGTCTTGGTTTTTGGCTCCATTGATCCTTATACGCGCCAGTACGATTTGGATTTGGTTGGAGAAGTGGCTGGAGATCAGATTGCCCGTCAGGTCGTTCTCTTGACCGACCAAGCTGCTAGGATTGAGCATGTACGTGAAGTGTTGGTAGCATCTTCAGCAGAGTCGCTAGATATCTACCGTGCCTTCCCATACATTATCTACGGTCAATTGATTTCTCTCTTGACTTCGCTCAAGGTTCAAAATCGCCCAGATACGCCATCACCAACTGGAACAGTCAACCGTGTTGTACAAGGAGTGGTGATTCACCCCTTTCACTAGAATGAACGATGTTGGAGGAGACAACTTGTGAAACACTATAAAAAATATCTATTTGGTCAATTAGATGGCCAAGATGTAGAAGCGTATCGCCTCGAGAATGACCTGGGGTATCAATTGTCGGTCATGACCTATGGAGCTACTATTCTAGAGTATGTGACACCAGACAAACAGGATCAATTTGCTAATATTGTACTGGGATTCGACAATTTCGATGCCTATGTTGGCAATAGCCCCAAGTATGGGGCTAGCATTGGTCCAGTCGCTGGTCGAATCGCAGGTGCCAGCTTTGACCTCAATGGTCAAACCTATCACTTGGAAGCCAATAATGGCGCCAACTGCAACCATAGTGGATCGACTGGCTGGGACAGCGCCTTATTTAGCATGGAGTCGGTGACAGACCAAGAAATCACCCTGTACACAGAGCGTGCAGATGGCACCGGTGGATTCCCTGGAAATCTCAAGATCTGGGTGACCTATGGTTTGACTGAAGCAGGAGAGTTAGAAATCAGCTACCAGGTAGAGACAGACCAGGACACCCTGGTCAATCCGACCAACCACAGCTATTTCAACCTATCAGGCAACTTCACCCAGCCGATTAATGACCATGTCTTTCAGATCAATCATCAGGGTCTTTACCCCATCCATCCAGATGGTGTCCCTCTTCACACTGTGGATAGAGAAAGTCCAATCGTTCAGCATCTCTACCAAGCTATGCTATTAGAGGATCTCTTCAAGGATGCTGATCCACAAATTCGCCTGGTAGAAGGCTTGGACCATCCTTTCGCTTTACCAGAAGGGCATGAAAATGCAGGCTTCTTCTACCATCAACCATCTGGACGCTTTTTGACCTTCAAGTCAGAAGCCCCAGCTTTGGTGGTATATTCAGCCAATTTTGTAGATGAAGCCGTTCATCTTCAAGGAAAATCAATTGTTCAACACAATGGATTGGCTCTCGAATTTCAAACAGTGCCAGATGCCATTCATAGTGACCAAGCTGAAAAGGTTATCTTGAGAGCAGGGCAAGTCTTTACTAGCAAGACCAGCTACCATGCCATTGCTAAGAAATAATGAGAAAAGGGGAGGCTCCAAACAAGGATGTAAAATTCTTGCTCAAGGTCTCCTCTTTTTTAGGAAATAATTTTTAAAACTAACTATAAGGAAACTTTAAGCTTCCTGTCGTATACTAATACCATCATCAAAGACCTCCTAACTTTGAATGATAAAACTCCTAAAACTTTTTCATAATAATCTCCCTATAAGAGCCACCAAAACCGGTGGCTTTTTCTACGTACCTTAGTGAGTCAAGTCCATTCGGGACGCCGACGAACTTAGGTACGTTGACGCAGTTCGAACGCTAGTGAGAACTACGATCCATAAAAAGAAACAAGTTATTTTAAGAGGGAAAACTACGTTTCTTACTATTTCATTGAACCAAACCTGACATGGGAATCAGGCGAACTTAGCTATATTGACGCAGCTCGAGCGCTAGTGAGAACTACGATCCTTAAAAAACACGTTCTATTTGTGGTACCGAAGGTATCATTTTTTGCTATAATAGACTGTATGAGTAGAATTTTAGACAATGAAATCATGGGCGATGAAGAGGCAGTTGAACGGACGCTACGCCCGCAATATTTACATGAATATATCGGCCAGGATAAGGTCAAGGACCAGCTAAAAATCTTTATTGAAGCGGCTAAGCTTCGGGATGAAGCGCTGGACCATGTCCTTCTTTTTGGCCCTCCGGGGCTGGGGAAAACTACGATGGCCTTTGTCATTGCCAATGAGTTGGGTGTTAATCTCAAGCAGACTTCCGGTCCTGTCATTGAAAAGGCTGGTGACTTGGTAGCCATCCTCAATGACCTAGAGCCGGGTGATGTTCTCTTTATCGATGAAATCCACCGTCTGCCAATGTCAGTCGAAGAAGTGCTTTACAGTGCCATGGAAGATTTTTACATCGATATCATGATTGGTGCTGGCGAGACCAGTCGGAGTGTCCACCTGGATCTTCCTCCTTTCACCTTGATTGGGGCGACGACCCGAGCGGGTATGCTGTCCAACCCCTTGCGCGCTCGCTTTGGGATTACGGGCCATATGGAATATTACGAGCAAGATGATCTGACAGAGATTGTCGAGCGGACTGCCGAGATCTTTGAGATGGAGATTACCCATGAGGCTGCTGAGGAGCTTTCTCTTCGTAGTCGTGGGACTCCCCGGATTGCCAACCGCTTGCTCAAACGGGTGCGCGATTTTGCCCAGATTATGGGCGATGGCTTGATTGATGAGACTATTACCGACAAGGCACTCTCCATGCTGGATGTGGACCATGAAGGGCTGGACTATGTCGATCAAAAAATCCTGCGCACCATGATTGAGATGTATGGGGGAGGCCCAGTTGGCCTTGGGACCCTATCGGTCAATATTGCTGAAGAGCGGGAGACTGTAGAAGACATGTATGAACCTTACTTGATTCAGAAAGGCTTTATCATGCGGACTCGTACAGGGCGCGTGGCGACCCGCAAGGCCTATGAACACCTAGGCTATCCCTACAATGGAGACTAGCAGAAGATGCTGACGGAAGAAACGATAGTAGAACAAATTCAAGTGGATCCAGAGATGATGGCGGTCTTGGCCATTATTCGAGATCTAGATTTGGCAGATGCTTGGTTAGCAGCGGGTGCGGTACGAAATTTCATCTGGAACCAGCTTTCTGGAAGACTTGGGTTTGATGCGACAACGGATCTGGATCTGGTCTTTTATGACCCTGCGATCAGCTATGAGGAGACGCAACAGATTGAGCAGGAATTAAAGAAGGTCTATCCCCAGTACGCTTGGGAAGTGAAGAATCAAGTCTACATGCACCAGCATAGCCCGGGGACGGCCCCTTATCGCAGTGCCTGTGATGCGGTTTCTAAATACCCCGAGCAGTGTACGGCTCTTGCGGTTCGCCTAAGGAAAGATGGTCAGTTGGAGCTCTTTCTCCCCTATGGGACAAGGGATATCGAAAACTTCGTCGTTCAGCCGACTCCACATTTTTTAGCTAGTCCAGAGCGTTTGGCAGTTTATACGGAACGCATGCGGAAGAAAGATTGGAAACGAAAATGGCCAGCCCTTCAGATCATCCTGCCTGAATAAAAAAAGAAAGTCAGCCCACCTCAATGGTGGACAGGCTTTTTTCGTCTTGCCTCAAAATTATAATTTTAGCAGATTATATTTTTCTTACATTCTGTTATAATAGAAAGGAGGTGCTGTCATGAAAAAAATCGTATTTGTGTGTTTAGGAAATATTTGTCGAAGCCCCATGGCGGAGTTTGTCATGAAGGACTTGACCAACCAGTATGAGATTGAAAGCCGTGCTACTTCTAACTGGGAGCACGGGAACCCTATTCACCAAGGGACTCAAAAGATTTTTCGTAGCCATGGCGTACCCTATGATGTGTCTAAAACATCCCTTCAAATCAGTGACCAAGATTTTCATACCTTTGACCTGATCTTAGGGATGGATGAAAACAATGTGGCTGACCTCAAACGAATGGCACCGCCTGGAACAGAGCATAAGATTCATCTCTTTGCAGGAGAAAGTGTTCCAGATCCATGGTACACAGGAGATTTCGAAGAGACCTATCGCCGTGTCCTAGCTGGTTGTCAAGAGTGGTTGGAACGATTAGAAGATTAGTTTCGGACTGGCTCCTTAAAGGACTAACCGGCTGAAGATAAAAAGAATGAACAGAGTATGGAAAAAATAAAAGAATTATATGAGACCTATAAGGTCTATGTTACGAGAGAGAATATTGAACGCTTGTCCTTGGGGATCATTGTTCTGTCTGCTTTGTGGGTATTTCTTTCCTCCATTCCTTTCGGAGGTGTGTTGACCCTCGATAAGGGAGCTATTCGCTACGACGGAAGTGTCGTCCGAGGCAAGATGAATGGCCAAGGGACGGTGACTTTTGAGAACGGGGACACCTACAAGGGCAATTTTGTCAATGGGACCTTTAGTGGTTATGGAACCTTTACAGCCAAGGCTGGCTGGAAATATGAAGGTGAATTTGTCAATGGCCAACCAGAAGGCCAGGGAACCTTGACGACAGAACAAAATGTCGTTTATAAGGGAACGTTTAAACAAGGAATTTATCAAAATGCGAATTAAATGGTTTTCATTGGTACGGATAACGGGACTTCTTCTCGTTCTTCTCTACCATTTCTTTCAAAAAGTTTTTCCTGGTGGATTTATTGGAGTCGACATCTTCTTTACTTTCTCAGGATTTTTGATTACGGCTCTTCTAATCGATGAGTTTGCCCGTCATCAAAAAATTGATCTCAAGGGCTTCCTCAGACGACGCTTCTACCGGATTGTACCTCCTTTAGTCTTTATGGTCTTGCTGGTCATGCCTTTTACCTTCTTGGTCAGACGAGACTTTATTGCTGGGATTGGGACGCAGATTGCAGCCGTTTTTGGCTTTGTGACTAACTTCTATGAGATGTTAAGTGGCGGAAGTTACGAAAGTCAGTTCATCCCCCATCTTTTCATTCATACTTGGAGTTTGGCTCTTGAAGTTCATTACTACGTCCTCTGGGCGCTCTTGGCTTGGTTTTTGGGTAAAAAAGCTAAATCAGTTGGCCAATATAGAGGCTATATCTTCCTATCTTCGACAGGTCTCTTTTTGGTGACTTTCCTGACCTTCTTTGTCGGAGCGCTGGTCACCAAGAATTTGTCCAATGTCTACTTTTCTAGTATCGCTCACGTCTTTCCTTTCTTTGTGGGGAGTGCTTTAGCGACAGTGACAGGGATTACAACGACCAGCCCAAATCTTACTCAATTAGTGAAGAAGCTATCTCTACAGAAGACGTTAGCGATTTTAGCGGGTGCTTTTCTAGTTTTGTTGGTCTTGACCTTTATCCTTCCCTTTGATAGTGTTTGGACCTATTTATTTGGCTTTTTAGTAGCAACTCTTGCTGCATCTGTGATGATTGTGATGACGCGTGTCCTTCATGAAAAGACACCAGATCAGAAAGAACCAGCAGTGATTACCTTTATTGCAGATACAAGTTATGGGGTTTATCTCTTCCACTGGCCATTTTACATCATCTTTTCTCAATTAATGACCAATGGCTGGGCTTCTCTATTAACAGCGCTTGTATCCTTTAGTCTTGCTGCCTTGAGTTTCTATATTATTGAACCAACCTTGGCTGGACGTGAACCGAAGATTTTTGGGATCTCGATGGATCTCAGAAGTTTCACGAAACCACTCTTTTACAGCGCGATTCCCTTGACCTTGCTCATGTTTGGGATTGCACTCTTTGCGCCACGCGTCGGAGCCTTTGATGAAAACCTGATTACCGAAGGGCTTCGTCAATCCGACAGCAAGATGCAGATCACGCGTGCCCAAGTTGACAATGCTTCAGCGACTTCCTACAATGTATCAGATGGCGTGACCATGATCGGGGATTCTGTAAACCTCCGGGCATCAGATTATCTGAAACAAGTACTGCCAGATATCCAATTAGATGCTTTGGTGAGCCGCAATCTGGACTCAGGCTTAAAAGTATATGAAACAGATATTGCCAATAGAGTCTTGCTCAAGAACGTGGTAATCGCACTTGGAACCAACTCTTCTAATAATTATCAAGAATTGTTGGATAAGTTTGTTCAAGAACTACCAAAAGGACATCGCCTAATCTTTGTGACCCCATATGATGGGCGTGAAGCCAATGATAGCAATAGCGTTACCGTTCAAACTCGACAGTATCAGTTGGAATTGGCTAAAAAATATGACTATGTCTATGTAGCAGACTGGTACCAAGTGGCTGTCGATAATCCAGCTATCTGGGCTGGAACGGATAGTGTCCACTTTGGTTTAGAATCAGATGGCTCCATCGATGTTGGGGGAAATCTATACGCTAACGTCGTAAAAGAAGCAGTTGATCAAGCAAATCGGGGGCCAGTTAAGCCGTAAAAATTACTAAACGACTTAAGCAATTTTCACTTGAAGAAAATTGCTTTTTTTAGTAAAATTAAGAAAACGCTTACAAAAAATGCGTGAAAATATTTGTTTGTGAAATTGAAGTGCTTTCTCAAAAAAATTCTTCAATTTTTTCTTGAAAATACTCCTGTATAGAAGGAGAAGGAGGATTCATGATAAAAAGTTAAAAAAATCTTTGTGAAACTATTTACAAATTTTCTAAAATAGAGTACAATAATATTGTGAAAAAATTAACAAATCGAAATTTCTTACACTATTCTTGAAAGTTTCTGAAAACAGGAAAAAGTTCCGGAAAAGGATAAGGGTTTCAAACATTGGAGGAAAGCATCAAATGGCTGATAAAAGAACTCAATCACCTGAAGAAAAGAAACTCGCTGCTGAAAAACATGTAGACGAGTTGGTGCAAAAAGCGCTCGTAGCGCTTGAAGAAATGCGCAAATTGGATCAGGAGCAAGTAGACTACATTGTGGCGAAAGCATCTGTAGCTGCTCTTGACGCTCACGGTGAGCTCGCTCTTCATGCCTATGAAGAAACTGGTCGTGGAGTCTTTGAAGACAAGGCGACTAAGAACTTGTTCGCTTGTGAGCACGTTGTAAACAACATGCGTCACACCAAGACAGTTGGTGTCATTCAAGAAGATGATGTCACTGGTTTGACCTTGATTGCTGAGCCAGTCGGAGTAGTCTGCGGGATCACACCTACAACCAACCCAACTTCAACAGCAATCTTTAAAGCATTGATTTCCTTGAAGACACGGAACCCTATCGTCTTTGCTTTCCACCCATCAGCGCAAGAATCATCTGCTCATGCGGCACAAATCGTCCGCGATGCAGCGATTAAAGCAGGAGCTCCTGAAAACTGTGTGCAATGGATCACGCAACCATCTATGGAAGCAACCAGTGCCCTTATGAACCACGAAGGGATTGCGACTATCCTTGCAACAGGTGGTAACGCAATGGTGAAAGCTGCCTATTCTTGCGGTAAACCAGCTCTTGGGGTCGGTGCCGGAAACGTTCCTGCTTATGTCGAAAAATCAGCTAACATCCGCCAAGCTGCACACGATATCGTCATGTCTAAATCATTTGACAATGGTATGGTCTGTGCGTCTGAACAAGCGGTCATCATCGATAAAGAAATCTACGATGAGTTTGTTGAAGAATTCAAATCTTACCACACTTACTTTGTCAACAAAAAAGAAAAAGCCCTTCTTGAAGAGTTCTGCTTTGGTGTGAAAGCTAACAGCAAAAACTGTGCAGGTGCGAAATTGAATGCGGACATCGTTGGGAAACCAGCAGCATGGATCGCTGAACAAGCTGGCTTCTCAGTTCCAGAAGGAACCAATATCCTTGCAGCAGAATGTAAAGAAGTTGGCGAAAAAGAACCGTTGACTCGTGAAAAATTGTCACCAGTCATCGCTGTTTTGAAATCTGAAAGCCGTGAAGACGGAATTAACAAAGCTCGCCAAATGGTTGAATTCAACGGTCTTGGTCACTCAGCTGCTATCCATACTGCTGATGAAGAATTGACCAAAGAATTTGGTAAAGCAGTCAAAGCCATTCGTGTGATCTGCAACTCTCCTTCGACTTTCGGTGGTATCGGGGATGTTTACAATGCCTTCTTGCCATCATTGACACTTGGATGTGGTTCTTACGGACGTAACTCTGTTGGGGACAACGTTAGTGCCATCAACCTCTTGAATATCAAAAAAGTCGGACGCCGGAGAAATAACATGCAATGGATGAAACTTCCTTCAAAAACATACTTTGAACGTGATTCAATTGAATACCTACAAAAATGTCGTGACGTTGAACGTGTCATGATCGTTACAGACCACGCTATGGTAGAGCTTGGTTTCCTTGATCGTATCATCGAACAGCTTGACCTTCGTCGCAACAAGGTAGTTTACCAAATCTTTGCAGACGTTGAACCAGATCCAGATATCACAACTGTTGAACGTGGTACAGAGATCATGCGTGCCTTCAAACCAGATACTATCGTCGCTCTCGGCGGTGGATCTCCAATGGATGCGGCTAAAGTAATGTGGCTCTTCTATGAACAACCAGAAGTGGACTTCCGTGACCTTGTACAAAAATTCATGGATATCCGTAAACGTGCCTTCAAATTCCCATTGCTTGGTAAGAAAACTAAATTCATCGCGATCCCAACAACATCTGGTACAGGATCTGAAGTAACTCCATTTGCCGTTATCTCTGATAAAGCAAACAACCGTAAATACCCAATCGCAGACTACTCATTGACTCCAACGGTTGCCATTGTAGACCCTGCCTTGGTATTGACAGTTCCTGGATCTGTTGCGGCTGATACTGGTATGGACGTATTGACTCACGCGACTGAAGCTTACGTATCACAAATGGCTAGCGACTACACTGATGGTCTTGCTCTTCAAGCCATCAAACTTGTCTTTGAAAACTTGGAAAGCTCAGTGAAGAATGCAGACTTCCACTCACGTGAGAAAATGCATAACGCTTCAACTATTGCTGGTATGGCCTTCGCCAATGCCTTCCTAGGTATTTCTCACTCAATGGCTCACAAGATTGGTGCGCAATTCCACACCATTCACGGACGGACCAATGCAATCTTGCTTCCATACGTTATCCGCTACAACGGTACACGCCCAGCTAAGACAGCAACATGGCCTAAGTACAACTACTACCGTGCAGATGAGAAGTATCAAGACATCGCTCGTATGCTTGGCCTTCCATGCTCTACACCAGAAGAAGCAGTTGAAGCTTACGCGAAAGCTGTTTACGAACTCGGTGAACGTGTAGGAATTGAAATGAACTTTAAAGCACAAGGAATTGACGAAAAAGAATGGAAGAAACATTCTCGCGAATTGGCTTTCCTTGCTTACGAAGATCAATGTTCACCAGCTAACCCACGTCTTCCAATGGTAGACCACATGCAAGAAATCATCGAAGATGCATACTATGGTTACAAAGAACGTCCAGGACGTCGTAAATAAGGCGCTAGAGAACAACTGATGTTTATCAGCTACCCCTCGCTCAAAAGAGCGAGGGATTTTTCTTTATCTTAACGCTAGAAATTGATTTTTGAGACCTGAAAACTATCTTTTAAAGAAATCTAATAAATATGTTGCAAGCGCTTACTTTGTATGTTATAATATTCACAAAGTAAAAACTGTAATAAAATGGTTTGATGAAACCAACAAAAAAGGAGTCGCTTATGAAAGCAGCAACATATGTATCCGCAGGAAATCTTCAGTTGATTGATCAACCAAAACCAGTGATCAAGAAACCAACTGATGCGATTGTTCGTTTAGTGAAAACGACCATTTGTGGAACAGACCTCCATATTTTGGGGGGTGATGTTCCAGCTTGTAAAGAAGGGACCATCCTGGGTCACGAAGGAATTGGGATTGTCGAAGAAGTCGGCGATGCGGTTACGAACTTTAAGGTAGGAGACAAGGTTATTATCTCTTGCGTAACAGCTTGTAACACTTGCTACTATTGTAAACGTGGCCTACCTTCCCACTGTGAAGATGGGGGCTGGATTCTTGGTCACTTGATCAACGGTACCCAAGCAGAGTATGTCCATATCCCTCACGCAGACGGCAGTCTCTATCATGCACCTGCTTCTGTAGATGACGAAGCCCTGGTTATGCTCTCTGATATTCTGCCTACTTCCTATGAAATTGGTGTTCTCCCTTCTCACGTGAAACCTGGAGACAATGTTTGTATCGTTGGTGCAGGGCCGATCGGTTTGGCAGCTCTCTTAACCGTACAATTCTTCTCACCAGCTACCATTATCATGGTAGACTTGTCAGAATCTCGTCTCGAAGCTTCTAAGAAGTTTGGAGCTACTCATACCATCTGTTCAAGTGATATTGATGAAATCAAGGCCTTTATCAATGAAGTGACCGATGGCCGTGGTGTCGATATCTCCATGGAATGTGTGGGCTATCCAGCAACCTTCGATGTCTGCCAAAATATTATCTCTGTCGGCGGTCATATTGCCAACGTCGGAGTGCATGGGAAACCAGTTAGCTTCAATCTTGATGACCTTTGGATAAAGAACATTACGCTCAACACTGGTTTGGTCAATGCCAATACAACTGAGATGCTTCTTAACGTATTGAAATCTGGTAAGATTGATGCGACGAAGTTGGTGACCCACCACTTCAAGCTTTCAGAGGCAGAGAAGGCATACGAAATCTTCAAACATGCTGGCGAAAACAATGCCTTGAAAGTCATTATTGATAATGACCTCAGCTAAGAAGGCTCAATCGTTTGATGCTGAAACAAAAAGGACAGGAACAGTTTCATGTTCCTGTCCTTTTTAACAGATATCATCGTGAGTTCTGGTTGGACTTCCATTTCTGGCTCTTGGTCTTACTTTTAGTGGCTGTAGCTATGACGACACAGGATCCGCTTTCGGTTGTTAGCCTTGCTTATCTTGCTTTTGTAGGGATTTTGATTCTTCTTCAGGTCTTTCAACCGCAGGTGTCCAATCGCCAGCATCCAGCATCCAGTAGGTAGCTACCATTTCAATTGGGACTTTTATCGTGACACAGACTGTATATTGATCTCTTTTTATTGGCTGGTCTCTTAGAAGGTCCGTTCACTTCAACGGATATAGTTTATTGGATCTTGCTTGGGGCATTCGTCGGCTCTATTGGCTTTGTGTTTGTCGTAAAGGAAAAACCGATTCAAAAAACGGCCTAGTGCATCGAAAGTTCTAGAAGACATTTATTTGGGATCTCTCTCCTCGATGATGAAGAGGGAGAATAGAAAAAGGGCTTGCTTCGTTCAAACGAAAAAATCCTAGCTTTTTTAAAAGCTGGGATTTTTTGTACTGTTTAGTGAGATGATAAAGAAGTGTTACTGTTTGCCTCGTTTGCGAGCGTATTCGTCAAAGGCGCCAGCGAAGGTTCCCATGAGCAGGGGAGTAGCGATCAGTCCGACAGTGATCCAGACGGATCCACCATCTACATGGCTGAGTTCCTGCTCGGACAAGCTTCTAAAACGTGTTTCTTCGAGTTTCATGCTTGCTCCTTTCTAGTGCATGATGCCATTGATGATACTACGGCCAAAATCACGTCCGGAATTGTATAAAATATTCCATGTTTGAACGATGAATTTTGCCGAGTCAAAAACGGAGGCTCCTCCATCAATGGTCGCCAGTTCAGCTTCTGTTAGGTAAGTATAATGGATGCTTGTATCCATAAGTGTCCTCCTTAATGTAAGATTGTGTAGAGTAAATCAATTGCCTCGTTGAGAATGGTGAAAGTGACCATGAAGGCAATAGCAAATTTAGGAAAGTACCCTTCTACCTGTTTGGGTGCTTTTTTATCAAGAATGCAGTATCCCGTCAAAAGGATGAGGGTGATAAATACCAGACTCATTGGTCTCCTCCTTTACCATTTCCGTGTCATATTACTATGAAATGCATCGATCAGTTTTGTTGTCCCGATATAAGCAGAAGAAAAACCGTAAGCGAAAACTAATAGAAAAGGGAGTCCTCCACCATTAATATCACTTAATTCTTCATGCGTGAGATCTTTAAATTGTACTTGGTCTATCATTGCTTTTCTCCTTCAAATTGATTATTTAAATGCTCCCCAAATGGCAGTTCCGACAGCTGTTACACCACCAGCAATAGTGCCAGATAGATAGGGATGAGCAAGGATCCAAGCAACCAATGGGATAGCTCCCCCATCAACTTGTGTCAATTCTTCTTCTGTTAAGGGTGTGAATTTTTGTGTGAATTCTGTTGTCATTTAATTTTCCTCTTTCTTTCTTGTTTGTCGCCATCTAGCATCAACTGCTAGATAGATTGTAGCCGCAATGGCTAGATTAATCTGTGGTTGAAACGCAATCAGATGTGCATCATGTAAAACAGTTAATGCGATGATGATTGCAAAGATTATAGTGTGGATAGGCCATCTCATATTTTAATAATCCTAATTTTTGTTGAGAAGCAAAGCTAGGGTAATTTTCCAATAGAGCTAGCTTGTATGGGTAGCCTTTTATTCATCTTGTGTCAGCTAAGCTGATTAGATGAAGCAAGGATAAGGTCAATAGCCAATGCTGTGTTTTTCTTACGTTTCAAGATTTGAGTTTAAAACAAGATCAATGAAAGCAAGATTAATAGAACAAAAGCTTTGGTATTCTTTTTCATGTTCGGTATTCCCTTTCCTTATTTATTTACGGAAGAAGTAATACAAAAACCATGGGATGATAATGGGAGTATAGTACATCTGTAGTCCTCCTTTCTTTTTGTTTGGTCACTTATACTATTCGTATAAAAATCTGGAAATGGAAAAAATTTTTAAAAAAGTTTTAGAATGTTTGCTTCTCTGAAACTAGTTTCAGAGGAAAGGGATGATAGTTTAAAATATGAAACTATAATCAAAATAGCTCTACAATATTGTAAGCGCTTTAAAAATACTATATAATAACTTTACAAGTACTCGAGTTGACGTAATAAATAAAGGAGATGGAATGTATGTCCAAGATCACGAAAGAAGAATTAATTCAACAGATCAAAGACGGCATTATCGTTTCTTGTCAGGCGCTTCCTCATGAACCTCTCTACACAGAGGCAGGAGGTGTGATTCCTCTCTTGGTCAAAGCAGCTGAGCAAGGAGGGGCGGTTGGAATCCGAGCGAATAGTGTCTGCGATATCAAAGAAATCAAGGAAGTGACAAAACTTCCGATTATCGGGATCATCAAGAGAGATTATCCTCCTGAGGAACCATTCATTACTGCTACTATGAAAGAAGTAGATGAATTGGCCGTATTAGATATCGCAGTGATTGCCCTGGATTGTACCAAACGTCCGCGTCATGACGGTCTATCGATTGTCGACTTTATCCAGCAAGTGAAGGAGAAATATCCTGATCAACTCTTGATGGCAGATATCAGCACCTTTGAAGAAGGCTTAACAGCTGTCGAAGCAGGGGTTGATTTTGTCGGAACGACCTTATCTGGGTACACAGATTATAGCCCGAAAGTAGACGGACCTGACATTGACTTGATTCGCCAACTCTGCCAAGCGGGTGTCGATGTGATTGCTGAAGGTAAGATTCATTATCCTGCACAAGCCAAAGAAATTCATGACCTGGGTGTCAGAGGAGTTGTAGTAGGGGGAGCTATCACACGACCTAAAGAAATTACAGAACGCTTCGTCGCAGCATTAAAATAGAAAAAGAACAGCAAAAAGAGACAAGGAGGAAGCTAGGAAGAGAGAAGTCACCCAGTATAAAAGAAAATATTTAATGACCACTGTCCTCGGTGAGGATACACTAAGTAAGAGAAATCTTACCGCAAACGTGAGGAGAAATCACATGAAAATGAAAAAAGTACTGTACTCGTTGGTAGCTGGTGCAGCGGTGCTAGCACTTGCAGCTTGTGGATCTGGAGGAGGATCTAAGTCTGAATCTTCAAGTGACAATTCTGGTAAAACAGAAATCACTTGGTGGGCCTTCCCAGTCTTTACACAAGAAAAAGCTGAAGATGGCGTAGGAACTTACGAAAAATCAATTATCGAAGCTTTCGAAAAAGCTAATCCAGATATCAAAGTTAAACTAGAAACCATCGACTTCAAATCTGGTCCTGAAAAGATCACTACTGCCATCGAAGCTGGAACTGCTCCAGACGTTCTCTTTGACGCACCAGGGCGGATTATTCAATACGGTAAAAATGGTAAATTGGCTGACTTGAACGACCTCTTTACTGAAGATTTTGTAAAAGATGTCAACAACGACAATATCATCCAAGCTAGCAAGGCCGGCGACACTGCTTACATGTACCCAATCAGTTCAGCACCATTCTACATGGCGATGAACAAGAAGATGTTGGAAGATGCAGGAGTTCTAGACCTTGTCAAAGAAGGCTGGACAACAGACGACTTTGAAAAAGTCTTGAAAGCTTTGAAAGACAAAGGTTACACACCAGGATCACTCTTCAGTAACGGTCAAGGTGGAGACCAAGGTACTCGTGCCTTTATCGCTAACCTTTACGGTGGTTCTGTAACAGATGAAAAAGTAACCAAGTATACAACAGATGATCCAAAATTTGTCAAAGGTTTGGAAAAAGCATCTAAATGGATTGAAGATGGTTTGATGATGAATGGTTCTCAATTCGACGGTGGAGCAGACATCCAAAACTTCGCTAACGGTCAAACTTCTTACACTATCTTGTGGGCACCTTCACAAAACGGTATCCAAGCTAAATTGTTGGATGCAAGTAAAGTTGAAGTAGTCGAAGTACCATTCCCATCTGATAGCGGTAAACCAAAATTGGAATACCTTGTCAATGGTTTTGCAGTCTTCAACAACAAGGATGAAAAGAAAGTAGCAGCAGCTAAGAAATTTGTTCAATTCATCGCGGATGACAAAGAATGGGGTCCTAAGAACGTTGTTCGTACAGGTGCCTTCCCAGTTCGTAGTTCATTTGGTAAATTGTATGATGACAAACGGATGGAAACCATCAGTACTTGGACTCAATACTACTCACCATACTACAACACAATCGACGGCTTTGCAGAAATGCGTACACTTTGGTTCCCAATGTTGCAATCTGTTTCAAACGGGGATGAAAAAGCAGAACCAGCTTTGAAGACCTTTACTGAAAAAGCAAACGAAACGATCAAGAAAAAATAGATCATCTATGAAACTCAAATGATTCTTTCATAGAAATAAGAAAGCATATGCCCCCTCGATTTCTTATCTCCATGTGTAGATTGAAAGAGGGGGCCTTCGTGTTTTCGCTCTCCTAATTATCATATGTAGGAAAGGGCAGTGCTATCCGTTCCACATAGGAATCAAGGAAAAAATAGAAAAAGAACATCAGGAGGTGCCTTATTGTGAAGGTAAACAAAATCCGAATGAGGGAGACGCTGGTTTCCTACGCATTCTTAGCACCCATTTTAATCTTCTTTATTGTCTTTGTATTAGCACCAATGATTATGGGGTTTGTCACTAGTTTCTTCAACTACTCGATGACCTCCTTCAAATTTGTTGGTCTTGAAAATTACTCCCGCATGTTTGCGGATAAGGTCTTTATCAAGTCCTTGATCAATACCGTCATCATCGTTATCGGATCCGTTCCAATCGTAGTATTGTTCTCCTTGTTTGTGGCTTCTCAGACCTATCATCAAAATGCCATTGCGCGTTCCTTCTATCGTTTCGTCTTCTTTCTTCCAGTTGTTACAGGGAGTGTAGCGGTAACGGTTGTGTGGAAATGGATCTATGATCCGCTATCAGGGATTTTGAACTTTGTATTGAAATCTGGACATGTCATCAACCAAAACATTTCTTGGTTGGGGGACAAACACTGGGCTTTGATGGCCATCATCATCATCTTGTTGACCACCTCTGTTGGTCAACCGATCATCCTCTACATCGCTGCTATGGGAAATATTGATAATTCTCTCGTAGAAGCAGCGCGTGTCGATGGTGCGACAGAACTGCAAGTTTTCTGGAAGATCAAATGGCCAAGCTTATTGCCAACAACCTTGTACATTGCGATCATTACGACCATTAACTCTTTCCAATGTTTCGCCCTGATCCAATTGTTGACATCCGGTGGTCCAAACTACTCAACGAGTACCCTCATGTACTACTTATATGAAAAAGCCTTTAAGCTCTCTGAATACGGTTATGCCAACACCATGGGTGTCTTCCTTGCGGTGATGATTGCTATTATCAGTTTTGCGCAATTCAAGATCCTCGGAAACGACGTAGAATACTAAAGAAAGGAGCCTCAGATGAAACCAACACAAAAGAAACCCATCACTGCCTTTACAGTGATTTCAACGATCATTTTGCTCCTTTTGACAGTCTTGTTCATTTTCCCATTCTATTGGATTTTGACAGGGGCCTTTAAGTCTCAGCCAGATACCATTATGATCCCACCTCAGTGGTGGCCAAAGACACCAACCATGGAAAATTTCCAACAGTTGATGGTACAAAACCCAGCCCTGCAATGGTTGTGGAATAGTGTCTTCATCTCCCTTGCTACCATGCTTTTGGTATGTATGACCTCTTCTTTGGCAGGCTATGTCTTGGCTAAGAAACGCTTCTATGGTCAGCGGATTCTCTTTGCTACCTTTATCGCAGCCATGGCCCTTCCGAAACAAGTTGTCTTGGTTCCATTGGTACGCATTATCAACTTTATGGGAATCCACGATACTCTTGCAGCGGTGATCTTGCCACTGGTCGGATGGCCATTCGGGGTTTTCTTGATGAAACAATTTAGTGAAAACATCCCAACAGAACTCTTAGAATCTGCTAAGATCGATGGTTGTGGAGAGTTGCGGACTTTCTGGAGCGTTGCCTTCCCAATTGTCAAGCCGGGATTTGCAGCCCTTGCCATCTTTACCTTTATCAACACCTGGAACGACTACTTTATGCAATTGGTAATGCTGACCTCTCGTCAAAACCTGACTATTTCACTAGGGGTTGCGACCATGCAGGCTGAAATGGCCACCAACTATGGCTTGATCATGGCTGGAGCAGCTTTGGCTGCGGTGCCAATCGTTACGGTCTTCCTGGTCTTCCAAAAATCCTTCACTCAAGGGATTACCATGGGAGCGGTCAAGGGATAAGCCGTCTGCTTGGACAAACGATAGTAGTGTACAGATACTTTTTTCTAGGCTGAGAGGTGTAGGGCTCTTGCAGGTTCTACACTTCATCGGTGCCCTAGAAGGGGCTAGGGAAGAAATCACTTGTTTTCTTTTCTCGTCCTAAGAAGTGTCGAAAGGAAAAGTGTATGATATTTGATGATTTAAAAAACATCACCTTTTACAAAGGGATCCATCCCAATCTAGATCAGGCCATTGATTTTCTCTATGAGCATCGGAAGGATTCTTTTGAATTGGGGAGATATGATATTGATGGGGATAAGGTCTTTCTCGTCGTTCAAGAAAACACCCTCAATAAAGAAGAAAGCAATCGCTTTGAGCACCACAAAAAATATGCCGATTTGCATCTTTTGGTAGAAGGACATGAGTTTTCGAGTTATGGATCTCGTGTGACAGGTGAAGCGCTCGCCTTTGATGAAGCATCGGACATCGGTTTTGTCCATTGCCAGGAATCTTATCCACTTCATTTGGGGTATCATAATTTTGCGATTTTCTTCCCAGGGGAACCTCATCAGCCCAATGGTTATGCGGGTCAAGAAGAAGTCGTTCGAAAACAGTTAGTGAAAATTTTAATCGATTAAGAGAGTCAGAAAGGAGACGGTATGTCACAAAGAGAAACAGGATTGATCAAAACAGTTTTTAATACTGACAATCTGGTGATGCGAATCAGCGAGAAAATAGCGGACTTAGTCACAGTCAATCTTCTTTTTGTGCTGAGCTGTCTGCCGATTGTCACAATCGGGATCGCAAAGATTAGTTTGTATCAAACGGTTTTTGCCATCAAACACCAGCGTCGCCTACCAGTCATTCGGACTTATATCAACGCCTTTCGAGAAAATTGGAAGTTGGGGCTTCAGCTCGGAGGGATAGAGTTGCTCATTTCAGGGATCTGTCTCTTTGACTTGTTCCTCTTTTGGAGTCAGACAGCCTTGCCAATGCAGGTGTTAAAAGCTGTTTGTCTAGGGCTCTTTATCTTCCTAGTTCTGGTCATGCTAGCGGCCTATCCAATTGCGGCGCGTTATCGATTGACTTGGACAGAGTGTCTACAAAAAGCTCTGATTGTATCTGGTTTGTATTTCCCATGGTTCTTCGTTATGGGGGCTCTCTTGTTGCTAGTAGCTATGGTGTTTGTGACTTCTGTCTTAAGCTTTCTACTAGGACTCATGGTCTTCTTCTTGATTGGTTTTTCTAGCCTGACCTTCCTACAGGTTGGATTGATGGAAAAGATATTTGCTCGTTTTAAAGAATAAAAAAGAAAAATAGGATTTGGTAAACATTCGTGAAAGGAGAAAAGAATGTCAGATTTAAAAAAATATGAAGGAGTCATCCCGGCTTTTTATGCCTGTTATGATGACCAAGGAGAAATTAGCCCGGAGCGGGTACGTGCGCTGGTAGAATATTTTATCGCGAAAGGTGTGCAGGGCTTGTATGTCAACGGATCTTCCGGCGAATGTATCTACCAGAGCGTAGCCGATCGCAAGCTGGTCTTAGAAGAAGTCATGGCAGTGGCTAAAGGAAAATTGACCATCATCGCTCACGTGGCCTGCAACAATACCAAGGACAGCGTGGAATTGGCACGACATGCAGAAGAGCTAGGAGTAGATGCCATTGCGACCATTCCGCCAATTTATTTCCGCTTGCCAGAATACAGTGTTGCCCACTACTGGAATGAAATCAGCGCAGCAGCACCAAACACAGACTTTGTCATCTATAATATCCCGCAATTGGCAGGGGTAGCTTTGACACCGAGTCTGTATACAGAAATGTTGAAAAACCCACGGGTGATTGGGGTGAAGAATTCCTCTATGCCTGTTCAGGATATTCAGACCTTTGCTTCTTTGGGAGGCGATGACCATATCGTCTTTAATGGTCCAGATGAACAATTCTTAGGTGGCCGTCTTATGGGAGCAGGAGCTGGTATTGGGGGCACCTATGGTGCTATGCCAGAGCTCTTCTTGAAACTCAATCAGCTGATTGCTGAGAAAGACTTGGAAACTGCGCGTGACTTGCAATTTGCCATTAATGGTATTATCGGAGCCTTGACGTCTGCTCATGGAAACATGTATGGCGTCATTAAAGAAGTCTTGCGGATCAATGAAGGTCTAGAACTGGGATCTGTTCGGAGTCCATTAACCCCAGTAACTGAAGGAGACCAGGAAGTGGTTCAAAAAGCAGCTAGCTTAATCCGTGAAGTCAAGGAACGTTTCCTTTAAAAAAGAGTGTAAATCGGAAAGGAGAGGTGTATGGCCTATTACCTAGCGATTGATATCGGTGGGACCAATATCAAATATGGTCTGATTGATGAAGCAGAGAATCTGATCGAGTCGCATGAAATGCCGACAGAAGCTGAAAAAGGGGGACCTGCGATTCTAGGGAAAACCAAAGCTTTAGTAGAATCTTACCTCGAAGAAAATACCATCCTTGGAGTCTGTATTTCGTCAGCTGGGATGGTTGACCCCGATAAGGGGGAAATCTTTTATGCGGGCCCTCAGATTCCCAATTATGCAGGAACTCAGTTCAAAAAAGAAATTGAAGAGACCTATCAAATCCCCTGCGAAATTGAAAATGACGTCAACTGTGCTGGTTTAGCAGAAGTGATGTCAGGGAATGGCCAGGGGGCTCAAGTTGCCGTCTGTTTAACGGTCGGTACTGGCATTGGTGGCTGTCTCTTGATCAATGGGGAGATTTTCCATGGCTTTAGCAATTCTGCCTGCGAGGTAGGTTACCTTCATCTTCAAGATGGCGCCTTCCAAGATTTGGCTTCGACGACAGCTTTGGTTGAATATGTTGCCAAGCAACATGGAGATCCTGTCGAACAATGGAGTGGTCGTCGCATATTCAAGGAAGCGACCCAAGGAAATACCATCTGTATGGCAGGAATCGATCGCATGGTCGACTACCTAGGCAAGGGGCTTGCCAATATTTGTTATGTTGTCAATCCTCAAGTGGTTATTCTTGGTGGTGGAGTTATGGGACAGGAAGCTATTTTGAAACCAAAGATTTCAGCAGCCCTCAAAGACTCCCTCGTTCCAAGCCTAGCAGACAAGACGCAATTGGAGTTTGCGCATCATCAAAATACGGCAGGGATGATAGGAGCTTACTACCATTTCAAACAACAACAAGCCAGACGCAATTAAATCAAAAATGCTCACCACTTAGGTGAGCATTTTTTGAATGTAGACAAACTATTGTTTTACATAAAACAGCTAGATAATTTTCAAAAAAGGACTTATATCTATAGTCATTTAAGAAGATTAAAAACTTTCCGCTGTGAGAAAAGTTCCTGAAACACTTGTGTTTCAGGAACTCGGGAGTTTTGGGAGTAAAACAGTTTGGGAAACTGTTTGAGCCTGAGCCCGGAAATAAAAGAGCGAAGAGGTCCAAAACGAATTGAACACGGGCTGCAGATTGTGTCAAAAAGATAAGTTCTCCTAGAATCTAAAGATTCTGCGTCAAACTTCCTATTTTGACTTTATCCGCAGACGCCCTTTGTATCTTGATTTAGTCATGGAACTTCTTCGAAGTTCGCTGACGTCCGTACTCACCTAAGGAAAGTTTTTCAGAAGACTTTATTTTCAATCTGAAATGCTCACCGAAGTAGTAAACATTTTTTGTGGAAAAGAAAAAACCAGGAGACCAAGGAAAGGATCCTCAGCTCCTGGTGATAAATCAGAAGACTAGCGTCTACGTGAATCGTAGCCATTGAGTTTTTTGTTTTCCCAATAGCTATTGAAAATTCTCTCTTTACGCTCCCGATCCATTTCGAGAAAGTGAGCATAGATTAAATCAATCATAGTCAAGAAGGGAAGGGTCGCCGTAATACGGTCGATATAGGTGCTTCCAGGTAGGGGAGCAACTGGTAAAATTTCCGTAAAGTCCTCTTTGATAGCGTCCGGTTGAGCAGTAAGAAGAACGGTTTTTGCTCCCATTTCTTGAGCATCCAGAAGGCTATGGATAATCGAGCGGGTAGTTCCTGATAGAGAGAAGGCAATGACCAGGCAGGATTTATCCAAGATACTGGTCGTCCATGCAAAGCCGTCTTGATCGGTTAAGGCTTCGCAAACAACGCCCAGTCGAAGGAAGCGAAGTTTCATCTCAGAAGCCACCAATCCTGAGCTTCCTTTTCCAAAGAAGTAGACCCGATCTGCTTGAGTAATTAAGTTAGCGACTTCTTTGATTTGCTCATCTTTTGCTAGGGTTTCTGTAGCCTGAAGGACCTGCTGGTAGCGACGCAAGACATCCTGTGTTAATTCGCCGTGCGGGGATTGTTGCTTTTGAGATTTGGTTTCTTCGTTAAAGTGATATATAAATTCCCGGTAGCCTGTGAAGCCACACTTTTGGGAAAAACGGGTCAAAGCAGCTTTTGATACATGCAAAAGTTCCGTCACTCTAGACGAGGAAAGAGAGTGTTGCTGTGCTTCGGGAGATAAAAAATAGCGGGCAATGTCTAGCTCTAGCTCCGTCATTTCTTCTTGATGGCTCTTAATAATGCTTCGGAGATCACGATCTTGTTTCACAGCAGTCCTCCTTTCAACCGAGGTTACACCCGGAGAAAATCCTATAATATATTTCACAGTATAACATAAAAAACCGGGATATACAAGGAATACGACCAGCGAACGACTGAAAGAAGGAACAGAATCCGCATCTTTTTTGAATCACCTTTGTTAAAAAAATAACCTCTGGAAACAAAGGAAAGACGCTGAAAAAAGTTGATGAAATATGTTATAATTTACACAAGAATTTGTTCCTTCTTGTAAAGGAAGAGGTAAGGAGGTGGAGTGATGGCCAACGCAACTCTCGAAATGATGCAAGAGATTGAAATGGCAGCAGAAGCCGTTGTCGCAAGTTACGAGAATCAGGTCCAAGATTTGCGCCAACAGCTAGGTAATCACCTACAGGAGGTAGCAGCATCCTATGACAAAGAGACTGCTAAGCTGGTTGCAGAGCGGGAAGAGTCCTCGAAAGCGACGATTGCTGGCTTGGAAGCAGACCTGGCAGTGACCAGTCAACACAATGACGAAAAGGTGCAGCAAGCCATGACAGATAAGCGTGCAACTTTGGTAGACGAAATTGTAGAAAAGGTGGTAGCAACCTATGGCAATTAGTCCAATGCAACACCTTTCTCTGGTCTTGCCCACAAATCTAATGGACGAGCTTCTCTTGTCGCTCCAGTCAGAGGAGTCGGTCCAAATCTATGATTTGAGCGAGCAAGAGGATTGGCAGGTTGCCTTTCAGACGAGTGATGGTTCCAAAGGATCAGCTCTAAGAATGGATGAACTAAGACGTCGGGAAGAGCAGTTAGAAAAGGCTATTCAGGCCCTGGAGCCTTTTATTCCTCAGAAGAAGGGATTAGAAAAACTAAAAGAAGCTCCCTTGTCCTTGTCTTTTCACGATTTAGAGTCTCATGGGGTCATCCGTGATGAGCAACGTCTTTTACAGTCCGTACAAAAACAATTGGCTGTCTTAGCAAAGGCTCGGGATCGCGTCCAGCAAGCCCAAGAGGAAATCGCCTCTTTAGAAAAATGGGCTGCCTTGACGACAACACCTGATCAGCTCAAGCGTTTCCGTTATGTTCGTGGCTTAATCGGTACCATTCCGAATAGTGAACAGGATCAGGCGCGACAAGCCTTGCTGGCTCATCCAGATGTAGAGGTCGATGTGGTCTTTAGCTCGGAAACGGAGCATGGGGTGGTAGTCTTGTATAAGTCTGGGGATTTAACAGACCTTCAAGATACGCTGACCAGTTCGCATTTCAAAGAGTTTGATTACCAAGGAGAAACGCTACCAAAAGAACGTTTGGAGCAACTCAAGAGAGAAATCAAAGAACAAGGTGCTGTCGAAGCAGCTACGTTGGAAACGCTCAGTCAAGCCAAGGAAGACCTCAACCAGCTCAAGTACCAACTCGATTATGTCTTGAGTCTAGGAGCCCGGGAAGAGGCCAAAGGCTCTCTTGCCAGTACAGCCCATTTGGTTGCCCTAGAGGGATGGATTGAAACTACTCAACTCGATGCTTTAAAAGCCAAACTTCAAAAGGAGTTTGGGAACCAAGTCGTCTTGCAGACACGTGAAGTCGCTCAAGAAGAATGGAACCAGGTACCCATCAAACTGAAAAACAATGCCTTGGTGGAGCCCTTCGAGTTAGTGACGGAGATGTATGCTTTGCCCAAGTATTACGAGAAAGATCCGACCCCAATCGTCTCTCTCTTCTACTTTGTTTTCTTCGGCATGATGGTAGCAGATATCGGCTATGGTCTCTTGTTGACATTGGCAACTGGCTTTGCTCTAAAAGCTTTCCAGCTTCAGCCGAGCGCAGCAAAAAACCTTCGATTTTTCTGCCTCTTAGGAATCTCGGTAGCCCTTTGGGGAATCGTCTACGGTTCCTTCTTCGGCTTTGAGATGCCCTTTGCTTTGATCAGTACGACGACCAATGCCATGACTATCTTGATCCTATCGGTTGTCTTTGGTTTCATCACCGTTTTGGTCGGTCTCTTCCTAGGTGGAATGAAAAACGTTCGCCTGAAAGACTATACGGAAGCCTACAACGCAGGCTTTGCTTGGGTCTTGATCTTGTTAGGCTTGATGCTCTTAGCAGTCGGAAACATCCTACCAGGTTTATCCTATCTAGTCCCCATTGGCCAGTGGCTAGCCATTCTCAATGCGATTGGCATTTTGGTCGTGTCCATTGTCAGTGCAAAGAAATTATCAGGACTTGCAGCAGGTCTCTTTAATCTCTACAACGTTAGCAGCTATGTCGGAGACTTGGTCAGCTTTACTCGTTTGATGGCGCTTGGTTTATCAGGGGCCAGCATCGGTTCAGCCTTTAACCTGATTGTCAATCTCTTCCCAACCCTGGGACGATTCACCGTCGGCCTTGTACTCTTTGTCCTCCTCCATGCCATCAACATGTTTCTGTCCTTTTTATCAGGCTATGTGCATGGAGCGCGTTTGATCTTTGTCGAGTTCTTTGGCAAGTTCTACGAGGGTGGTGGCAAGCCCTTCCGACCTCTAAAACCGTCGGAACGCTATGTCAAAACAAAAAAATAATTCAGTAAATCAATCATAAAAAAATTTATAGGAGTATATTCATGGAATCTTTAGCTTCATATTTCTCAACCCATGGGGGTGCCTTCTTTGCAGCACTTGGTGTAGCCATTGCAGTGGCTCTTAGTGGAATGGGTTCAGCCCTCGGTGTTGGTAAGACCGGTCAAGCAGCTGCCGCACTCTTGAAAGAACAACCAGAAAAATTTGCCCAAGCCTTGATCTTGCAATTGTTGCCAGGTACACAAGGTTTGTACGGTTTCGTTATCGGGATCTTGATCTGGTTGCAAATTAAACCAGATATGGCTCTTGAAACAGGAGTTGCTTACTTCTTCACAGCCCTTCCAGTAGCGATCGTCGGCTATTTCTCAGCGAAACATCAAGGAAATGTCGCAACTGCTGGGATGCAAATCTTGGCAAAACGCCCTGAAGACATGATGAAAGGGGTTATCCTTGCGGCCATGGTTGAAACCTATGCCATCTTGGCCTTCGTTGTGTCCTTCCTTTTGACTCTTCGCGTCGGCTAATCTAGACACACCTCAGTCAAAGAAGAGGAATGTTCTCTTCGTCTATTATCGGTGGCGAAGAACTCCAAAGGAGGAAATAAAAACAATGACGGATTATTCCCAATTAAAGGATTCCATCCTTGAACAGGCCCATGAAAAAGGCCGGAAATTAGTGGCAGAAGCGACGGCTAAGGTCCAAGCAGAAGCCCAGTTGCAGGAAGCTCGTTTGGTAGAAGAAAAGTTACACCAACGGGCGGTTCAATTGCAGACCATTGAGCGCCGCTTGCAACGTGAAAGCCAACAAATAGAAAATCAAAAGCGCCAATCAACATTGGTCACCAAGCAACGGGTCTTAAAAGAGTTGTTTGCGGAAGCCTACCAGAAAATGGCGACTTGGTCACGCCAAGAAGAGCTCGCATTTCTGCATCGCATTCTTCCTCGCTATGCAGATCAAGCAATGCTCTTAACGTTTGGTGCTGTGACGGCAGAAAAAATGACAGATCAAGATCGTCAGGATTTGATAGAGGCCTATCCACAGCTTCAATTAGCAAAAGAAACGCTTGCCCAAGAGGCTGGTTTTGTCCTTTCCTTTGGCAAAGTGGATGCCAGCTACCTCTACCGTGATTTGGTTGATGCTGTGCGGGAGGATCAAAGCTTCCATATGGCAGCCAGCATTTTTAAAGAAGAGAAAAACTAGGAGGGGCTATGAGTGAACGGACGTATTCTCAAGTAAATACCGGGATTAGTGTACGTGAAGCTAGTTTTTTGAGCCCGGCTCAGTTTGATGCCCTTCTGAATAGCTCCGATGCAGAAGCGCGTGCTAATCTCTTGCAAGGGACGGCCTATGCCTTGGAGGCAGATCAACTGCGTCAAGTCCAAGTGGTCGAGCAAGCCTTGATGAAGCACCTTCTGGCAGAGTACGATTGGGCTTATCAGGTAGCTCCGAACCCTGCGGTGGTCGACCTCTTTGCCCTCAAGTACACCTATCACAATCTCAAGGTCTTCTTGAAAGAGCGAGCAACGGGGCGGGATTTGAACTTCCTATTATTGGATGCAGGTCCCTATTCCTTAGCAGTTCTTGAACAAGTAGCCAAGACCTTTTCTTCAGAGAACTGCCCAGAGTTTATGGCTCAAGAAGTCGCAGCAACCTGGCAGGAATATGTCGACTATCAGGATATTCGGGTTCTGGAGATCGGCATGGATTTGGCTTACTTTGATCATCTCAAATGCTTGGCGAAAGATCTGGACCATCCACTTTTAAAATCCTTGGTCACCTTGACCATTGATTGTTACAATGTCATCACAGTTGAACGAGCCCTCAGTTTGAAAAAGCCGAACAGCTTTATGAAGCAACTCTTGTCCGATGCAGGGACCTTCTCAGCAAGAGAAGTCATCCAGTGCGTCGAGCAGGGCAACCTCATCAGTTGGTTCCAACAAGTCAATCCCTTGCCTTATGATGTGGAATTGACACAGTATGAGGAGCAGATGCGAGCAGGCAGAGTAACTGCTGAGACAGTGGAATACCTGGAGCATGTGCTTAAGTACCGAATATTGGAACAAGCTTCATTTGAGATAGACGGGCCCTTACCTTTAGCTCGCTATCTCTTTGGAAAAGAGCTGGAGGTGAAGAACCTTCGTTTGGTCTTGACGGGTCTGGATAATCAGCTCCCGATTGACAAAATAAAAGAAAGGATGAGACCAATCTATGGCCAGTAAAACGCAAAAAATTGCCGTTGTGGGAAACCGAGATGCCATCCTTCCTTTTCAAATGATTGGCTTTCAGACCTTTCCCGTAGCAGAGGCTCAGGAAACCATCAATACCTTACGTCACTTGAGCCAAGAAGATTTTGGCATCATCTATCTGACGGAGGATATGGCTCAGGAAATCCCAGATACCATTGCCCACTATGATCGCCAAGTAACCCCAGCCGTCATCTTGATCCCTACTCATAAGGGAACGACTGGACTGGGACGGCAGCGAATTCGAGACAATGTCGAAAAAGCAGTTGGACAGGATATTTTATGAGAACAAATGAATTTGGCCAAGCGATTGGCGATGCACTGCCTGATTTTACACCAGGGCGTTTGCCAGCTATTGAGCGGATCGAGGGTCGCTATACTGTGATCGAACGCCTCTCAAAAGAAAAACATGGAGCAGATCTTTATCAGGTCTACGGACCAGCCTCTCCCGCAACGATGTGGACCTTTCTGTTCAAAGGTCCTGCCCGCAATGAAGAGGAGTGGGACCGCTTATTAGATGATCTCATGACAGCCCAAGGTCGCTTTTACTATGCGATTGTAGACAAAGATTCAGGCAAGGCTTTGGGGACTTTCTCTCTCATGCGGATCGATCAAGCTAATCGGGTGATCGAAGTCGGAGCAGTGACCTACTCACCAGCGCTCCAAAAAACACGCATGGCTACGGAAGCCCAGTATTTGTTAGCGCGCTACGTGTTTGAAGATTTAGGCTACCGTCGCTATGAGTGGAAATGTGATGCCCTAAACCAAGCATCTCGCAAAGCAGCTGAGCGCTTAGGGTTCACCTATGAAGGCTGTTTCCGTCAGGCTGTTGTTTATAAAGGTCGTACCCGTGATACAGACTGGTTGTCCATCATTGACCAAGAATGGCCAGAAATCAAACAGCGCTTCGAAGCTTGGTTGGATCCAAGCAATTTCGATGCCAATGGCCAACAAAAGCAATCTCTAAGAGAGATAGCACAAAAGTAAAACAAAGAAACAAAGGATTCCCAGGAGGAATACATGACTCAAGGAAAAATTATCAAAGTTTCCGGTCCCTTGGTGGTTGCATCAGGGATGCAGGAGGCCAATATCCAAGACATTTGCCGGGTCGGCGATCTTGGTTTGATTGGCGAAATTATTGAGATGCGGCGTGACGAAGCCTCTATCCAAGTATATGAAGAAACGTCTGGAGTCGGTCCAGGAGAACCAGTAGTAACAACCGGAGCTCCCCTCTCTGTCGAGTTAGGGCCAGGCTTGATTTCTCAGATGTTTGACGGGATCCAACGTCCCTTGGAACGTTTCCAAGAAGTCACCGCCAGTGACTTCCTTATTCGTGGTGTGCAAGTTCCAAATCTAGACCGTGACACCAAATGGACCTTCGAACCAAGCGTGGCAGAAGGAACAGAGGTAGTTGCCGGAGACATCGTTGGTACGGTCCAGGAGACCAATATGGTGGAACACCGCATTATGGTGCCCTTCGGTGTCAGTGGACGTGTGACCAAGATCGCAGCAGGTTCTTACACAGTGGAAGAGCCAGTTTATGAGATCGAGCAGGCAGATGGTAGCCTCTTTACTGGAACCTTGATGCAAAAATGGCCGGTTCGTCGAGGCCGTCCCTTTGCACAAAAACTGATTCCAGTAGAGCCTTTGGTTACAGGCCAACGGGTTATTGATACCTTCTTCCCAGTGACTAAAGGTGGAGCTGCAGCTGTTCCTGGTCCTTTCGGAGCTGGGAAAACAGTTGTGCAACACCAGGTGGCCAAGTTTGCCAATGTAGACATCGTAATTTACGTGGGTTGTGGGGAACGTGGAAATGAAATGACGGACGTTCTAAATGAATTTCCTGAATTGATCGATCCAACGACAGGTCAATCCATTATGCAACGGACGGTTCTGATCGCTAATACTTCGAACATGCCGGTAGCGGCGCGTGAAGCTTCCATCTACACAGGGATTACCATTGCCGAATACTTCCGTGACATGGGCTATTCCGTTGCCATCATGGCGGACTCTACTTCGCGTTGGGCAGAAGCTCTCCGTGAAATGTCTGGTCGTCTAGAAGAAATGCCAGGGGATGAAGGATACCCAGCCTATCTTGGTAGCCGGATTGCTGAATATTACGAGCGTGCAGGTCGGGTTAAGACACTCGGAACTACTGCGCGTGAAGGTTCGATTACCGCCATCGGTGCCGTTTCCCCTCCAGGTGGAGACATTTCAGAGCCGGTGACCCAAAATACCCTGCGGATCGTCAAGGTCTTCTGGGGACTAGATGCTCAGTTGGCGCAACGCCGCCACTTCCCAGCCATTAACTGGTTGAGTTCTTATTCCCTTTACCAAGATGAAGTGGGCCAATATATTGATCAGCATGAACAGATTAGCTGGGCAGAAAAAGTGACCCGCGCCATGAACCTGTTGCAAAAAGAGAGTGAATTGCAAGAGATCGTGCGTTTGGTTGGTCTGGATTCCCTGTCTGAAAAAGACCGCTTGACCATGAATGCGGCCAAGATGATCCGCGAAGATTACCTGCAACAAAATGCCTTTGATGAGGTCGATACCTATACCTCCTTCAGCAAGCAGGTGGCCTTGTTGACCAACATTTTGACCTTTGATCAAGAAAGTCAAAAAGCACTAGAATTGGGAGCTTACTTCACAGAAATCATGGAAGGAACTGTAGACCTTCGGGACCGCATTGCCCGAAGCAAGTTCATCCATGAGGATCAGTTGGCCACCATCCAAGCTTTGAAAGAAGAAATCGTAGAAACCCTACACCAAATCGTCGCAAAAGGAGGAGTAGACAATGAGCGTGATTAAAGAATACCGTACTGTCAGCGAAGTTGTTGGCCCCTTGATGATTGTCGATCAGGTCGAAGGGGTTCACTACAATGAACTGGTAGAAATCAAGCTCCATGACGGAACGACCCGCCAGGGACAAGTCCTTGAAGTCCAAGAAGATAAGGCTATGGTCCAGCTCTTTGAAGGATCTAGCGGGATCAACTTAGAAAAAGCCAAAGTCCGCTTTACCGGACGTCCCCTAGAACTCCCAGTGTCTGAAGACATGGTGGGACGCATCTTTAACGGGATGGGCAAACCCATCGATGGCGGTCCAGAGATTATCCCAGAAAAGTACTTGGACATTGATGGGCAAGCCATCAATCCTGTTTCGCGGGACTATCCGGATGAATTTATCCAGACAGGGATCTCAGCTATTGACCATTTGAACACCCTAGTTCGGGGGCAAAAGCTTCCGGTATTCTCTGGATCAGGGCTTCCTCATAAAGAATTGGCTGCTCAAATTGCTCGTCAAGCGACGGTGCTTAATTCGGAGGAAAACTTCGCCGTGGTCTTTGCGGCCATGGGAATTACCTTTGAAGAAGCCGAGTTCTTTATGAACGACCTGCGGGAAACAGGTGCGATTGATCGCTCTGTCCTCTTCATCAACCTAGCCAATGACCCAGCTATCGAGCGGATTGCGACCCCTCGGATCGCCTTGACCGCGGCAGAATATTTGGCCTATGAAAAAGACATGCACGTCTTGGTTATCATGACCGACATGACCAACTACTGTGAAGCCCTTCGGGAAGTCTCCGCTGCCCGCCGGGAAGTTCCAGGACGTCGGGGCTATCCAGGTTACCTTTATACCAACCTCTCAACCCTCTACGAACGTGCAGGACGCTTGGTTGGAAAGAAAGGATCTGTGACCCAAATTCCGATCCTCTCCATGCCAGAAGATGACATCACCCACCCCATCCCTGACTTGACAGGCTACATCACCGAAGGTCAGATTATCTTGTCCCGCGATCTCTACAATAGTGGTTACCGCCCACCGATCAATGTTCTTCCATCCCTTTCTCGTTTGAAGGACAAGGGTTCTGGTGAAGGAAAGACTCGGAAAGACCATGCGGCGACCATGAACCAGCTCTTTGCGGCCTATGCCCAAGGAAAACAAGCCAAAGAATTAGCCGTGGTGCTCGGAGAATCCGCCTTGTCCGATACAGATAAGCTCTATGTTAAGTTTACCGATCGCTTTGAGAAGGAGTACATCAACCAAGGCTTTACCACCAATCGGACCATTCAAGAAAGTCTGGATCTAGGTTGGGAATTGTTGGCTATCTTGCCACGGACAGAGCTCAAGCGGATCAAGGATGACATGATTGACGAATACCTCCCAAAAACTTCTCAGGAAGCACAAGCCTAGGAGTAGAAAGGAGGAAGTCAGATGGCACGATTAAATGTCAAACCCACTCGGATGGAGTTAAACACCCTCAAAGAGCGTCTGAAAACGGCAACCAGAGGACACAAACTTCTCAAGGACAAACGAGACGAGCTCATGCGACGCTTCATCGAGTCGGTCCGTGAAAATGACCGCCTCCGTCAGAAGGTTGAAGCTGCTCTGATTGGCAATATGCAAGAATTTGTCCTGGCCAAATGTCTGGAAAACGACCTCATGGTCCAGGAAATCTTTGCAGTTCCGACGCGGGAAGTCAGCCTGCATATCGAGACGGAGAACATCATGAGTGTGCGCGTGCCCAAGATGCATGCCCATATTGATAATCCATATGGAGACGATGAGGGAGACGTGGTCTATAGCTACGTGGCTTCCAATAGCCAGATGGACAATACCATTCAAGAAATGGAAGAACTCCTTCCAGACCTGTTGCGCCTGGCAGAGATTGAAAAAACTTGTCAGCTCATGGCCGATGAGATCGAAAAGACACGCCGTCGGGTCAATGGATTGGAATATGCGACGATTCCAGACCTCAAAGAAACCATTTACTATATCGAAATGAAACTCGAAGAAGCCGAACGCGCCAACTTGGTCCGAATGATGAAAGTCAAATAAGATACAAGCCGTTAAAAACAGCACCCCAAGTGATGTCTACAAGACACGAACTTGGGGTGTTTTTTAGCTTTTATTCAACTGAAAAATCTTTCAAAATTCCCTCGTTCATGACTTCCAAAGGCTTCTGAAACAATGAATTTGTTTGATTATCCAAATAGTACTAACTGTAATTAATTGTTAAGAGAATGTAACAAGAAAGGGCTAATGTTACAAATTAGGGTCAGTTAGATTAAAAGAAAAGAAGAGCCATTTTAAAGACAAAAAATGTGGTAGAATATTAAATGTATCTGTCTGGAGATAAATCTCCGATAATAAGAAAACGAGGAAAGAACGTATGAAGAAAGTAAATAAAAAGGCTTTAATTGCTTCGACTGTTGCTATGGCGGTCTTGCCATTTACAACTGGTAAAGCAGAATCAAATGGGGATTGGGTTGCCCGTTCTGTAGATGAAATTCGTGCAGATATTTCAACTTCAGAAAACAAACAAACCTACACTATCAAATATGGGGATACCCTAAGCACGATTGCGGAAGCTTTGAATGTTGACGTAACTGTTTTGGCAAACTTGAACCAAATCAGCAACATTGATTTGATTTTCCCAGGAACTGTCTTGACAACAACTGTCAATGATCAAAACCAAGTGACAGGTGTAGAAATCCAAACTCCTACAGCAGGAAATGCTGATGCAACTGTGACAACTTCTGCTGATTTGACAAACAATCAAATCAAAGTAGACAACCAAACTGTTGCAGTGGGTGATTTGACAAAACCAGTAGCAGATGAAAGCAACCAAGCTGTAGAACTCCCTCAAGCACCTGCAGTTGTAGCAGCAGTGGCAGAGCAAGTATCAGAAAGCTTGCCAACTCCAGAAGCACCAGCTGAAACACCTGCACCAGCAGCACCAGTTGTTGAGGAAGCACAAGCACCAGTTGTTGAAGAAGCACCTGCGCAACCTGCTGCAGCGCCAGCTGAAGTAGCGGCTCCTGTAGAAGCACCAGTTGTTGAGGAAGCACCAGCGGCTCCAGTAGCTGAACCAGCTCCAGTCGTAGAAGTTCCAGCAGAACCAGAAGTTACTGCGGTTGCTTCAACACCACAATATGGTGCACCAGCACCAGTTGTTGATACGACAGCTTCAACTCCTTCAACAGCAACTCCAACTTCAAATGAAGGTCTTCGACCTCAAACAATTAAATTCAAAGAACAAGTGATTAATGAACTTGGCTTGACTGACATCGGTGGTTACCGTCCTGGTGACCCAGAAGATCACGGTAAAGGTCTTGCGGTCGACGTTATGGTTCCAGAAAGTTCAGCAATCGGTGACCAAGTAGCTCAATATGCAATTGATCACATGCAAGAAAATGGAATTTCTTACATCATCTGGAAACAACGTTTCTATGCTCCAGTAGACAACATTTATGGACCAGCAAACACTTGGAATGAAATGCCAGACCGTGGTAGCGTAACAGAAAATCACTATGACCACGTACACGTATCATTTTACGAATAATTAAGACATAGCAAAGAATCAGGAATGTCCTGATTCTTTTTTCGTACAAAAAATAGATCCCATTGCTCAATGGGACCTAGTGGATTAAAGGATGATATCAGATTTTTCAACTTGATAGAGAGCCATACTCATAAACAAAGCAACGACAAGAAGGATTAAAATACCAGGTGTCCAAGAGTGGAAGATTTGTTGGCTTGAACCAAATAAGATAGGTCCAAGTGCAGCAAAGACGTATCCTCCCGTTTGAGCCAGTCCAGAGAGCTGAGCAGTTTTCTCAGGAGAGCTGGACTTCATGGAGAAGGTAACCATGAGGTAAGGGAATAAGATACTCGTAAAACTTCCGATCAAGATATTCAGGATCAACCAGTAAATGAAGTTGTCTGTCTTTAGTAACAGCATGGCAATTCCAGTAAAACCAGCTAAAACAGTCGTTATCAGCATGATGCGACGGTTTCGTTCAGAAAGGCTGGTGGTGAGACTTGGAATAGTCATAGAGAAAGGAAGACTCATCAGGGTGAATACAGATGCTAAAATTCCTGCATTGGCTTGATCGATACCAGCTTGGGTTGCCATGGTAGGAAGCCAGGTCATCGTCGTATAGTACAAGAGAGACTGTAGACCACAGAAGAGCATAATAGCCCAGACCTTACCATTCTTATACCAGCTAGTCTTATTTTCATTAGAAGAGGAGCTTTTTTTCAAATAATGATTGTGACGAGCATTGGGGAGCCAGATCACAAGTGCAAGCGCACAGACAACGGTCAGCACCCAGACTAGGCCTTGCCAAGAGGTGGCTTGAGTGATAGGAACAGCAACAGAAGAAGCTACCGCAGTAGACAAGCCCATTGCTGTGATATAAAGGGTTGTTAAGAAGCCAAGACGTTTTGGTTCATTAGCTTGGATCAAGCTTGGTAGAAGGACATTGATAAAGGCAATCGCAGCACCAATCAAAAGAGTTCCCACATAGAGGAGAGGCAGATTGATGGTGCGTAGAGCAGATCCAATCGTCATCAGGATCAAAACTCCGAGAAAGAGTCGCTCAATCCCAAAGCGTCTCGCCCAGCTAGTAGCAAAAGGAGAGAAAATAGCAAAGGTCAGGAGGGGGAGACTCGTCAAAAGGCCGAGAGAACTCACCTCGACACCAAAGCTAGCAGCAATATCTGATAAGACAGTGGAGAGGGTCGTAAATGGGGCCCGCAAGACCACTCCTAGTAAAAGGATCCCTGGAATGAGAAAACGTGAATGGCTTTGTTTCATAATGTACCTCCTTGTTCGAAAATGAACAGCATCCGTATCATTATAGCACAAGAACTTGGAGGAGGCAAAAGGAATTATCGGGAGACAAAGCCCGTAAAATAGCTATTTCGCCTACAAATATAGGAAATAATAGAAAGATAGAGCTGAAAAAAATTTTTGAAGGTTTTAAAACTTTCTTCACACATACTTTTTATAGGAGTCTAGTTATCTCCGCTCAAACTGCGTCAACGTACCTAAACTCGCTGATGCTCGTAAAAAAATAAGGAACGTAGTTTTCACTAGCGTTCGAACTGCATCAATGTACCTAAGCTCACTAACGTTCGCCAAGGTACATAGAAAAAAGCCACCTGATTTGGTGGCCTTTATGGGAGATTATTATGAAAAAGTTTAGGATTTTCTATCAAACAAAGTTAGGAGGTCTTCATTTGATGGTACTAGTATAAATCGGAAAACTTAAAGAAAACTTAAGATAAGTTCCTGTAATTTTAAATCAGTCTTAAGACGGATGGTTTGATTTGTAGCTGTCATTCAATCTCATTCTAGGTGAACTTGCATTATTGTCAGAATTGTGAGAAAATAGTCTTCATTAAAGGAGGGAAAGGATAGCGAGATGAGAGAGGATATCAAGATTAACGACCGTGCCCTAGCACTGGAGAAACAATTGATTGAAAAGTTAGAGCTTGTGTTTGATACCGATGTTGAATTGGACGTCTACAACCTTGGTTTGATTTATGAGTTGGATCTGGATGAGGAAGGGACTTGCAAGGTAGTCATGACCTTTACCGATACCGCTTGTGACTGTGCGGAAAGTTTGCCTGTTGCAATCGTCGCTCGCCTAAAAGAAATTGACGGTATTGAAGACGTCAAAGTAGAAGTAACCTGGTCGCCCGCCTGGAAAATTACACGGATCAGCCGTTATGGGCGTATTGCACTTGGCCTTCCTCCGCGATAAATCAATAAAACTCACTTTACAAATTCGTAAAGTGAGTTTTTTCATATCTTATTGTTTACCAGACTGTTCCATATTCCAGAAGTCGGTCACGGCACCGCGTGAAGCAGAGGATACCGTGTGGGCATACTTACCCAGAACCCCACGACTATACAGTGGTGGTAGAGTTGTTTCAGCCTTCCGTTTGGCTAACTCTTCGTCTGAGACATGCATGGTGATTTCTTTGGTATCTTGGTCAACTGTCACCAGGTCCCCTGTGTGGAGGTAGGCGATTGGACCGCCGACCTGAGCTTCAGGCGCGATGTGTCCAACAACGAGGCCGTAAGTACCACCAGAGAAGCGTCCGTCTGTCAAGAGGGCCACCTTATCTCCTTGGCCTTTCCCAACGATCATGGATGACAAGGACAGCATTTCTGGCATACCAGGACCACCCTTCGGACCTACGAAACGAACAACAACAACGTCGCCATCCACGATCTCATCCGAAAGAACCGCTTCAATGGCAGCTTCTTCCGAGTCAAATACCTTAGCAGGACCAGTGATGTTACGAACTTTCACACCTGATACTTTGGCAACCGCCCCTTCTGGAGCCAAGTTCCCTTTCAAGATGATCAATGGACCATCCGCACGTTTTGGATTTTCAAGTGGCATGATGACTTTTTGACCTGGTGTCAAATCAGCAAAGGCTTCCAAGTTCTCAGCTACTGTTTTACCAGTACATGTGATGCGATCCCCATGAAGGAAACCATTCTTAAGAAGGTATTTCATGACGGCTGGCACACCACCGACATTGTAAAGGTCTTGGAAGACGTATTGACCTGATGGTTTTAAGTCAGCCAAGTGAGGCACGCGCTCTTGGAAATCGTTGAAGTCTTCAAGGGTCAAATCCACATTGGCCGCATGAGCGATCGCAAGCAAGTGAAGGGTCGCATTGGTGGAGCCACCCAGTGCCATGGTCACTGTAATCGCATCTTCAAAGGCTTCACGGGTCAAGATGTCAGATGGTTTTAGTCCCATTTCAAGCATTTTCACAACTGCACGACCTGCTTCTTCGATATCGGCTTTTTTATCAGCTGATTCAGCAGGGTGAGAAGAGGAACCTGGCAAGCTCATCCCAAGAACCTCGATCGCTGTCGCCATGGTGTTGGCCGTATACATACCCCCACAGCCACCAGGGCCAGGGCAGGCATTACATTCCAGTTGCTTCACTTCTTCAGCAGTCATATCACCATGGTTCCATTTCCCGATCCCTTCGAAAACAGAAACCAAGTCGATATCCTTGCCATTCAGATTACCCGGTGCAATGGTACCACCATAGGCAAAAATCGCAGGGATATCCATATTGGCAATGGCAATCATCGAACCAGGCATGTTCTTATCACAACCGCCGATGGCTACAAAGGCATCGACGTTGTGACCACCCATGGCCGCTTCGATAGAGTCCGCAATGATATCACGAGAAGTCAAGGAGAAGCGCATCCCAGGCGTTCCCATAGCAATCCCATCGGCAACCGTAATGGTTCCGAATTGGACTGGCCAAGCTCCCGCATCTTTGACGCCTTCTTTGGCTAGTTTCCCAAAATCATGCAGGTGCATGTTACAAGGCGTGTTTTCAGCCCAAGTAGAGATTACCCCTACGATTGGTTTTTCAAAGTTTTCATCTGTCATCCCAGTTGCCCGAAGCATGGCCCGGTTAGGGGACTTGACCATGCTGTCGTAGACACTACTGCGATGGCGTGTATCTAATTCTGTCATCTGATTCCCTCTCATCGTATTTTTTATTATTATAGCACAATTTACGGCCCAACGACAGAAGAAAATTCTTGAATTTTCAGACAATTCAGCTTGCTCGGTTTCTTGCTAAAATAATTTACAGTTATATCTTGACTTTTGTAAGCAAAGTGATATCATTTAGATATCACAAAGAAAGAAGGGTTTGTCCCATGGAAGAAAAAATTTTAACCCAAAAGAAAAACGGCTTAGCTGCCCTTATAGGCTTGCTAGTTGGGGATCTTGTCTTAGTTTTAGCCTTTATTAGTGCAATTGCTAGTCTACCAGAAGGTTTTCCACTTGCGATTGCAGTTATTACCTGTATTTTTCTCTTTATTGCTAGTCTGGTGTGCTATGCGGGGATCAAAATTATTAAACCGCAAGAGGCCTTGGTTTTGACCTTGTTTGGGAACTATATTGGAACCATTCGAGAAGCGGGTATTTACTTTGTCAATCCCTTCTGTGTCGCTGTCAATCCTGCCAATAACACCCGCTTGGGCCAAAGTGGTGATGTCACCACCAAGTCACCCATGTCTGTCAGTAAAACAGCAGAAGGTAACAGTATTTCTATCGAGACAGGTAAAAAGAATATTTCCTTAAAAGTGATGACCTTGAACAACTCTCGTCAGAAGATTAATGACTGTTTGGGAAATCCTGTAGAAATCGGTATTGCAGTCACTTGGCGTGTAGTGGATACTGCTAAAGCAGTCTTCAATGTGGATAACTACAAAGAATATCTCTCGTTGCAGTGTGATAGTGCTCTTCGTAATATTGTCCGCATCTATCCTTATGATGTAGCTCCTAATGTCGATACGACAGGAGACGGCCAGGCAGATGAGGGTAGCCTAAGAGGCTCCAGTGAAATTGTGGCCAGTCGTATTCGAGAAGAGATTCAAGCACGTGTAAAAGATGCTGGGCTTGAAATTCTAGAAGCTCGTATTACCTACTTGGCCTATGCTCCAGAAATCGCAGCTGTCATGCTTCAACGCCAACAAGCTTCTGCCATTATCGATGCGCGGAAGATGATTGTCGACGGAGCAGTTGGGATGGTTGAAATGGCCCTTGAACGCCTGAGCGAAGGAGAAATTGTAGAGCTAGATGAAGAACGGAAGGCAGCCATGGTTTCGAACCTTCTTGTCGTTCTCTGTGGCAATCATGATGCACAACCAATTGTTAATACGGGAAGTCTCTATTAAGAATGGCTGACCAAAAGAAAAAACAGATTCCACTTAGATTGTCAGCCAAGTTATATGCTGCTATCGCATCATGGGCAGAAGATGACTTTCGATCGGTCAATGGGCAGATCGAGTACCTGCTGACAGAATGTGTCAAACAACGAAAAAAGGATGGCAAATACGTTTCGGAAACGATTGATGAGCCATTTGAAATAGACCTTTAAGGAGAACTCCTGTCCCATTTGATGGGGTGGGAGATTTTTTTAACAATTTTTTGTCAAGTAACTTTACTTTACAAAAAAGTTTTGTTATACTGTTAAAGTTG
>NZ_JAPJPF010000073.1 GCF_030825805.1 Streptococcus sp.
CGTTTTTGACGGATGATGATATCTTGCAAAGTTGTATCCCAAGCGTGACCAAGGTGAAGTTTACCAGTTACGTTTGGTGGTGGAATCACGATTGAATAAGGCTTAGCCTTTTTATCGCCTGAAGGCTTGAAAACATCTTCGTCAAGCCATTTTTGGTAACGACCAGCCTCAACCTCGGCTGGATTGTATTTAGGTGAAAGTTCTTTAGACATGTGTGTTCTCCTTTTATCTATGATAGCCCAAATCAGCGGGATTAGAATCTCCTGAAATTTTCCTAATTTCTCCCCCAGATTTTTCAAAAATATCACGTTGTTTAGTTACTTTTTCTATCAATTCAATAGTTTCATAATTTTTGATATTTTTCTTATTATACTGTCCTTTTGACCAATATTGAATCGCAATATTACTGTCTCCACAAATAACTTTTGCTTGAATCTGTTCTGCGATTTTCATAGCAAAGAATAACGCTAATAATTCTCCATGATTATTTGTTAATCCTTCTTTTAAAATTGCTATGCCACTTTTATCATCAACACTTTCGACGCCATATGGGCTAGTACGATATTCTGATATATTTAAACTTAAAAGTAATGGAATTTTTGATTCGTCCAAAACATTTACTTTAGTTTGTTCTCTATCGTTATTACCGTTATGACCAATCGTACTTGCATCAAAATAGATTATTTTTTCGTTCATTATCTACACCCCTAAATATTTATTTCAATTATATATTCTCCCACTCACTCTTCAGCAAGCCATATATCAGACTATCACAACGGTTCCCTTGGGCATCTTTGCGGTCCCTTATGCGAGCTTCGAGGGTAAAGCCAAGCTTCTCGGCGACTCGTTGACTTTGGACATTGGAGCCAAAGCAAGATAATTCTATCTTGTGAAGCCCCAATTCTTTAAAAGCCAGATCAATCAAGGCTCGCGCTGCTTCTGGAACATAGCCTCGTCCCCAATAGTCTGGGTGCAAGGTATAGCCAATCTCCAACACATCGTCTTCGTGGCGATGATTGAAATCCACAGAGCCGATGATGGCATCGGTCCCTTTGACTACAATGCCGTACCCAGCTGGGAGATTGTCCTTTTGATTGCGCTCAGGAAGGATATGCTCTAGGTAATAAATCTCATCTTCCAAGGTCTTGACGGGTGGAAAGCCTGCTGGGTAGGTAACCTCCGGCAAACTAGCGTAGGCATGGATATCCTCGGCATCCGCCACTGTACGGACTCGCAAGACCAGTCGCTCCGTTTCGATTCGTTCTGGTAACTCTGCTCTTGTCATCTTCCTCCCTCGCTTTCTACAAAAAAACGTCCCTGCCATCAATCTGACAGGGACGAATGTGTTTATCCGCGGTACCACCCAATTTCGGGCCCTTGCCCGCAACTTTGTTTATTTCATTTTCATCCATTAGCAACTAGTTTTGACACATTTGTGGACTTCTCAGCACCGCCACTTTCTGTAAAATGTGGGATTCAAAACACCTCTAATAGGTTCATTTTATCAAGTTTTCCTGGAAATAGCAAGAAATCACAAAAGCGATTATTTAAATTTAACGCCTAGTTCTTGCAATTTTTTGATGGTTGCTGGGCCGATTCCTTTAAGGGCCAACAACTCTTTCTCTGTCCAGTTTGCGAAGTCCGCAACAGAGCGAATACCTTCATCATAGAATGTTTGCGCACGATCAAGTGCCACACCTTCCAAGCTTGCAGCGAATTCTTCCACTGAAGAAGCTGCTTGTTTCACTTCTTTCGCTACTGCTTTTGCTGCTTTCTCAACTTTCTTAGGTGCCTCTTTAACAGCTGCTCCTACAGTTGCGACAGCTTTTTTCAAAAGATGTCTATTTTGATGTTTGTATTGTTTCGCACGGTTAACGTTCTTCTTTGCCATTTTTCCTCCTACGTGTCCAGTGATCAATCCCTAAGGCAACAAGGTTTCATCACCAATATTACTTTCAATAATTCGTTGACGTCTGTTCAACTTTTTTATTGTAACACAATCCCTCGAAAAATCAAGTCATTGCACTATTTTCAGCCAAATCCAGCTAGTCAAAGGCCTTTACAGAGAGCCTTTAATAGGTTCTCTCTCCAAACAAGCCATCTGGAAGATCGTGGAAACCTTTCCCTTCGTGGTAGTTAGCAAACTTCCCTTGAAGGAATTGATAAGCATCCAAGCGACTCTCATAGCGGATCATAGCTTCCTTGGCCCGCTCATCCTGATCCTCTTCATAGACCTTCCTGCTTTCTGTCAGGGCCATTTCATTGATCATGACCTGGGTCTTGATCCAAGCCTCAAATTCTTTCATAAATTCTTTTTCGTAGCTCATTCTTACTCCAATCCTCTATAAAATTCACTATCGATCTCCCGATAGGGTTGGATATCCTGGACATATTCCAAGACACCTTGAAATTCTCCCGCTTCATCGCGCACTGCTGCATAGGTAACATGGACAAATTTCCCACGTGATTCTGATTTGAACCACATTTCGTACTTGTCTTTTTTCCC
>NZ_JAPJPF010000011.1 GCF_030825805.1 Streptococcus sp.
GACGACGAAATCGAATTCTAACGAATTACCGATTTCTGTCCCACTCTCTTTTTTTTGACCAAATTTTGAACAAGTTCATAAGATATCCATGGTGTGGTATAATAGGAGAAAGTATAGGTACTAATTTGATTGGGATTTCTCTCCTTATAATGAGATTGGATTAAGTGTTAGGAACTAGATTCCTGTGAAGGAATAAGACGATATGAGAATTATAAAAGAAAATGGGTTTATTATAACTGAAGAAAATGGCAAATATACAATGTCCTGGATGACAGGAGGTTTTCAAGATATAGAAGTTACTTATCCAGTTAGTAAAGAATTTGTGGACAAGGCTTTAAGGTCAGAACAGGATGCTTATGAGGTTGAGCTATTCTTACAAACTGGAGAATGGGTGACAAAGGAGAGTAAAGAAGTAGCTAGGCAAAATTACTTTAGATCCTCACCGGTTCGTATTTTGGTAAATCCATCATCCATTAAACAGTTGTTTTCTATTCAAGAATTTGAAAAACTGATACGAAAAGCTATTAGTTCAGAACTAAAACCAACTGAACTTGACGCTATTGGTAAAGTTGATAATCATTTAGAGCTTCTTCTGGTGGATTCAATCGGCTGGGAGGAAGAAATAGAAGCAGTCCATCTTGAAATTCTGCAAGAAAAAATTAACAATTATATTCATTTCCTTGAAAGCAAGCAATATGTAGAGAGATATGGCGATAGCTTTGATAAAAAAGTCATCCATATCACATTCCAGTATTCTCCATCGGATAATGGACTAGCCTTTCTCACAGCTGTTCAGAAGGTATTGCAACCAACGGATATGAGCTTGAAGGTAGAATTGCCGGAGTGAGTTCAGGGAAGTGAATATAAGAAGAGACGTTTGTCTTTTCTTTTTCATTATTAATGAGACTTTCCCATCCTTTCTGTACTTGATTTTAATCTGGTATAATGGGAAAAGGAAACTCTTTCCGACTAGTACCTTGCGCTTCAGAATTTGGTGTTGAGCCAAGTGATGGGCTTTGGTTTCGGCAAGGCGAGCGATTATATGAATACGAAGTTTGGTCGTGGTGGTACACCAGACCTAGCAGTTGATTTGCCAGGTGGCAGCAGAAAGTGTAGCTGGAGTTGTCGGCGGAGTCGAGCCAAGTGATGTTGATGTACCGAAGGTGAAGGATATACATAGCTCTGGGGATGCCAGTTTTCCAAAACCAACTTTTCAACCAAGTTCTGGAAATTCTTCAGTGGTGTCAAGGGTAGAATTCGAGAACAATTCAGTACCATCTGTAGGAAAAGCACAGAATGCAAATTTACAGTTTAATAGTAAGCAAAAATTAGTGAATCATTTTGATAAACACAGTGCAGAGGTTGCTCACGCATTGAAAAGAACGGATTACTCAATAGAACAATATTTAAAAGACGCAAATTTTGTAATTGAAACGGGTACTTATGTACCAGAATTAAATGCATATGTAAAATTTATAGAATATGAAGGCAAAAATACTTTGTACGCCTTTGTCGGATTAGATCTAAATACTGGAAATATAACGACATATCATGCAAAAACTGTTGATTATCTTATCAAAAAGGGACCTAGTCTAGGATTTCAACGTTAAGGAGAAATTTAATGATTTTTGTAAAAAAAATAGAATGGATAGATATTGATACCAAAGAAGCGGAGGTCACTTTATCGGATAATCAATATGAATTAGTTTGCTTTTCAGATGAATTTTTTGGAAAGATTGGGGGAAAGTTTGATGACATGCTATATGCTATTGTTGATGGAGACGTATATAAAAGCGAAGATAAATTATTTCTAGTAAAGCACCTGAATAGTTTTGAATATTTTATAATTGCTAAAATAATTGATAAAACAAGAAATATCGCTCAGGTAGGAGAATTTTTGATTAATATAGGTGGAGGAATTCCAAATGATCTTGAGAATGGTGAATTTGTTGAATTTCGTGTTAGAAGGATTGATATTTATTAATGCTCAGTGAAAGTCATACGAAAAATTGATTAACTCTATTGGAAAAGATTTTTGAAGACTACCAAGAAACGAAGTAAACTATAAAAATTTAGGTATCTGAGGTTATAGTAATTAATGAATAACACAGAATTCAAAAAAATTGTTGGCGAAACTTTGAAATCACAAGGTTTTGCTTATGAAAATAAATATTATACATTTGAAAATACTGATTTAAAGGTATTTATTGGCTTTTAAAAATCTAACTTTGAGAAGTCTTTCTATATCAATTATGGCTTTTTGATCAAAGGCATTTATGATGGGAAATTACCTCTATATAAACAAGGTTTGGAAGACTTTGGTGGTAGAGTCAATAAAAATGGTAAAATGTATTACGTGGAGGGATGATGGATAAATTATACATAGTTGTTGATGGAATTGAACATCAATACTTTGATTGTGATAGTACAGGATAATATTTGATTTCCTATGATCCTTTATCAGAGAATAATGGTTATAAATTATTTGATTCAGAATTGAAACAATATAGAGAATACTTGACAGAAAAACAGATTGAAAAAAAGTATAAAATTATAAATCATATTTGGTTCAATGAACAGAAATGGGATATTTTTCAACGAAGTGACGATAATTTAGATAAGCCTAATTCATGGGTAACTATTGTTTCTGACGATATACAATTTTTAAAAAGAAACGGACTATGGAAGAAGGAGAATTTAGTTGAAAGTAGGTATGGACATTTGTATTATTGCTCTCTACCAATCGAGGCTGAAAAGTTTTCTCTAATTCGAACTAGAAAAAATCTCCCTATATAGTTAAGATAGTAAGAAAGTAGTCTATGATGAAATCAGTTAGTTTTACAATAAAAAGCAACCAATCACTAAGAGCTCTGTTATTTCGAATGGTCCAAAATGTCATAAATAATTAGCAGCAATCAGTAGTCGCCATTTCCGTAGCCTTTTATTGTTTTTTTAAGCTTTTCCTGTTACAATAGCCTTATAGATAAAAAGACTGGTTTTCCAGCCTTTTTAATTGTTTTGAAGAAAGGTTTTTTATGAAACGCAAATCGATTTTGTTTCTATTTTTATTCTTGCTCTCGATTGGTCTGGCCTATGAGACGCAGTCTATCACAGCTGGTTGGATGACAGGCAGTCAGTATGGGATCATTGGTATCTCTGTCCTCTTGCTCCTAGTTTATGCGATTCCTGCAGTTTGGGCTCTCTTTCATTTCGCCAAGAAGTGGAAGTTGTCTTGGATTCCGGTTCTTTTTTCTCTTCTAGGTGGGGGCTTTATCGCAGGTTGGCTGTCAAGTTTTGCCAATACCTATTTCCACGAGATGATTCAAGCGGTAGCGCCAAATAGCGATTTTTGGAACCAGTATGAGAGTGCCATCGCAGGACCACTCTTTGAGGAACCCTTCAAGTTGATTCCGATCTTCTTTGTTCTCTACTTGTTCAATGTGCGTCGGATCAAATCCATCTTCCTTTTAGCGATTGCGTCTGGTCTTGGTTTCCAGATTGTGGAGGACTTTGCCTATATCCGTCAAGATATGCCAGAAGGTTTTGCTTACGCAGTATCTGGTATCCTAGGTCGGGTCATGAATGGGGTCGTATCACACTGGGTCTACACAGCCCTCTTCATGGTGGGTCTCATCTTAATCGTTCAAGCGACAAAAGGTCGCAAGGAGTTGATGTCCACTGGTTGGTTCTATTTTGTATCTGGTTTTGGCCTTCACTTTGTCGGCAATTCACCATTTGGTCAAATCGAGACAGAACTCCCTCTCGCTATTCCATTCTTGACAGCAGTAGGACTCTTCTTGGTCTACCAAGACTATCAAACCGTCGAGCGATTAGAACAAGGGAAATAAAAAAGAATGCGTATGTTTGCACACATACGCATTTTTGTTATTATATAAAAAGTGATTTACAATTTTTTAATAATGAGTGATACTGTAGCTGTTAAACAAATTTTATTTTTGAAGAAATACTTGAGACTTTCCGCCGTGAGAAAAGTGCTTGAAACATTATTGTTTCAAGCACTCGGGAGTTTTGAAACGTTAGATTCAAAACTAAGTCATGGAACTTCTTCGAAGTTCGCTGACGTCCGTACTCACCTAAGGAAAGTCTCTAATAGTATAGTATCTTTTAATTGATTTACTTACCAAGACAGAACTGGCTGAAGAGTTGGGTGATGAGCTCGTCTGGAGCAGCATCCCCTGTGATCTCTCCAAGGATTTCCCAAGTGCGGGTTAGATCGACTTGAAGCAGGTCCACTGGCATACCCATGGCCAGGCCTTCGTTGACTGCTTGGAGGCTTTCAACAGCTTTCTCAATGAGAGAGATGTGGCGGGCATTTGAGAGATAAGTAGCATCTTGCTCGACCAGGCCAGCATTTTCGAAGAAGAGGGCATTGATTCGGTCTTCGATCTGGTTGATATTTTGGTTTTTCAGAACGGAAATCTTGATATGATCGGCAGGAATCTCGTCCAACTCGATTTGCTGCGGGAGATCGACCTTGTTGAGGAGGATGATGCGGTTGCTATCTTGAGAGATTTCAAGGAGCTGGCGATCCTGATCGGTCAAGGGTTCACTGGAATTGAGGACCAGAAGGACCAGGTCGGCTTCTTTAAGGGCTTTGCGAGAGCGCTCCACCCCGATGCGTTCGACGATGTCCTCGGTCTCGCGGATCCCAGCTGTGTCGACCAGCTTGAGGGGCACCCCGTTGATGTTGACGTATTCCTCGATGACGTCACGGGTTGTCCCTTCGATATCGGTCACGATAGCTTTTTCCTCACGCAGGAGGTTGTTGAGAAGGCTAGACTTGCCGACGTTTGGCCGGCCGATGATAGCAGTAGAGATCCCTTCGCGGAGGATCTTGCCACGGCGAGCTGTCTTGAGGAGATTAGTCAAGAGGGCTTCAAACTCAGTGGTCTTCTCACGGATGATCTCAGTCGTTGCTTCCTCGACATCGTCGTACTCAGGATAGTCGATATTGACTTCGACCTGAGCCAGGGTATTGAGGATCTCTTGGCGCGTGTTGTTGATGAGATCAGAGAGGGATCCGTCCAACTGTTTGACAGCGATGTTCATAGCCTTGTCAGTCTTAGCTCGGATAATATCCATGACCGCCTCAGCCTGGGTCAAATCGACACGACCATTGAGGAAGGCCCGCTTGGTAAATTCACCTGGCTCAGCTAATCGAGCACCTTCGCGGATCACCAATTGCAGGATTTCATTAGTCACCGCAATCCCGCCGTGGGTATTGATCTCGATGATGTCTTCGCGAGTGAAGGTCTTAGGAGAGCGCATGGCTCCAACCATGACTTCGTCGAGGATCTCATCCTTATCTGGATCCACGATATGGCCGTAGTTGAGGGTATGGCTAGCCACACTATTCAAGTCTTTACCCTTGAAGATCTTTTGTGCGATTTTAAAGCTATCCGTTCCGCTTAGGCGGACAATTCCGATAGCCCCCTCACCGAACGGAGTCGAGATCGCAGCGATAGTATCAAATTCTCTAGTAATCATGTATCTTCTCTTTTCCTGTGTATTCTCTTCTATTCTATCGTAAACTAGCAAGAGGGGCAAGATATTGCTTTTAGAAGGAGAGGTTGAAAAGGTTTTCAGTTAACTAGTGAAATCTGTCGGCCAATATGCTATACTAAATATGAATAGAAATGGAGGTCTATGATGGTAAACCTAAAAGAACAGGTTGGCATTAAGGCGGCTGAGTTTGTTACTGACGGCATGATTGTCGGTCTTGGTACAGGGTCAACTGCTTATTATTTTGTGGCTGAATTGGGACGTCGCATCAAGGAGGAAGGCTTGAAGATTACTGCTGTAACGACCTCAAGCGTGACCTATGAACAGGCAGAAGGTTTGGGAATTCCTCTCAAAGCCATTGACGATGTAGAAGTGGTAGACTTGACCGTAGATGGTGCGGATGAAGTAGACCCAGCTTTGAACGGGATTAAAGGTGGGGGCGGTGCCCTCTTAATGGAGAAAATCGTTGCGACCAACTCAAAAGACTGCATCTGGATTGTCGATGAGTCTAAACAAGTGGAGACGCTTGGTGCCTTTAAACTGCCGGTAGAAGTGGTTCAATACGGAGCAGAGAATCTTTTCCGTCATTTTGAGAAGAAGGGTTATTCACCAGCTTATCGTGAGAAAGATGGCCAGCGCTTTGTGACCGACCAAGGCAACTTTATCATTGATTTGGATTTGAAAGTGATCCCAGATGCTGAAGCCTTAGCAGAAGAGTTGGACCGGACTGTCGGTGTTGTCGACCATGGTCTCTTCTTAGGAATGGTTTCTAAAGTCATCGTAGGGACACCAGAAGGTCCAAAAATCATTAGCAAATCACTTTAAAAAGGGCATTTTGTCCTTTTTTCTACGGATATGAAACTTATTTATAAAATTTTATATGAAAGCGTTACATTTTCAAAAATTTGTGTTATACTGTATTCAGTTTAAATTATAAAGGAGACATTCAAAATGCCAAAATTTAATCGTATGCATTTAGTTGTATTGGATTCAGTAGGGATCGGAGCAGCTCCAGATGCTAATAACTTTGTCAATGCTGGTGTACCTGATGGCGCATCTGACACACTTGGACACATCTCAAAAGCAGTTGGTTTGAATGTACCAAACATGGCAAAGCTTGGTCTTGGAAATATTCCGCGTGAACAACCCTTAAAGACTGTACCTGCTGAGAGCAATCCAACTGGTTACGCAACGAAGTTAGAAGAAGTCTCTCTTGGAAAAGATACCATGACAGGTCACTGGGAAATCATGGGTCTTAATATTACAGAACCGTTTGATACTTTCTGGAATGGTTTCCCAGAAGAAATTATTACTAAGATTGAAGAATTCTCAGGTCGTAAGGTCATCCGCGAAGCTAACAAACCTTATTCTGGTACTGCGGTTATTGATGACTTCGGACCACGTCAAATGGAAACAGGCGAGTTGATCATCTATACATCAGCTGACCCAGTTCTTCAAATCGCAGCCCACGAAGACATCATTCCTTTGGATGAACTCTACCGTATCTGTGAATACGCTCGTTCTATCACATTGGAACGTCCAGCTCTTCTTGGACGGATCATTGCTCGCCCTTATGTTGGAGAGCCAGGAAACTTCACACGTACGGCTAACCGTCGTGACTTGGCCGTTTCACCATTTGCGCCAACTGTTTTGGACAAATTGAATGAAGCTGGTATCGATACTTACTCAGTTGGTAAGATCAGTGATATCTTCAATGGTGCTGGTATCAACCACGATATGGGCCACAACAAATCAAACAGCCACGGTATTGACAACTTGATTAAGGCAATGAAATCAGAAGACTTTAAACATGGCTTCTCATTCACTAACTTGGTAGACTTCGATGCCCTTTATGGACACCGTCGTGATCCACACGGTTACCGTGATTGCTTGCATGAGTTCGATGAGCGCTTGCCAGAAATCATCGCTGCTATGAAAGAAGATGATCTCTTGATGATCACGGCTGACCACGGAAACGACCCTACATACGCTGGTACTGATCATACGCGTGAGTACATCCCGTTCTTGGCTTACAGCCCATCCTTCAAAGGTAGTGGCTTGATCCCAGTTGGACACTTTGCGGATATCTCAGCGACAGTGGCGGATAACTTCGGTGTTGAGAAAGCTATGATCGGTGAAAGCTTCTTAGATAAATTGGTCTAAGATGACGCGATTTGCCTTACTCGTAAGAGGAATCAATGTTGGCGGCAAGAATAAGGTAGCCATGGGGGATCTGCGTCAACAATTGACGGATCTAGGCCTCGGCCAAGTGGAAACCTACATCAATAGTGGCAATATCTTCTTTACGACGGATCTTCCGCGGACCCAATTAGCGGAGTGCCTGTCGACCTTCTTTGAGAACCATTATCCCTTTATTGAGCGCTTTTCTCTCCTGAGTCGAGAAGACTATGAAGCAGAATGTGCGAGCTTGCCGGAATGGTGGTCAAAAGAAATGGCTCGTAAGGATGTCCTCTTTTACACCGAGAGCTTGGGTAGGGAATCCGTAGAAGAGAAGCTGCTGGCTTTAGATTTAGGAGAAGAAGTGATCCACTTTGGCAAGCTAGCGGTTTTCTGGGGGAAATTCTCGGAAGCAAGCTATGCTAAAACGGCCTACCACAAACATCTGATGAAGATGCCTTTCTATCGCCAGATGACTATTCGCAACGCCAATACCTTTGACAAAATCGGTACATTACTTAAGAAATAATAGGAGGAACACAATGACATTATTAGCAAAAATCAATGAAACAGCAGCATTTTTGAAGGGTAAAGGAATCGAAGCTCCTGAGTTTGGTTTGATCCTTGGATCAGGTCTTGGAGAATTAGCCGAAGAAATCGAAAATGCCGTCGTAGTAGACTACTCTGACATTCCAAATTGGGGTCAATCAACAGTAGTTGGACACGCTGGTAAATTGGTTTATGGTGATCTTGCTGGACGTAAAGTCTTGGCCCTTCAAGGTCGTTTCCACTTCTACGAAGGAAACCCATTGGAAGTGGTGACTTTCCCAGTTCGTGTCATGAAAGTGTTGGGCTGTGAAGGGGTTCTTGTCACCAACGCTGCTGGAGGTATCGGCTTCGGTCCTGGTACCTTGATGGCTATTACTGACCACATTAACATGACAGGTCAAAACCCATTGATCGGTGAAAACTTGGATGACTTTGGTCCACGTTTCCCTGATATGTCCAAAGCTTACACTCCAGAATACCGTGAGACTGCTCATCAAGTAGCAGACAAATTGGGCATTAAATTGGATGATGGCGTTTATATCGGTGTGACAGGTCCTACATACGAAACTCCAGCTGAAATCCGTGCGTATAAGACTCTTGGAGCAGATGCTGTTGGTATGTCTACAGTTCCAGAAGTCATCGTTGCTGCTCACTCTGGTTTGAAAGTTCTTGGTATTTCATGCATTACTAACTTTGCAGCTGGTTTCCAAGAAGAGCTCAACCACGAAGAAGTCGTAGAAGTGACAGAACGTGTCAAAGGTGACTTTAAAGGATTGCTAAAAGCGATTCTTGCTGAATTGTAAGAACCTTGGAAAGAATTGTGAGATCTCTTCAAACAATTCCCAATAAACGAAGACTAGTCCTAGCAGCTTGTCTGCTAGGGCTTGTTTCGGGTTTAGCGGGTATCCTGCTTCATTACCTTTTAGAGTTAGTGGAAGGATTGGCTTTTGGTCGTTCAGAGCACCAGTCTGGCTTCTTGACGGATGGAGTGGCGCCTTCACGGATTTGGCTCAGTCTGTTTCTTGTTGGTTTCAGCTCAGCCTTGGTCTGGTATCTCCTACAGCGAAAGGGAAATATTCTCTCTGTTAAGGGCCAGATGAAGGAGGAATCTTCCCATCATCGTCTTCATTTCTGGAAACAGTTGCTTCATTCCACCTGGCAAATTATTGCCGTAGGAGCTGGAGCACCAGTTGGAAAAGAAGGGGCACCACGGGAGATTGGGGCCTTGCTGGCGCCTCCTCTTGTACGAGCACTAGACTTATCGTTTCAGGACCGCATGTTTCTGATTGCTTGCGGGGCTGGCGCAGGCTTGGCAGCGGTCTACCAAGTACCACTAACCAGTGTCTTTTTTATCTTTGAAACCTTGGGGCTGGCATTTTCGATGAAACGCTTTGTCTTGGCTGGGATTACAACTTATGTGGCTGCTTATACGGCAGGCTGGGTCATCTCAGATCGGGCCCTCTACCAAGTGTCTGAAATAACTTGGTCACCTACTGTCTTATGGCAGATGCTTATTGGAATAGTCATCCTTACTCCAGTCGCCTGGCTCTTTGCCCGTTTCACAAAGAAGGCATCCATTTATCGAATTAAGGACAAACGAATTCTCATCACTTTGCCATTAGCATTTGTTTTCCTAGCTGGTCTAGCAAGCTTTCAGCCCCACCTGCTTGGAAATGGGCGGATGATGGCTCAGGAGATTCTCAATGGGGCCACATGGCAGACGATTCTACTCCTGTTTACCCTAAAAGCTCTAGTCGTTCTGCTTACCTTTTGGGCAGGTGCCTATGGAGGGACTCTGACGCCTTCCTTTGCACTAGGAATGGCAGGAGCAGCTCTTATCTCTTTGGTACTTGGTTTTGGAAATGCGCCAGCTTTCTTGCTCCTGGGTTCGGTTATCTTCTTGACAGTGACCTTAAAAGCTCCCTTATCTGCGACGGGCTTGGTCCTTGGGTTTACTGGACAAGGCTTAACAGCTCTTCCCTATCTCTTGCTGACAGCTTTTCTAACTGTTGGTTTCTCCAAAGGATTGGATCATCTCATGGGGAAAAAAATCAAGGAGTCTCCAGTATATAAGATTCAGTAGTTTTTATGTAGGGGATTTAACCTATAAGCTAGATGAAACCTATCTTCTTATGGTATAATTTAACTAAGCATATAAATGAACCAGGGTTGTTGGGGCTGGAATAAACCCCACTTTTGATGCCTGGCCTCTATGATGAATTCGGAAATCTAGAGTTTGTGTTGCGATGTAAACATGAGCAGAAAGCTTTTCAAAAAAATACACACAGAAAGGTAGAGCATGTGTTCTGATTTGAACACGAGCGGAAAGCTTTTCAAAACAAAAAATTAAAGGAAGGGTAGTTCGGGTTTGAATTGAACCCGGGCTAGAGGCTGTGTAAAAAAGATAAATCCTTCTAGATGCGTAGCATCTTTGTCGGATTTCCTATTTTTACTTTGCCTCTTTAACGCCTATTCTAAAAAAATAAAAAAGAAAGGTAGAGCATGTGTTCTGATTTGAACACGAGCGGAAAGCTTTTCAAAACACTCAATAAAAAAAGAAAGGATGGGTTAACTGTATTCGCTGAACTGAATACGGGCGGAGAACTGTGTAAAAAAGATAAACTGTCTAGCATCTGCGATGCGTCGTCAGTTTCCTATTTTTACTTTGTTCTCTGTCACCCTTTATATCTTAATTATGTCTATCCATATTGCTGCTAAGCAAGGTGAAATTGCTGATAAAATTCTTCTTCCTGGAGATCCTCTTCGTGCGAAATTTATCGCTGAGAATTTCCTTGAGGATGCTGTATGTTTTAACGAAGTCCGGAACATGTTTGGTTACACAGGTACTTACAAGGGTCATCGTGTATCTGTTATGGGAACTGGAATGGGGATGCCATCCATCTCTATCTATGCGCGTGAGTTGATCGTGGACTACGGCGTGAAGAAATTGATCCGTGTGGGTACAGCTGGTTCTTTGAATGGCGATGTCCACGTCCGTGAATTGGTCTTGGCGCAAGCTGCCGCAACCAACTCAAACATCATCCGTAACGACTGGCCTCAATACGATTTCCCACAAATCGCAAGCTTTGATTTGCTTGATAAGGCCTACCACATTGCCAAAGACCTTGGTATGACCACTCACGTTGGGAATGTCTTGTCTTCTGATGTCTTCTATTCAAACTACTTTGAAAAGAACTTGGAGCTTGGTAAATGGGGCGTGAAAGCTGTGGAAATGGAAGCAGCGGCTCTTTACTATCTTGCTGCTCAACACCATGTGGATGCCCTTGCCATCATGACCATTTCTGATAGCTTGGTCAATCCAGATGAGGATACGACTGCAGAAGAACGTCAAAATACTTTCACTGATATGATGAAAGTTGGTCTTGAAACCTTGATCGCAGACTAATGACAGAAAACCTTCATGATGAGTGGCTCTACGACCTTCAGACCTACCAGTATAGTCGGGCCCTACGCTCTGCTAGGAAGCAGAAGAGTGTGCCAGAACTGGTCTTGATATTATTGCAGTTAATGGCCGAGCGTCGAGAGCTCAATATCCAACCAATCATGAACCAAAAGTTGAAAACTGACTTGCTAGATGCAACAGGTTTTCAGCTTTTTTGGCATGAAAATCCTGAAGAGGAACAGTTGGCGAACTATCTGTATGATTTAGAAGCCAAGCTCCGCAACGAGCAGATTATCGACTTTATTCGGGCGGTGAGTCCAGCTATTTATCGGATCTTTATGCGTTTGATTGAGATGCAGATCCCTGATATTGCGGACTACATTCACAACTCTAAAGAGTCCAGCTATGACCATTGGAAGTTTGACAAGATCCGGGCCTCTGAAAATCCAGCATTGCAACAATTCCATAGCGAGAGTGCGGTCAATTCGTCCAGTTTGACGGAGTTGATCTTACTCTTGGACTTGACAGATTCCATCAAGGATGCGGCCAAGCAACTGCGGGAGTTGGAGAAATCTGTCCGCAATCCTCTGGCCCACTTGATCAAACCCTTTGATGAGGAAGAATTGCACCGGACGACTGGTTTCTCCTCCCAGCATTTTATGGAACTCTTGGTGAGTTTAGCCCAGGAGACGGGGATTGTTTACCGGCGAGAACCTTTTTACTTTGACCAGGCCAATGCTGTTATCGAGGCACTCTTGTAAGGAGGAAGACATGGATAAACTGAAAGAGTTGCAAGAAATCATTGATCAGAGTCAACGGATTGTTTTTTTCGGTGGGGCAGGCGTCTCAACAGAGTCCAATATCCCTGATTTTCGGAGCTCTGATGGTGTTTATAGCGTCACCTTAGGGCGCCATTTTACAGCAGAGCAACTGGTCTCTCATACCATGTTTGAGCGTTATCCAGAGGACTTTTTCGACTTTTACAAGAAGTACCTGCTCTATCCAGATGCCAAGCCCAATGCAGCCCATCGCTATCTGGCTTGGCTAGAAGAGACCGGTAAGCTCATGGCAATCGTGACGCAAAATATTGATAGTCTCCATGAAATGGCAGGGTCTAAAAAAGTCTTGAAACTCCATGGTAGTGCCGACCGCAATTACTGTACGGGTTGCCAGCGCTTTTATGATCTGGAAGCCTTTCTAGCTTTGGAAGGGCCTGTTCCGCGTTGCTTGGACTGTGGCAAGGTGGTCAAGCCGGATGTGACCCTCTATGAGGAAGCCCTTGATATGGAGATCTTTAGCCAAGCAGCCAAAGCCATCCGAGAGGCAGATCTGCTGATTATCGGTGGTACCTCCCTCGTCGTCTACCCAGCAGCCAGCCTGATCCAGTATTTACAAGGGGAGAAGCTGGTCGTCATCAATAGGACCAGTATCCCACAGGACAAGCAGGCAGACCTGGTCATCGAAGGGAAGATTGGCCAAGTGTTTTCGAAATTAAGACAATAAAAGAACACCTGAGAGAAGTGGAAATCCACTTGTTTCAGGTGTTTTTATTGTGCATGTGTAGCTAGTTAGTTCCTATTTATCAAATTGGACTTCCTCAAGTAAGTATTCGATAAATTTCTCACCCATCTTAGAGAGGCTAGCTTTCTCGTGTTGGATGTAGACCAGCTCGATTGGGTCATCGATATCTAGCGGGATGGAGACGATATTGTCTCCGTTGAGGTTGCTGTTAAGGATACCAGTCGCAATGGTGTAGCCGTCCAGACCAATCAAGAGATTGAAGAGGGTGGCACGGTCACTGACGACGATGGACTTTTTGTGATGCTCTTGGGAGAGGATTTCTTCTGAGAAGTAGAAGGAGTTGTGGGTCCCTTGGTCGTAGCTGAGATAAGGGAAGTCTTCTAGATCTTCTAATTTCACCACCTCTTTGTTAGCTAGAGGGTTGGTCTTGCTGACGAAGATATGAGGTTGGGCAGTGAAGAGGTGGGTTGCCTTGAGGTGGCTGTCATCCAGCATTTTAGAAAGGACATCCCGGTTGTACCCATTGAGGAAGAGGACACCGATCTCACTACGGAAGTTCTTGACGTCATCGATGATTTCCCAGGTTCTGGTCTCCCGTAGGAAGAGCTCGTATTTCTCCATATCGCTTTTCTTGAGGAGAGAGACGAAGGCTTCGACTACGAAGGCATAGTGCTGGGAGGATACGCTAAAGAGCTCCCGATTGGCTACTGGGTTTTTATAGCGTTCTTCTAAGAGTTGGGTCTGCTCCACGACTTGTCGTGCATAAGAAAGGAACTCCATCCCATCCTTAGTCAGAGTGATCCCTTTGGGGTTACGGATGAAGATATCAATTCCCATTTCTTTTTCCAAGTCCCGCACAGCATTGGACAAACTTGGCTGGGTGATGAAGAGTTGCTTGGACGCCTCATTCATAGAGCCTGTTTCGACGATTTTGATAATGTAATGTAATTGTTGGATTCTCATGCTTATATTTTAACATACTTTTGACAGAAAATCCTAGCTAGTATCAGTCTCTAGAATGATTTTTCCCTATAAAACAGGTTTAGAATTGAAGGATTAATTGTAGCTTGATAAAATGAGGGAAATGATGGAGGAGATGTGATGAAGAAAATCGTTTTCTGGTACAAAAAATGGAACCAGGAACTGGAGACCAAATTTTTAGCCAGTCTATTAAAGATTAACTTTATGACCAACTTATTGATCTTTCTTGGATTGTACGTCTTTCTAATCCTTGGTAGCTTACCAGGAAATATCCAATCTTTGGGTTTCTGGAATGCTATTTTTGGAGTCGCAATATACAGTGTTACAATTCTTGTTCATGCCCTAGGGGTTAGTTATTTTGTTCCCAATATCTTTGTGATTCTGTATGTTATTACTCGCTGGTCTACGATACAGGCCCAGACCTTGGAAAAGGAACTGGTCGGTGTCTATGAAGAAAAAGAAGAAGAAAAAATTAAACGAAGGGTCAACAATCGCAAGTACTTTGTGATCCTATGGATAGGAGTCTTTGGCTGTATCCTGGAATCCTTCGTCATCTATCTGGTAAAGGATCTGACTGGTTATGATTGGACCCATCAGCTCATCAATGAGCAGAAGCATACCATAATTTGGTCGGAGGCTCTCCCGACGATTCTTACCTTAGCACTGATTTCCTTCCTAGCTCTGGTCATCTATTCTTATAGGGATGCCAATTCCTTGTCCCCGCTTTTGAACATTTTTTGTATTAGTGGGATATTGATGGGCTTGGTATTGTTAGGGGTGTTTGACATCCAGGTACAAGTCATCGGTTGTCACACGGTCTTCTTGTTGGTTTATTCTATTAGTCTCCTGCGGACCAGGATGAAGGAGTGGGAGGGCGAGTCTGATCCCAATAGGGCCTATGACAATCCAATTCTCCAGCGCTTTCACCTGATTCTCCACCAATCCAAACACTGGCCTTGGCTGGCAGTCGTCTTTGCCCTTCCCTTGTTAGCGGTATTGGTCATGGTCCTCATGCTCTTTGGTCAACGTCCTGATAGCTTGGTCAAGGCCTGGACCAATACGGCAGATTGGACCTTCTCAGAAAAGATCCCTCCTCAGAATCTCATCATGGATGAGCACTATCTCTGTACAGTTGCGGCTGGTGGCCATGAAAAAGTTGTCAAGCCCCAACGTATGGGTGTCCGGCACGGTCATCCTGTTGTGGTGAATCGCCAGCTCTGTATTGCCAATGCCTTTGAGCAGGTCTTAGAAGAAAAGACGCCACGTTTCCATCGATTCCTGCGTCGTAATTATGACCGCTATGGCTATCCCTTTGCCAAACATATCAAGAAGAAATGGGCCATGGATATCATTTACTATCTGATGAAGCCCCTGGAATGGCTCTTCTTGTTGGTTCTCTACTTGGTCGATCGCAAGCCTGAAAATCGCATTGCTTTACAGTATATCCCACCGGTACCAGAAGGGTTTTCTCCTGAGACAGATGGGAAATGAGCGGAGCCATCGGGCTTCTACTTGACAAGCGACAAGGAGAGCGATATAATGAGACAAATTTAACCTTTAAGGGGTCCAGAGAGGCCTGCAAGGAAAGACAGAAAAAGATCAACGGACCGAGTCTAGCTGATCATTTGTAGGACCTTGCTTTTGCGAGGTCTTTTTTGCTGGAAGAAAGAAGAGGAAGCCAATGGTCAGTGACAGCTGTAAGAAACGGTTTGGAAAAATCATGATGGAAGACATGGAGTTAATCGCTCAAGAAGAGATTGCGCCACGGATTTTTTCAATGGTCTTGAAGGGGGAAATGGTGGAGCAGATGCTACCGGGGCAGTTTCTCCATATCCGTGTACCGGATGACTCTAAGCTCCTCCGTCGTCCTATTTCTATCTCTGAGATAGATCCAGACAGCCAGACCTGTCGCCTCATCTATCGGGTAGAAGGGGGAGGGACAGCCATCTTTTCTCAGCTGGCTATTGGTAGCTTCCTCAGTGTCATGGGCCCTCAAGGAAACGGCTTTGACCTAAAAGGTCTTGGTCAAGGGGCGCGTGCCTTGATCATTGGTGGCGGGATTGGTGTTCCTCCTTTGGTCCAAGTGGCTAAACAGCTACATGAGCAGGGAGTAGAAGTCCATTCTGTTCTTGGATTTGCCAATAAAGAAGCGGTTATCCTGGAAGAAGAGTTGAAGCAGTACGGCCAAGTAACCATTACAACAGACGATGGTTCTTATGGTATCAAAGGTTATGTCTCTACGGTCATTGATCAGATGGATCAGGAGTTTGACGCTATCTATTCTTGTGGAGCACCTGGCATGCTCAAATATGTCAATACCAAATTCCATGACCATCCCCGCGCCTACATTTCTATGGAATCGCGTATGGCCTGTGGGATGGGTGCTTGCTATGCCTGTGTGGTGCATTTAGAAAATGAAAGCCAAGCGGCCAACAAGCGCGTGTGTGAAGACGGTCCAGTCTTTGAAACTGGTACGATTGTGATGTAGGGAGGAAAGTATGACAAGTAATCGATTAGCTGTATCCTTACCAGGATTAGACTTGAAAAACCCCATCATTCCGGCTTCCGGCTGTTTTGGCTTTGGTCAGGAATATGCCAAATACTATGACTTAGACCTGCTTGGATCCATTATGATCAAGGCGACAACTGCTGAGGCTCGCTTCGGAAATCCCACGCCACGCGTTGCCGAAACACCTGCAGGTATGCTCAATGCTATTGGTCTCCAAAATCCAGGGGTAGACGTGGTCCTAGCAGAGAAACTCCCTTGGTTGGCCCAGCATTATCCAGATCTACCGATTATCGCCAATGTAGCTGGCTTCTCCAATGAAGAGTATGCAACGGTATCTGGCAAGATCTCGCAAGCGCCAAATGTCAAGGCCATCGAGCTCAATATCTCTTGTCCCAACGTAGACCATGGCAATAATGGTATCTTAATCGGACAGGTTCCTGAATTGGCCTATGCAGCCGTGAAAGCAGCTGTAGAAGCCTCATCCGTTCCTGTCTACGTTAAGTTGACCCCTAGTGTTGCAGATATTACTCATGTCGCCAAGGCTGCAGAGGATGCAGGGGCTAGTGGCTTGACCATGATCAACACGCTGGTCGGGATGCGCTTTGACCTCAAGACAGGCAAGCCGATTATTGCCAATGGCACAGGCGGTATGTCAGGTCCAGCTATTTTTCCAGTAGCCTTGAAACTCATCCGCCAAGTATCCCAATCGACCAAACTACCAATTATTGGAATGGGTGGCGTGGATTCAGCAGAAGCAGCTATTGAGATGATGATTGCAGGAGCCTCTGCGATTGGAGTTGGAACCGCTAATTTCACTGATCCATACGCATGCCCGACCATTATCCAAGACTTACCAAAGGTCATGGATCAGTATGGAATAACTAGCTTGGAAGATTTGCGTCGGCATGTCCGAGAAAATCTATTATAAGGATTAGCAAGAAAATAAAAAATGCCTGTTGGCTACAACCCCAACAGGCTACTGAGTAAGCTACAACTAAAACAACCCTTACTCAGCATAGAAAATATCTTACAGGAAAATCGGTAATATGTCAAGTTTTTTGTTATGATCAAGGACTCATACTAGTCTAATCCGAAAAGACAGACTGAATCCGAACGTTTTATGATTATTTCTTGACTTTTCTTTCATATCGTACTACAATGTAGAAAAACCTTTAAAGCGGTCCAGAGAGGCTCCTAAGGTCTAGACGGTGAATCAGGGTAGATACTACCTAATTTTCGTGTAACCTTGCCTCGGGCAAGGTTTTTTTGTGGAAAAAATGTCAGCCATAAAAAGGAGAAACCCATGCGTGAAGAACGTCCCATCATCGCCCTTGATTTTCCAGCTTTTGAAGATGTCAAAAACTTTCTAGAACATTTCCCAGAAGATGAAAAACTGTTTGTAAAAATCGGAATGGAATTTTTCTATGCAGTCGGCCCAGAAATTGTTCACTATCTGAAAGGTCGTGGCCATAGCATTTTCTTGGATTTAAAATTGCACGACATCCCAAATACGGTTAAGTCAGCCATGTCTGTCCTAGGCACCTTTGGTGTGGATATGGTGACAGTTCATGCAGCAGGTGGTGTAGAGATGATGCGCGAAGCCAAAAAAGCACTTGGACCAGGAGCTAAGTTAGTAGCGGTGACTCAATTGACTTCTACCAGTGAAGAAGACATGCGTGATTGCCAAAACATCCAAACCACTGTCCAAGAATCAGTAGTTAATTATGCCCGTAAGGCGCAAGAAGCAGGCTTGGATGGCGTTGTCTGCTCAGCCCATGAAGTAGATTTGATCAAGAAAGCTACATCAGAAGAGTTTGTTTGTGTGACCCCAGGGATCCGTCCTGCAGGAGCAGAAATTGGTGACCAAAAACGGGTCATGACCCCACAAGAAGCCCATAAAATTGGCTCTGACTACATTGTTGTTGGACGTCCAATTATCCAAGCAGAAAATCCATGGGACGCTTACCATGAGATTAAGAGACAATGGAACTCGTAAGAGCTACTAAAAGTGAAACTTTTGTAGCTCTACGGGAAGCCCGACGGGGCCTTCCCTAACGAGTTCACTAGATTTAGAGGATAAAAATGATAGTTTTATCCTCTAAATCGTCGGAATAAACAGAGCCCGATAGGGCCTTCCCTGAACTATTCACTAACCTGTACAGTCGTTTAAAAATAAATCATTGATTTAATTCGTATTCGATTAAAATCGTGAAAAGGAGTTATCATGTCATTAGCTAAAGATATTGCCAGCCATCTTCTAAAAATTGAAGCTGTTTATTTGAAACCAGAAGAGCCTTTTACGTGGGCTTCTGGGATTAAGTCCCCTATTTATACGGATAACCGTGTGACCCTCGCTTATCCTGAAACTCGTACCTTGATTGAAAATGGATTTGTAGATAAAATCAAGGAAGCTTTCCCTGAAGTAGAAGTGATTGCTGGAACTGCAACTGCAGGGATTCCTCACGGAGCCATTATTGCGGATAAGATGAATTTGCCATTTGCCTACATTCGTAGCAAACCAAAAGACCACGGTGCTGGTAATCAAATTGAAGGTCGTGTACCACAAGGTCAAAAGATGGTCGTAGTGGAAGATTTGATTTCTACTGGTGGATCTGTCTTGGATGCTGTCGCAGCTGCGAAGCGCGAAGGGGCAGATGTCCTTGGTGTGGTGGCTATCTTCACCTACCAATTGGAGAAAGCCGATAAGAAATTTGCGGAAGCTGGCGTTCAACTTGAAACCTTGTCAAACTACACTGAATTGATTCATTTGGCTGAAGAACAAGGTTATATCACTTCTGAAGGTTTGGAACTGTTACGCCGTTTCAAGGAAAACCAAGAAACTTGGCAAGACTAAAGTATAATGGAGGAGGGCCAACGCTTGGCTCTCCTTTTCTTTTGTAAAGGAAGGATAAAATAATGAAGCTTGAAAGACGCACTCGTCTGACTATAGAAGAAAAGAAACAGTGTGAACAGCTTGTGAGAGCCTGTCACCAAGTCGATCAAACCTATCGCCTGCCCTATTTGGACAATCTCTATAATGATGATCCTACGATGCCAGCATTTATCCTTGCATTGGTGGAGGGGCAACTGCTTGGATTTTTGTCCATCTATGCGGATGAACCCAAGGAAGCTGAAGTTCAGCTCTTTGTGACTCCTTCTTTTCGTAGACAAGGTATTGCCCGTTCCTTATGGGAAGACTTTATGGACTTGGCCAAGGACTATCAGCTAGAAGAACGACTATATGTGTCAGAGGTTCGGTTTTTGGATCAAAACACGGACTTACTTAGCCATTTTCATTTAGTGGAGGCAGAAGAGGAAGACCACGAACTGTGGTTGGAGGCCCCATGTCAGGTCACCGACCATGAGAAGAGAGAAGGGCTGATGGTATTGGAAGCTGTGGAGTCCATGCTCCAAGAGATTGCTCATTTTCAATCCAAGGCTTTTGAGACAGATCTTGACTATGCCCTCAAGTATGCGACCGAGTCTCTCGAGGGCCAGGATACCCGTCTCTTTGTCTTGCGTGACCAAGAGCAAGTCCTTGCTTCTGTTACGGTGGATCTATCTCAAGGAACGACCTATTTCTTTGGACTAGCCGTTGACCCGGATCATCTCCGCAAAGGGTATGCGTGCTATCTCTTGCGAAGCGTGATGAATCAGATGGCTGCAGAAATGGAGCAGCAATTTCAGATTGTCGTTGAAAAAGAGAATCAAGCAGCCCTCAGCCTTTATCTAGGCCTGGGCTTCACCATCCAAACTGAAGTCCTCTATTTGATGGAGAGCCGATAGAATCCAGCGAAATCCCTATTTTTTTGCTATAATGGAGCTATGTTAGTAAAAAGTAAAAAAGTCTTATTTGGCTTTCTCCATCTGGTCATGTTGTTCCTGATGGTGCACTGGTTTATCATTAGTGTCGTATACCTAAAAGATATTTCGGGATGGGGACTTGTAGTTGGGGGACTTGTCTTCCTCCTAGCTTATGTTGGTCGCTCCTATCTCAAAAGAGCCTTTTCCTGGTTGATGAAACATAAGACAGGATTTATGCTGGGAGCAATTCTGGTTCAGATTGTTTTTATGCTATCTGCAGAATTGTTGATTCGTCGGGATGCTGCGGTGGTCTATACGGGAGCCTTTAGCCTTCTAAAAGAGTCCTCTATCTCAAGCTACCTGAGTCGGAATCCCAATAACCTTCCCTTGTTCTTGTACGAACGCTTTTTCTACCAAATCTTTGGTGGAGCAGGCCTCTGGGTCATGCAAGTTCTCAACATGGTTTTTGTGAATGCAGGAGCTATCCTCTTGTATCGTTTAGGACTAAAACATTATGACCAAAAAGTGGCAGATTTGGTGTATACCCTCTATGTGGCCTTAATCTGTTATTCCCCTTATTTTTACTCCATGTACACGGATATTCCGCCTCTTCCTCTCATCGCCTTGCAATTAGGGCTAGCCTTGGATCTCTTAAAAGGGGGCGACAGTGATGCACAATGGAAAACCTCCTTGTTATTTGGACTATTATCAGGTCTGACCATGCTTATTCGTCCGACGACCATTATTGTCGTGATAGCCTTTTGGATGGTTCTTTTCTTTAAAGGGCAGTGGAAGGTCTTTGGTAAAGTCTTTGCTTTAACCCTTTTATCAACTGGTCTGGTCTATGGAGCCCTTAATACAGCTGTCAAACACCAAACAGCCGTTCCTATTCTCGAAGGGGAAGGTCTGGCCAAGGGTCCTCTCTTGTTTATTAACTTGGGCTTGACGGATATTGGTCATAACCAAGCAGATATGAAAGAGGGGCTCTTGAAATATGTCGACGAAGATAAGCGAGACGAGTACAATAATGGGATGTTCAAGAACGAATATATCATTAAAGAAATCAAACGGCGCTTGAAGGAATATGGCCCGATTGGACTCCTGGGACACCTTTATACCAAGCAATCCTTGACGGTGGCAGAAGGGACACTTGGTTGGCTCTATCGGGATGTGGAGTATGAGAAGACTCCCGTTATCAATCCTCTTTACGAGCGTTACACTAAGGATTTCCCCTTTGCTAAGTGGGTTCGGACCTACTTCTTGAGTACGGATCGTCCTCAATACAAATATTATGAGTTCCTTAAACAAGTCATTTGGATCATCATGGCAGCTGGGCTGGTCTTTGTCTATCTGAAGAAAAGAGAAGAGGATGATATCCACTTCTTGTCATTAGCTGTATTTGGTGGTCTTCTCTTTTTGACCATCTTTGAAGGTGGCAAGACTCGTTATCTGATCCAATTTCTACCACAAATTCTCTTGTTAGCCTCTATTGGTTTGGCTGCTGGTCCGAGGAAATCTCAAGAGAACGGTTAATTATTTTATGCTGTAAGGAGAAGCGATGGAACATTCAAGATGGCACCAATTGCTTAAGGAGCAGCTTCCAGAGGGCTACTTTAAGCAAATCAATCAATTTTTAGATCAGGTCTATGCATCAGGGACCATTTACCCACCTCGTGAAAAGGTTTTTCAGGCCTTAAAGACAACGAATCTGGAAGAAGTTAAGGTCGTGATTCTGGGTCAGGATCCCTATCACGGTCCTGGTCAAGCACAGGGACTCAGCTTTTCTGTACCGGATGACATCCCAGCACCTCCATCCTTGCAAAACATTTTAAAGGAGTTAGCGGAAGATGTGGGGCCTAAGCCTTCCCATGATTTGATGCCTTGGGCAGAGCAAGGGGTTCTCTTACTCAATGCCTGTCTGACAGTGCCTGCTGGCCAAGCCAATGGGCACGCTGGCCTGATTTGGGAAGAGTTTACAGATGCAGTTATTCGCCTAGTCAGTCAAGAGGAGGAGCATGTTGTCTTTATTCTGTGGGGTGCCTATGCTCGGAAGAAGAAGTCTTTGATTGATGCAAGTAAACACTTGATTATTGAAAGTGCCCATCCCAGTCCCTTATCGGCCTATCGCGGTTTCTTTGGCTCCCGTCCTTTTTCAAGGGCTAACGCTTATTTAACGGAGATGGGTCGCGAGCCTATTGATTGGTTGCGAAGTTAGGAAAATAGAAAGAAGAAATAATGCCACAGTTAGCTACAATTTGCTATATCGATAATGGAGAAGCGTTTTTGATGCTTCATCGCAATAAAAAGCCCAATGATGTCCATGAAGGCAAGTGGATCGGGGTTGGTGGAAAATTAGAACGCGGGGAAACTCCTCAAGAATGTGCTACTAGAGAAATTCTTGAAGAAACGGGTCTAGTTGCTAAGCCAGTTCTAAAAGGAATTATCACCTTCCCTGAATTTACACCTGACCTGGACTGGTACACCTATGTCTTCAAGGTGACCGAATTTGAAGGGGAGCTCATCGAGTGTAACGAAGGGACACTGGAGTGGGTGCCTTATGATCAAGTCTTAAGTAAGCCAACTTGGGAGGGGGACCACACCTTTGTCGAGTGGCTCTTGGAGGATAAACCCTTCTTTTCAGCTATGTTCCGCTATGATGGGGATCACTTGCTAGAGACCCATGTTGATTTCTATGAATAAAGGAGTAGAAGATGTTAGTCATTAAAAATGGTCGGGTAATGGACCCAAAAACTGGTTTGGACCAAGTATGTGATCTTTTGGTAGATCAGGGGAAAATTGTGGAAATAGGTCCATCTCTTTCTTATGAAGGAGCCCAAGTCATCGATGCGAGTGGCAAGGTGGTAGCGCCAGGTTTGGTGGACATTCACGTTCACTTCCGTGAACCAGGTCAGACCCACAAGGAAGATATTCACACAGGAGCACTGGCAGCTGCAGCAGGTGGTTTTACCACAGTCGTCATGATGGCTAATACCACTCCAACCATCTCAGATGTCGAGACCTTAAAAGAAGTCTTGGATTCTGCTGCTAAGGAAGCCATTCATGTTAAAACCGTAGCGACGGTTACCAAGAACTTTGATGGCCAACACCTCACTGACTTTGAAGGTTTGTTACAAGCTGGGGCTGTCGGTTTCTCAGATGATGGGATCCCGTTGCAAAGTACCAAGGTAGTCCGTCAGGCCTTGGAAGAAGCTAAACGTCTGGGGACTTTCATTAGTCTCCACGAAGAAGATCCAGAGTTGAACGGCATTCTGGGACTCAATGAGCACATTGCCCGGGAGCATTTCAAGGTTTGCGGAGCGACTGGTGTAGCAGAATACTCTATGGCAGCGCGGGATGCTATGATTGCTCATGCGACAGGTGGCCACCTCCACATCCAACACCTCTCGAAAGCTGAGAGTGTCAAGGTTGTCGAGTTTGCCCAAGCGATCGGTGCTCCTGTTACAGCAGAAGTAGCTCCTCAGCATTTCTCTAAGACTGAAGACCTCTTGCTGTCTAAGGGAAGCAATGCCAAGATGAATCCGCCTCTTCGTCGGGAAGAAGACCGCGGTGCAGTCATCGAAGGCTTGAAGTCAGGAGTCATTACCGTAATCGCAACGGACCACGCGCCTCATCATGCGGATGAAAAGAACGTAGCCGATATCACCAAGGCTCCTTCCGGCATGACAGGATTAGAGACCTCTCTATCGCTTGGTTTGACCTATTTGGTCCATGCAGGAGAGCTCAGCTTGATGGAACTCTTAGAAAAAATGACCTATAATCCTGCTAAATTATATAATTTTGAAGCGGGTTATTTGGAAGTCGGTGGACCAGCAGATATTGTGATCTTTGATCCGGATGCTGACCGTTTAGTGTCTGATCATTTTGCTTCTAAGGCAGCTAATTCACCGTTTGTTGGTGAATCCCTCAAGGGACAGGTGGCCTATACTATCTGCCAGGGCAAGATTGTCTACCAAGCCTAAACCTGACTTAAAAATAAGAAAGTCAAATTGAAATCTGGACGAATGAAGAGTATATGAATAGTAGAAAAATACTAGAGATGATCTTGTATTGTTTGGTCACTTTTCTGGTCTGCTTTTTTCTGGTCAATTGGCTCCTTCCTTCGGCAGAACCAGTGATGACCAAACCGTCAACAAGTGCCAAAAAGAAGGTAGTCACCTATGTAGCGATTGGGGATTCCTTGACCAAAGGCGTGGGAGATAGCACCAATCAGGGAGGTTTTGTCCCTCTGCTCGCTCAGAGTTTGACCAATGAAACAGGTCTTGAATTCAAAGCGATCAACTATGGTGTCTCTGGCAACACGAGTAGTCAAATTTTGTCACGCATGCAGGAGAAAAAGGAGATTCGAAAGGACCTGAAGCAGGCTCAGTTACTGACCATTACTGTCGGGGGCAATGATCTGCGAAAGGCCATTCTTGAGGATACCAGTAACTTAGATCTGGACCGCTTCGAAAAAGCATCGAAGACCTACGAGAAAAATCTCAAGCAGATCATCGAATTGGCCCGCAAGGACAATCCGGATCTGCCCGTTTACGTGGTGGGGATCTATAATCCCTTGTATCTCAACTTCCCCGATCTAACGGAATTGCAGACCCTTGTCGATCAGTGGAACCAAAGAACGGAGGAGACCCTCTCTGCCTATCAAGGCGTCTACTTTGTTCCAATCAATGACCTCCTCTATAAGGGCATTGATGGCAAGAGTGGGGTGACAGAATCCGAATTAGGAAAAGAAACTGTGACCAATGATGCCTTGTATGATGAGGGTAGTTTCCATCCCAATAATACTGGCTATGAGATCATGAAAGAAGCCGTACTGGAGAAAATACATGCAACTGAGAAAAAATGGTTCGAGTGAGAAGAAGGTTAAACCAGCAACCACAGGACGTCATTTTAAGGAGAGACGAGAAAAAACGCCGATTAACATCTGGAAATGGCTCTTTCTAGGCTTGGTCAGTTTCTTGCTGGCAACAAGTCTAGTCATATGGACTCGTTTCTCAACGGTACGAGAGGATGTCCGGCAACTACAGACTCCTAGCCAAGGAGGAGATGTCAAGATCGGCAGTATGACCACAACTAGGGCTCAACTAAATGAAACCATCAAGGTCATGCTGAAAAGTTATCATTTGAGTGATTATCAACTGTATGCAGACAACCAACAGATGTTACTAGAGGGGAAGATGGACTTTTTAGGAAAGGAGTACCCGCTCTATATCTATTTCCAGCCAAGTAAGCTAGAGGATGGGAGTATCCTCCTGACCCTCAAGGATTTTTCAGTTGGGACCTTGAAACTTCCTAAGAAGACCGTGATGCAGGTGCTGTCTACAAACAAGGATCTACCTGACTTTGTAAAAATTGATAGCAAAGAAGCGACGATCAAGATCGAGCTTGCTAAGATTAAAAATGAGATGGATTTCTATGTCAAGGCCAATACCATTGATCTATACAATGATCAAATCATCTTTGATCTCTACAGGAAAAAATAAGAAGATCAGGCGAAAGTAAGAAAGCGACTTTCGCCTTTATTTTGTTTCTATTCAAAAAATTCAGAATATTGTAGAAAATTCTTGACATTCAATTTTCCCTATGCTAAAATACTAAACAAGACATCAATCAAAGGAGAAAGTCAAACATGAAAACAGCTAAGTTTATTCAATTTGCTTTGTTGTTGAGGTACTCGGGCTAGTGCAAAAGCATTAGTCCTGTTTGGCTTACCAAGCGGGAGTAACAAGACATCTCGCTTAGGTAACTGGCGAGATGTTTTTATTTTATTCACTATGTTTAGAAATGAGGAGACCCTATGCGTAAAGTTGAATTTTTAGATACCAGCCTTCGGGACGGTGAACAGACTCCAGGAGTTAATTTCTCTATCAAAGAAAAGATTGCCATTGCCAAGCAATTGGAAAAATGGGGTATTTCTGCTATTGAGGCAGGTTTTCCTGCAGCCAGTCCGGATTCCTTTACTGCTGTGCAAGAGATTGCGAAGGTCTTGACAAAGACAGCCGTTACAGGTTTGGCTCGCTCCGTTAAATCCGATATCGATGCTTGCTATGAAGCCTTGAAAGACGCCAAGTATCCGCAAGTTCACGTCTTTATCGCAACGAGTCCCATTCACCGGGAGTTTAAACTCAACAAGACCAAGGAAGAAATTCTTGAAGCGATCAAGGAACACGTTTCTTATGCGCGTTCTAAGTTTAAAGTTGTTGAATTCTCGCCCGAAGATGCGACACGGACGGAGTTGGATTTCCTCTTGCAAGTTGTCCAGACTGCAGTCGATGCTGGCGCTAGCTACATCAATATTCCTGATACAGTCGGTTTCACGACACCAGCAGAGTACGGAGCTATTTTCAAATACTTGATTGACCATGTCAAGTCGGATCGTGAGATTATTTATTCCCCTCATTGTCATGATGATCTGGGAATGGCAGTGGCAAATAGCCTCGCCGCTGTCAAAAATGGAGCTGGTCGGGTCGAAGGTACTATCAATGGGATCGGGGAACGGGCTGGAAATGCTGCCCTTGAAGAAGTAGCGGTCGCTCTTAATATTCGCGAAGACTATTTCCAAGTGGAGAGTCCGATTGTCCTTAATGAAACCATCAACACCTCTGAGTTGGTCTCTCGTTACTCTGGGATTCCAATTCCTAAAAACAAGGCGGTTGTTGGTGGTAATGCCTTCTCACACGAGTCTGGGATTCACCAAGATGGAGTTCTTAAAAATCCACTTACCTATGAAATCATCACGCCTGAGTTGGTGGGGGTTAAGAGCAATAGCCTTCCACTTGGTAAATTGTCTGGTCGCCATGCCTTTGTCGAAAAACTGCATGAGTTGGGACTGGATTTCACAGAAGAAGACATCAAGCCATTGTTTGCTAAGTTTAAATCTCTGGCAGACAAGAAACACGAGATCACCGATGCCGATATCCGCGCCCTTGTTGCTGGTACAGCAGTGGAAAATCCGGAAGGCTTCCACTTTGATGATCTTCGCCTCACAACCAATGAAGATGAAAGCATCACTGCAGCAGTCAGTCTGAAAAATGAAGATGGTGAAATTCTTGAATACCTTGCCAAAGGTCAAGGTTCAGTGGAAGCGATCTTTAACGCTATTGATCAATTCTTCCACCAAGAAGTTCGTCTGACTTCCTACACCATTGATGCGGTGACAGATGGAATTGATGCCCAAGCGCGTGTGCTGGTCACTGTTGAAAACGAAGCAACGGATACCATCTTTAACGCTTCTGGTTTAGACTTTGACGTATTGAAGGCGTCAGCGATTGCCTATATCAATGCCAATACCTTGGTGCAAAAAGAGAATGCTGGAGAGATTGGTCACATTGTATCCTATCGTGATCTACCAGATGCCTAAAGGAGAACACTATGACGAAGAAGATTATCGCCCTAGCTGGAGACGGGATTGGACCAGAGATCATGGAGGCTGGCCTGTCCGTGCTGAAAGCAGTGGCAGAAAAAACAAATTTTAACTATTCAGTCCAAGCTCATCCATTTGGGGGAGCAGGGATTGATGCGGCTGGTCATCCTCTACCAGCTTCTACTCTAGAAGCTACAAAGGAAGCGGATGCCATTCTCTTAGCGGCTATCGGAAGTCCTCAGTATGACCAAGCACCGATTCGTCCGGAGCAAGGCTTGTTAGCTCTTCGTAAGGAGCTCAACCTTTATGCCAACATTCGTCCGGTCAAAATCTACGATGCCCTCAAGCACCTCTCTCCATTGAAGGAGGAGCGCATCCATGGTGTGGACTTCATAGTGGTTCGCGAGCTCACCGGCGGGATCTACTTCGGAGAGCATATCTTAGAAGAAAATCAAGCACGGGATATCAACGAATACTCGGTTGAAGAAGTAGAGCGAATCGTGCGGAAGGCTTTTGAGATTGCACGGGGACGTCGCAAGAAAGTCACCAGCATTGATAAGCAAAATGTCCTCGCAACCTCCAAGCTTTGGAGAAAAGTAGCTGATCGAGTGGCTCAAGACTTCCCGGATGTGACCCTGGAGCACCAGTTAGTAGACTCAGCAGCCATGCTCATGATTACCAATCCTTCTCGCTTTGATGTCATCGTGACAGAAAACCTCTTTGGTGATATCCTTTCAGACGAGTCAAGTGTCTTGTCTGGCACTCTTGGGGTCATGCCATCGGCTAGCCATTCAGAGTCAGGTCCAAGCATGTATGAGCCTATTCATGGATCAGCTCCAGATATTGCAGGTCAAGGAGTAGCCAATCCAGTCTCGATGATCCTCTCTGTTGCCATGATGATGCGAGAAAGTTTTGATCGAGAAGAAGATGCTAGCCGCATTGAAAAAGCAGTTGAAGCGACTCTTGCTGCAGGGATCTTTACGAGAGACTTAGGTGGCAGTGCTTCGACAAAAGAAATGACAGAAGAGATTATAAAACGCTTATGAGTGTAAAAGGAATGATTACTGGCTTGATCCTTCTATGGAATCTCTTCGTAGGGATTCTCTACGGAGTGGATAAGGAAAAGGCCAAAAGAAATACTTGGCGGATACCAGAAAAGACCTTGCTCTTTTATGCTTTTGCAGTTGGAGGGCTAGGAGCCTGGATAGGAGGGCTACTCTTTCATCACAAGACACAGAAGTGGTATTTTAAGGTCACCTGGCTCTTAGGAACCCTTCTCACACTTTACACACTCTACGCTTTATGGAGGTAAGGATGGCAGGAAAATCAATTTTTGATAAAATCTGGGAACGGCATGTAGTGACCGGTGAGGAAGGCCAGCCCCAACTCATGTATGTGGACCAACACTATATCCACGAGGTGACCAGTCCCCAGGCTTTTCAAGGGCTTAGAGACACTGGTAGAAGGGTTCGGAGACCAGATTTAACCTTTGGAACCTTTGATCACAATGTCCCGACTGTTAACATTTATGATATCCGGGATGTGATTTCCAAGGCTCAGATTGATAAATTAGCTGAAAATGTCAAGGACTTTGGGATCGATCATGCAGGTCATGGTTCAGAAAAACAGGGAATTGTCCATATGGTTGGTCCTGAAACAGGACGTACCCAGCCTGGAAAGTTCATTGTCTGTGGAGACAGCCATACGGCGACCCATGGAGCTTTCGGCGCCATTGCCTTTGGAATTGGGACCAGTGAGGTGGAGCATGTCTTTGCGACTCAGACCATCTGGCAGGTCAAACCGAAGAAGCTCTTGGTCGAGTTTACTGGAAAGCCTCAGAAGGGGATTTATGCCAAGGACTATATTTTGGCCTTGATTGCTCATTATGGCGTAGCCTGTGGGGTTGGCCATGTGGTCGAGTATAGAGGGGAAGCAATCGATAGCCTCACCATGGAAGAGCGGATGACCATCTGCAATATGTCCATTGAATTCGGCTCTAAGATGGGGATTATGAATCCAGATGAGACGACTTTTGACTATCTCCGTGGTCGTGAATGTGTGCCAAAAGATTTTGAAGCTGCAGTAGCCGATTGGCAGTCCCTGGTCAGTGACAACGATGCGACATATGATAGAGTCATCACCATCGATGTATCCCAGTTAGCACCCATGGTGACCTGGGGGACCAACCCTTCTATGGGAGTCGACGTGGAAACAGCCTTTCCAGAAATTCGGGATATGAATGATGAACGGGCCTATGCCTACATGGATCTCCAACCAGGTCAAAAGGCTTCAGACATCGAGTTGGGCTATATCTTTATCGGATCTTGTACCAATGCCAGACTCAGCGATTTGCAGCTGGCTGCCCGTTTCGTAGAAGGGAAGAAAATTGCCCCTAATTTAACCGCCATCGTAGTTCCAGGTTCCCGTCCTGTCAAACGAGCAGCGGAAAAAATGGGTTTGGATAAGATCTTTCTGGATGCTGGCTTTGAATGGCGTGATCCAGGATGCTCTATGTGTCTCGGGATGAATCCAGACAAGGTGCCGGATGGCGTCCACTGTGCCTCTACTAGCAACCGAAACTTTGAAGACCGCCAAGGATTTGGGGCTAAGACCCATCTCTGTAGCCCCGCAATGGCCGCTGCAGCAGCAATAGCCGGTCGCTTTGTCGATGTGCGCCAAATGCCAGAAGTTGAGTAAAAGGAGGAATCATGGAGAAATTTACCATTTATACGGGAACTACGGTTCCTTTGATGAACGATAATATCGATACCGACCAAATCCTCCCCAAGCAATTTTTAAAGCTGATTGATAAAAAAGGCTTTGGTAAATACCTCATGTACGCTTGGCGCTACTTGGATGATCAATACACCGAGGATACAGAATTTATCTTTAACAAACCAGAATACAGCAAGGCAACCATCTTGATTACTGGCGACAATTTTGGGGCTGGTTCTTCTCGGGAGCACGCAGCCTGGGCTTTAGCTGATTATGGCTTTAAAGTCGTTATCGCCGGCTCTTTTGGAGATATCCATTACAATAATGAACTCAATAATGGGATGCTACCAATAGTCCAGCCTTTAGAGGTTCGTCAAAAGCTGGCAAGCTTGAAGCCGACAGATGAGGTAACGGTGGATTTGGAAGAGCAGAAGATCATCTCGCCTGTTGGAGAATTTAGCTTTGAGATCGATGGGGATTGGAAGAACAAATTACTCAACGGTCTAGATGATATTGGGATTACCCTCCAATACGAGGACTTGATTGCTGCTTATGAGAAGAATCGGCCCGCCTATTGGCAATAAAAATTGTATAGTTAATTAAGAATTTTCAGAAAATACATTGAAGCTTTTTGGGAATTTTGATAGAATAGAAAAAAAGAAATAGAAGAGGACGAAATTTATGACAAAACACATTCAATGGGACGGAACACTTTCACAAGAAGGATTTGACATTCTTAAAGGAGAGGGTGGCTGTATCGTCTGCCCTACCAAAGTCGGCTACATCATCATGACCAGTGACAAGGCTGGCTTGGAACGGAAGTTTGAAGCCAAAGAACGTAACCGCAACAAACCTGGTGTAGTTCTTTGTGGAAGCATGGATGAACTTCGTGCCCTTGCTCAATTGAATCCTGAAATCGAAGCCTTCTACCAAAAACATTGGGATGAAGATATCTTGCTTGGTTGTATCCTTCCTTGGCGTGAAGATGCTTATGCAAAATTACAAGCCTTCGGAGATGGACGCGAAGAACTCATGACAGACGTTCGTGGAACCAGCTGTTTTGTCATTAAATTTGGTAAAGCTGGTGAGCAAATCGCCAAAGAAATGTGGGAAAAAGAAGGCAAGATGGTTTACGCCTCTTCAGCCAATCCTTCAGGTAAAGGAAACCGTGGTAAGGTTGAAGGAATCGGTGAGCGCATTGAAGGTGCCGTAGACTTGGTCATCGAAGCTGACGATTATGTAGCCTCTATCCAACCAGACAAAACCATTGAAACACGCTATGAACAAGGGGTGATGGTCTCAATGGTGGATGCAGAAGGAAAACTCATCCCAGAACAAGGAGCAGGCAGCCGTTCTGTTAATACTTGTCCAGTTGTGATCCGTAAAGGATTGGATATCGATAAGATCATGATGCACCTATCCGATCATTTCAACTCTTGGAACTACCGCCAAGGGGAGTACTATTAAAAGATAGATGGATTAAAAAGGTCGTTACTTACAGTAACGACCTTTTTGCGTTTTTTTATTATTTACTAATAGCTGACTTCCAATCTTAGTAAGTCACTACATTAATCTCGCCCTTATCGTACTCAGCGATAAAGATGTCATCAACAGTTTCGAATCCTTTTTTATTGAGTTCGGCCATGAGCCATTCTTCAGTTTTACCAATGGTCTCTAAGATCTCTACTTGGACCACACCATCTGTAATGATTGGGTATTTGGGATTTTCATCTCCCATTCGAACGATTATGAGTTGGCCATTTTGTTCGATGACGGCTCTTTTGACTTCTTTCAATTGGAAGACCCCTTGAGAGCGCAACTTAAGAGCGACGTCAGAAGCAGAAAGGCCTTTTGAGCGACAAGCTTCTGGATCTAATTTTCCGTTTTTTATGATAATAGTTGGTTTTCCATCAATCAGATGTTTGATGAAGTAAACATTGGTATTAAGCCATTTGAGTGACAGAATCAAAATCGTCCAGATGATGAGGATGACGATATATTGAAGGATGGTAATCGAGCTATTGTAGATGACCCCGCCGATAATACCCCCGAGAACAAAGTTCTGTATTTGGTCTACTGCAGAACTTGGAGCTAAATTTCCTTTTCCTGTTACGTTAATAACAAAAACAAGAGAAAGAAGCCCCAAGGCCAATTTAATTGCAATTGTAGCAAAAAAGCTTATCATTTTTCAACCTCCACCAGTTCTACATCTGTTTTATATAAGTCCATTTTTTCAAGTAAATAGCTATCTGGGTCTGTTCCGCTAATCGCACGATAGAATTGCTTGTCTACCTTGATAATAGCTCCGTCGGTCGTATCCGAAGTATTGACATAGACATCTTCTTTATCTACACCTAATTCTTTTGAAACAACTTCGATAAAGTGTAGGGAAGAGCGGAATTGATTGTCATTAGACTGATTGTTTTGAAAATTTGAAATGCCAATCAAAACAACGGCTACTAAGATTAAGACAGAAATAATAGACAATTCACGGAACTTACTTCCACGTTTATCCTTATATGCCTTAAAGACAAAAAAAGCCGTTACCAACACTAAGAGAATGGACATGATTACCATGACCCAATTTTGCTGGCTAATCTGACTCAATACATAATCATATGAATAGAATTTCATAAAAATCCTCCCGATTTTGAATTCAAGATATTATAAACTAAATCCTCCTTAATTGCAATGATTAAAAACAAAAGGAAGAAAAAACTTATAGAACTTTTTTGAAGAGAAGTGCTGACAAAGTGATCGCAAACAAAAAAACTAGAGCAAAAGTTCTAGTCTTTATGTTTTTGATGGGTGATGTTTTTTCCCCAGGAGATGATATTTTCATTCTTGTTGAGGATTCGTTTGATATTGTCCTTGTGGCGGATAATAATCAAGGTCGCTAAAGCGAGGACGACGATGGTAAAAATCAGATCGTAGCTCGGGAGAACCCAACCAGTCAGCGGGAGGATGAGGACTCCGATACTAGCCAGAATAGCGACCGTCACACTTGAAAAGGAAATCATACTTGTCAAGTAAAGGCTAGCAAAGAAATAAATGGCTAAAAGGATGAGGAAAACGGGAGAGAAGCCGATGAGGACCCCTGCACTAGTCGCTACTGCCTTGCCTCCTTTAAAGCCTGCAAAAATTGGGAAGGTGTGTCCAAGGACTGCTAAAAGACCAAAGACCATAGGAGAAATTCCTGAAACCCCAAAAATAGTCGGCAATAAAACAGCCAAGGTTCCCTTGAGGAAATCAACAGCAAAGACGACCAGACCTGCCTTTGTCCCTAGGATACGGAAGGTATTGGTGGTTCCTGTATTTCCAGAACCGTGTTCGCGGAGATTGATGTTAAAGAAGGCTTTTCCTATCCACAAACCAGAAGGGATAGAGCCTAATAGGTATGCTAATACGAGTAAAAGAATTGTTTTCATCATAGTTTCATTATATCAAAAATGCTTTGAATGAAAAAGAAAATATCTAGCTGATTTGTCACATCGGATAGTTGGTTTGAATCAATCGCACTTAAATAGCCTAGTTAAAGGGAGAGAAGAAAGAAAAATTTTGCAAAATTTCCTAAAAAACTGTAATATAGAAAAGATGAACAAACAGGAGGTTCCTTGTGTCTAAAAAGGAAATCAACATTAATAATTATAATGACGATGCCATTCAGGTACTAGAAGGGTTGGATGCGGTCCGTAAACGTCCAGGGATGTATATTGGATCCACGGATGGAAATGGGCTTCACCATTTGGTCTGGGAAATTGTCGACAATGCTGTCGATGAAGCCCTATCTGGTTTTGGTTCTCAAATTGACGTTACCATCAACAAAGACGGGTCCTTATCTGTAGCAGACCAAGGTCGGGGGATGCCGACAGGGATGCATGCTATGGGTAAACCAACCGTTGAGGTCATCTTTACCGTCCTCCATGCGGGTGGGAAGTTTGGTCAAGGTGGCTATAAGACTTCTGGTGGTCTCCACGGGGTAGGATCTTCGGTCGTGAATGCCCTCTCCAGCTGGCTTGAGGTAGAGATTACCCGTGATGGAGCGGTCTACAAGCAACGCTTTGAAGGTGGTGGGAAGCCTGTTACCACTCTTGAGAAGATTGGGTCGGCTCCTAAGTCTAAGACGGGAACCAAGGTTACTTTCATGCCGGATGCCACCATCTTCTCAACGACGGATTTCAAGTTTAATACCATTGCGGAGCGGATCAAAGAATCAGCTTTCTTACTCAAGGATGTAACACTGACGTTGACCGATCTCCGTAAGGAAGAAGACAACTATGTCGCCTTCCATTACGAGAATGGTGTTCAGGATTTCGTTGAGTACTTAAATGAAGATAAAGAAACCTTGACGCCGGTGCTCTACTTTAATGGAGAATCAGAAGGCTTCCAAGTAGAAGTTGCCCTCCAATACAATGATGGTTATTCTGATAATATCTTGTCCTTCGTTAATAATGTCCGCACCAAGGATGGGGGAACCCACGAGACGGGACTGAAGACAGCTATTACCAAGGCCATGAACGACTATGCAAGAAAGACGGGGCTTCTCAAAGAAAAAGACAAGAACCTAGAAGGATCCGACTACCGGGAAGGACTTTCTGCAGTACTTTCGATCTTGGTGCCAGAAGCTCATTTGCAGTTTGAAGGGCAGACCAAGGACAAACTAGGAAGTCCACTTGCTCGACCAGTTGTTGACGGGATTGTCGCTGACAAGTTGACCTTCTTCCTCATGGAAAATGGGGAGTTGGCTTCCAATCTCATTCGTAAGGCTATTAAGGCCCGGGATGCGCGTGAAGCTGCTCGAAAGGCGCGGGATGAAAGCCGAAATGGCAAGAAGAGCAAAAAGGACAAGGGACTTTTGTCTGGTAAATTGACACCAGCCCAGTCTAAAAATCCTAAGAAAAACGAACTCTATCTAGTCGAAGGAGACTCAGCCGGCGGTTCTGCCAAACAAGGACGGGACCGGAAGTTCCAAGCGATTCTTCCACTTCGTGGGAAGGTTCTTAATACTGAGAAGGCCAATATGAGTGATATCCTCAAGAACGAGGAAATCAACACTATGATCTACACCATTGGTGCAGGAGTTGGGGCAGATTTCTCTGTGGAAGACGCCAACTACGATAAGATCATTATCATGACCGATGCGGATACAGATGGTGCCCACATTCAAACCCTCCTCTTAACCTTCTTCTATCGCTATATGCGCCCTTTGGTAGAAGCAGGGCATGTCTACATTGCACTTCCTCCTCTTTATAAGATGTCGAAAGGCAAAGGCAAGAAAGAAGAAGTAGCCTATGCTTGGACAGATAGCGAATTAGAAGAGTTGCGTCGGACCTTTGGCCGTGGAGCAACCATTCAACGGTACAAAGGGTTGGGTGAGATGAATGCAGACCAGCTTTGGGAGACCACCATGAACCCAGAAACCCGTACCTTGATCCGTGTCACGATTGATGACTTGGCGCGTGCAGAACGCCGTGTCTCCGTACTCATGGGGGATAAGGCTGCACCACGTCGTCAATGGATTGAAGATAACGTTAAGTTTACCTTGGAAGAAACGACCGCGTTTTAAGGAGTGTGAGTGATGGATAGTTCAGGACATTCGATTATATGGACTTACTTAGGTTTTATTTTCATAGTCTCGTCGCCCTAGGTGTTCCTATGATCGTGATTGCCTTGCTTTATCACGTCATCCGATTATTTCCTGTTTTTCCTAAATATGGATGGAAAATAATCCTAATTTTCCTTGCTTATCTAGCGAGTGCTGTCCTTTTTTACCTGGTTGTGCTAGTATGTCGGAAAAGTTTTTGCAACATCGAAGCATGATGATAGGGGTAATGTTCCTTTCTCTTGTTCTATCTTATTTGCCAGCCATATTTTTGAATATTATTTAGAATCGTAGGAAGGTCTGAAATGAATGATATCTTATTACCTATAACTTTCTCTACTTTCCCATTCTTACCGGTCGTATTAGTCGCTACATTTATTTATATTGCAATTAAGAAAAATAAATCCAAGATCCATTTTTTAGGATATTATTTCCCTATTGCAGGGATTTTAACCATGAATGCAATCAGTGATTATTCCTCTAAGAATTTTGAAGGACATTTGTCAATTATCATAGTATTGGTGACGTTTTACTTGCCTTTATTATATACATCCCTAGTTTATAGTGGCATACGTCTCTATTCGGTTTATAGCCATCAATTATTGAAAGCCTCTCTGATTTTAGGGATCTATCTCCTAGCTAGCATCTATATGCATTTGATGATCTTTAAAGTTCAAGGTCAATTTATTAAGGTGGTCATCAACTTCCATTTAGCGAAACTTATAATTATGATTTCCTCGTTTCTTCCATCTGTTTATCTATTTTTTGATAAAAACCAACAATTCCAAGGATTTGTAAGTAATGAAGGAGTAAAAGATGAGAACTGATACAGAAATGATGAATCTGATTGTGCAAATAGCTGAATCTCTGCAAGTGGAAGCAGTGGCCTTATCCGGATCGAGGACTAGCCCACATCCCCTGAAAGATGAGTTCCAAGATTATGATGTGGTCTATATTGTTGAGAATCTAGAAGACCTGGTTTCAGATTTATCATGGATGGATCAGTTTGGTAAACGCATCATTGAGCAAGAAGTTACTCTAGGACACCGTCATCTTTACCTCATGCTCTTTGAAGATGGCAATCGTATTGATTTGACACTCTGTCCCAAGGAACATATTCAAGAGTGGGTGGATAGCGAAGCAGATTTTAGAGCGCTTAAAGACGACAAAGGTTTGTTTGACTCTTACATTCCTAGTCCGAAGCGCTACTGGACCGCTCCGCCTACTGAAGAGGAATTTGCTGTATCCTGCAATGAATTTTGGTGGGTATCGACTTATGTCGTCAAAGGGATTCGAAGAAATCAGCTTCTCTATGCGACTGATCACCTCTATGGCATCTGCCAGCAAGAACTTCTCAAGGTATTAGCTTGGCAGGTGACAACCTATAGAGGATCAGTTGATATCGGAAAGAACTACAAGTACCTCTTCCAGTATCTACCAGCTGAGCAAGAGAAGGAGTTCTCAGCACTTCTTGATTTATCTAGTTTAGAGAAGGTTAGTCAATCCTTATTTGCTACCATGAAGTTATTCGATTGTGAAGCACAAAGTCTGGCCCAAAAGATGGGATTTGACTATGATCAGGAAGTGGCTGTAAAGATGATGACTTATGCTGAAGAGAAACTTTCTAATCATTAATTAATCTATTTTAAACAGCAGAAAGGATAGTTTAGTTACTTGTAGTAACTGAACACCTTCTTTTATAAAAATCTACTCAACATTCTTTGAAAGGAGTTGAACACGCCCTAAATACTGTGTGAAAAAGATAAATTCTTTTGTGAGCATCGCTCACTGCAAGAATTTCCTATTTTCACTTTGTATTTTACGGGCTTTGTATCCTATATGAGTAATATCCAAAACATGTCTCTAGAGGACATCATGGGAGAGCGCTTTGGTCGCTACTCCAAATACATTATTCAAGAACGGGCTCTTCCTGATATTCGGGATGGCTTGAAGCCAGTTCAACGGCGGATTCTTTATTCTATGAATAAGGATGGCAATACCCATGACAAGGGCTACCGCAAGTCTGCCAAGTCTGTCGGAAATATCATGGGGAATTTTCACCCTCACGGGGATTCTTCTATCTATGATGCCATGGTCCGTATGTCTCAAGACTGGAAGAACCGCGAGATCCTAGTTGAGATGCACGGTAACAATGGTTCTATGGACGGTGATCCACCGGCTGCCATGCGTTATACGGAAGCCCGTCTGTCTGAAATTGCTGGTTATCTCCTTCAAGATATCGAAAAGAACACAGTGCCATTTGCCTGGAACTTTGACGATACAGAAAAAGAGCCAACTGTTTTGCCTGCAGCCTTTCCAAACCTCTTGGTCAATGGAGCTACGGGTATTTCTGCTGGTTATGCGACAGATATTCCGCCCCATAACCTTGCTGAAGTCATCGATGCGGTGGTCTACATGATCGACCATCCTTCTGCTAAGGTAGACAAACTCATGGAGTTTCTACCTGGACCTGATTTCCCGACTGGTGCTATTATCCAAGGTCGTGATGAGATCAAGAAAGCCTATGAAACAGGTAAGGGACGGGTGGTTGTCCGCTCTAAGACAGAGATCGAGCAACTCAAAGGTGGCAAGCAGCAAATCGTCGTCACTGAGATTCCTTATGAGATCAACAAGGCTGTCTTGGTCAAGAAGATCGACGATGTTCGTGTCAATAACAAGGTGGCCGGTATTGCTGAAGTTCGGGATGAGTCTGACCGGGATGGTCTTCGCATTGCCATTGAGTTGAAGAAAGATGCCAATGCAGATCTAATCTTGAACTACTTGTTCAAGTACACAGATTTACAGGTCAACTACAACTTCAATATGGTGGCAATTGACAACTATACCCCTCGTCAAGTGGGGATTGTACCGATTTTATCAAGCTACATTGCTCACCGTCGAGATATCATTGTCGCTCGCTCTCGCTTTGACAAGGAAAAAGCCGAACGACGCCTCCACATTGTAGAGGGATTGATCCGCGTCATTTCCATCCTTGATGAAGTCATCGCCTTAATCCGTGCTTCTGATAACAAGGCAGATGCTAAGGAAAACCTTAAGATTAGCTATGATTTCACAGAAGAGCAAGCAGAAGCCATTGTCACCTTGCAATTGTACCGTTTGACCAATACAGATATCGTCACCTTGGAAGAAGAGCATGCTAACCTCAAGGAGCAAATCGCGACCTTGGCTGCTATCATAGGGGATGAACGGACTATGTTCAATCTCATGAAGAAGGAATTGCGTGAAGTTAAGAAGCTCTTTGGCAATCCGCGTCGTAGTGAGCTACAAGACACTGCTAAAACAATTGAGATTGATACAGCCAGCCTCATTGTCGAAGAAGAAACCTTCGTTAGCGTGACCCGTGCTGGTTATATCAAACGGACCTCTCCTCGTTCTTTCAATGCATCTACAGTGGAAGAAGTCGGTAAGCGGGACGACGATGAATTGATTTTCGTAGAGCCTGCTAAGACTACCCAGCATCTCTTACTCTTTACCAACTTGGGAAATGCCATTTATCGACCTGTTCATGAATTAGCAGATACCAAGTGGAAGGACATCGGTGAACACCTCAGTCAAACCTTGACCAATTTTGAGCAGGAAGAAGAAATACTGTTTGCGGAGATTGTAGATCAGTTTGAGGGTGTGACCTACTTTGCAGCTACCCAACAAGGCCAAATCAAGCGCTTTGAACGCAAGGAATTGAGCCCATGGCGGACCTACCGCTCCAAATCAACGAAGTACGCTAAGCTGAAAGACCAAGAGGACCGTATCGTAGCGGTTGCACCAGTTGTCCTCGAGGACATCATGATCATTACCCAAAATGGCTATGGTCTGCGCTTCAATATTGAAGAGGTGCCAGTAGTTGGGGCTAAAGCAGCAGGAGTCAAAGCTATTAACCTGAAAGATGGAGATCAAGTGGTAGCCGTCTTTAAGTCGACGACTCCAAGCATGTACATTCTGACCCAGAGAGGCAGTCTGAAACGGATGTCCCAGGACGATATTCCAGTGACTAGCCGGGCCAAACGCGGATTGCAAGTCTTACGTGAATTGAAGTCTAAACCACACCGCGTCTTCAAGGCAGGTCCAGTCTTCACGGACCAAGGGGATTTTGATCTCTTCACGAGCCAGGAAGAAGTAGCAGAGCAGGATCAAATCCTTCAGATTACCTCCACTACAGGTCAGGTGACAGAAGTGGATGTTACCCAACTCAACTTATCAGAACGAACTAGCAATGGTTCCTTTGTCAATGATCAAATTTCTGATCAAGAAGTCTTTACTGCTAGAATCAAATAAAACCAAAATTAGCCAGTTTATGGCTAATTTTGTTTGCTCGATAAATTTTCTGAAAATTGCAAATTTCACTTGAAATTCTCATGAAATGGTGTAAAATAGAGTACATGAATAAAGTCATCCTTTGTGGTGGCTCTTGCTATTTAGCAAGTCTTGAATGGAAGAAGGATAACAGACATGACAGTATCACTTGATTGGGAAAATCTTGGATTTTCTTATATGAAATTACCTTACCGCTACATCGCCTATTACCGCAATGGTGCTTGGGAAAAAGGAGAACTATCCGAAGATGCTACACTTCATATTTCGGAATCTTCTCCAAGTTTGCACTATGGACAGCAAGCTTTCGAGGGGCTGAAAGCCTACCGTACAAAAGATGGCAGTATTCAATTGTTCCGTCCAGATGAAAATGCCAAACGCCTGCAACGGACTGCTGATCGTCTTTTGATGCCTCAAGTTCCAACGGATATGTTTGTGGAAGCTTGTAAAGCAGTAGTGCGTGCCAATGAAGAATATGTCCCACCGTATGGAACAGGTGGAACACTCTATCTTCGTCCGCTTTTGATTGGAGTCGGAGATATCATAGGAGTAAAGCCAGCAGAAGAATACATCTTTACCATTTTTGCTATGCCAGTTGGAAACTACTTCAAGGGTGGCTTGGTTCCAACCAACTTCTTAATCCAAGACGAATATGACCGGGCAGCTCCTCATGGGACGGGTGCAGCGAAAGTCGGTGGAAACTATGCCGCTAGCCTCTTACCTGGTAAATTAGCTAAGTCTCGGAACTTCTCAGACGTGATTTACTTGGATCCAGCGACCCACACCAAGATTGAAGAAGTGGGATCTGCTAACTTCTTTGGGATCACAGCTGATAATGAGTTTGTGACTCCACTTAGCCCATCAATTCTGCCATCTATTACCAAGTATTCCTTGCTCTATCTTGCTGAGCATCGTCTTGGTTTGAAACCAATCGAAGGTGATGTCCCAATCGATCATCTAGACCGATTTGTCGAAGCAGGGGCTTGTGGAACTGCTGCCGTTATTTCACCAATAGGTGGAGTTCAACACGGAGATAACTTCCATGTCTTCTATTCAGAAACAGAAGTAGGACCAATTACCCGCAAGCTTTATGATGAATTAACGGGCATCCAGTTTGGTGATATAGAAGCACCAGAAGGATGGATCTTCAAGGTAACTGAATAAATCAATCATAAGAGGGGGGACTCCCTCTTTTTTTCATAGGAATAAATACTAGCAAAATAAAATAATTTAATCATGAAACATTTTCGGCTTGCAAGCATGTGAAAATTTTTGTAAAATAAAGGGGTTGAAATGAGGTAGAAGAATGAGTAAAAAAGATAAAAAAATCGAAATTCAAATTGCAGATAGTAAAGTGGTTGTAGGTAAGGAAACCTTTGATGGCTACCAATTAACGATTGGGAAGAAGGCTATTGCTGAGATTGCTGATATGGGGGCTCAATTTGCCCTCGTAAAAAACGCATCTGTAGACAGTCTTTATAAATCCCTTGAAAAAGCAGTGGAAAGTGCCATCGAAAATTATAATTTGAACAAATAAGGGGTTGCATTTTCATGAAATCAATGGTATAATTGTGACTGTTGATTTGCTTGGAGAGATAGCGAAGAGGCTAAACGCGGCGGACTGTAAATCCGCTCCTTCGGGT
>NZ_JAPJPF010000012.1 GCF_030825805.1 Streptococcus sp.
AATTTGGTGATGAGCAAGTTCACATCTGGCGTCGTTCATACGATGTATTGCCTCCTGCAATGGCTCGCGATGATGAGCACTCAGCTCACACTGACCGTCGTTACGCTTCACTTGACGATTCAGTGATTCCAGACGCTGAAAACTTGAAAGTTACTTTGGAACGTGCGCTTCCATTCTGGGAAGATAAAATCGCTCCAGCTCTTAAAGACGGTAAGAACGTATTCGTAGGAGCACACGGTAACTCAATCCGTGCCCTTGTAAAACACATCAAACAGTTGTCAGACGACGAAATCATGGATGTGGAAATCCCTAACTTCCCACCATTGGTATTCGAATTTGACGAAAAATTGAACGTAGTTTCTGAATACTATCTTGGTAAATAAAAAGGTCTGGGGGACCTTTTTATCCCGAGCCTAGAAATGCCAAAGCGAGGTAGGTCCGGGGGACCTTTTTATCCCGAGCCTAGAAACGCCAAAGCGAGGCAGGTCCGGGGGACCTTTTTATCCCGAGCCTAGAAATGCCAAAGCGAGGCAAGTCTAGCTGGATTCGTTATCAATAATAGAAAGCTGACTTCGGTCAGCTTTTTTACTTGTCTTTCCAAGCTCCTAGCGCTTTTTTGGTTTTCAGGGCCTCCTAAAAATGATATAATGAAGTGTTAGTACATAAGGTTTCATTAGCCTTGAAAGGAAAAGAAAATGACAAAATCATTCTACATCACAACCCCTATCTATTACCCATCTGGTAAATTGCATATTGGTTCAGCTTATACTACGATCGCCTGTGACGTCTTGGCGCGTTACAAACGTATGATGAACTACGATGTGTTCTACCTGACTGGTCTTGATGAGCACGGTCAAAAGATCCAGCAGAAAGCAGAAGAAGCTGGGATCACGCCGCAAGCTTATGTAGATGGGATGGCGGTTGGAGTGAAAGAACTCTGGCAATTACTCGATATCTCATATGATAAATTCATCCGTACGACAGACGATTACCATGAAAAAGTGGTGGCCCAAGTCTTCGAACGCTTGCTTGCGCAAGACGACATCTACTTGGGTGAATACTCTGGTTGGTATTCAGTCTCTGATGAAGAGTTCTTTACAGAAAGCCAATTGGCTGAGGTATACCGTGATGAGAATGGCAAGGTCGTCGGTGGGGTAGCCCCATCAGGCCACGAAGTAGAATGGGTTTCTGAAGAATCCTATTTCCTTCGCCTCAGCAAATACCAAGACCGCTTGGTTGAGTTTTTCAAATCCCAACCTGATTTCATCACGCCAGATGGCCGTCTCAATGAAATGTTGAAAAACTTTATCGAGCCAGGTTTGGAAGACTTGGCAGTATCTCGGACTACCTTTACCTGGGGAGTTCCAGTCCCATCCAATCCAAAACACGTGGTTTATGTATGGATTGATGCCCTTCTTAACTATGTGACCGCTCTCGGTTACGATCAAGAGCAGCATGGCAACTTTGACAAGTTCTGGAACGGCACTGTCTTCCACATGGTCGGAAAAGACATCCTTCGTTTCCACTCCATCTACTGGCCAATCCTTCTCATGATGTTGGATGTTAAATTGCCAGAACGTTTGATTGCCCATGGTTGGTTTGTCATGAAAGACGGCAAGATGTCTAAGTCTAAAGGGAATGTCATCTACCCAGAAATGTTGGTGGAACGCTTTGGCTTGGATCCACTTCGTTACTACCTCATGCGTAGTCTTCCTGTTGGTTCAGATGGTACTTTCACACCAGAAGACTATGTGGCTCGCATCAACTATGAATTGGCCAATGACCTTGGAAACCTTCTTAACCGGACGGTGGCCATGATCAATAAATACTTTGGTGGTCAAGTCCCTGCTTATGTCGAAAATGCCACCGCATTTGATGCAGATTTGGCCAAGGTGGTCGAAGAAAGTATTGCCGAATACCATAAACAAATGAATGCGGTTGATTACCCACGCGCTTTGGAAGCAGTATGGAACATCATCTCTCGTACCAACAAGTACATCGATGAGACAGCTCCATGGGTCCTTGCTAAAGAAGATGGTGACAAGGAACAATTGGCAGCGGTCATGGCTCACTTGGCAGCAAGTCTCCGTGTCGTGGCTCACTTGATCCAGCCATTCATGATGAACACCTCAAATGCTATCATGGAACAACTTGGCTTGGGCTTGGACTTCGATCTTGAAAACTTGACCTTAGCAGGCTTCCCTGAAAATGTCACAGTGGTTGCCAAAGGAACTCCAATCTTCCCACGTCTCGACATGGAAGAAGAAATTGCCTACATCCAATCTCAAATGACTGCAGGCAAGCCACAAGAAAAAGAATGGATTCCAGAAGAAGTGGAACTCAAGTCTGAAAAAGATGAGATCAAATTTGAAGACTTTGACAAGGTTGAAATCCGTGTAGCAGAGGTCAAAGAAGTGGAACGCGTCGAAGGATCAGACAAACTGCTTCGCTTCCGCCTTGACGCTGGTGACGGTGAAGATCGTCAAATCCTCTCTGGTATCGCGAAATTCTATCCAAATGAACAAGAATTGGTCGGCAAGAAACTTCAAATCGTGGCCAACCTCAAACCACGTAAGATGATGAAGAAATATGTCAGCCAAGGCATGATTCTTTCCGCAGAACACGGAGATCAATTAACAGTCTTAACGGTTGATCCATCTGTTCCAAATGGAAGCATCATCGGCTAAACGATAGACAAAGAAAAAATCATCTAAAAAACTTTCCTTAGGTGAGTACGGACGTCAGCGAACTTCGAAGAAGTTCCATGACTTAGTTTTGGACCCTGGGTTCCAAAACTCCCGAGTGCTAGAAACACAATTGTTTCTAGCACTTTTCTCACGACGGAAAGTTTTAGTAGATGATTGAATAGTTCTTACGAATAAATTTTTTAATTTTTATAGAATATATTTGATTTGTAAGGAAGAGCAGATTGTCTATGCTCTCAAGCACTCCCACGGGAGTGCTTTTGTTGTATTGATATAGTTCCCATCATTGAATTTTACAAGGATAGAAGATGAGTCCTATTAGTAATGAATGTTAATGGAGACTTCCGCAGTGAGAAAAGAGTCTGAAACATTTTCGTTTCAGACTCTCGGAAGATTTGAGACAGTGGGCTCAAATCTTAGGTATGGAATCCCAAAGGGATTCGCTACCGTCCGTCCTCACCTAAGGAAAGTCTCCGAATATAGTTCCTATTCATCTGGCCGGTATTCCAGGATATCTCCTGGCTGGCAGTCGAGTTCTTTGCAGATGGCTTCAAGGGTGGTAAAGCGGATGGCTTTGGCCTTGCCAGTCTTAAGGATGGAGAGGTTGGCGGTAGTGATACCGATTTTATCAGCCAGCTCATTGGATTTCATCTTTCGCTTGGCCAGCATGACATCTAGATTGACGATAATCATGGTCCCCTCCTTAAATGGTCAGCTCATTTTCTTCTGCGATCTCAATCCCTCTCTCTAAGATTTTGCCAAGCACCCATACTATTGGGACGGCAAGGAGGAGTCCCGTATTAAAGGTCAATTGGAAGGTGAAGGGAAGGAGATAAGCATCGCCATTGGTCTCAAGTGTACCAGACATAAAGGACAAGACCAAGAGGATCTTCCAAGCTCGGTTGCAAAGATCAATGTTGGAGTGAGAAAAGATCTTTTCTTGATAGAGATTTTGGAGGAAGCTGCGAATAGTGAGGAGAAGAAAAATATAAATAGCGCTTGAGGCTAGTGGGAAGAGCAACTGCCAGAGGGGTTGCAGATGTTTGGGGAAGAGCTGGATGCCATTTACCTCAAAGGACAAGCGTCCAGATTGAATGAGATCCTTAAACACTCCCATCCGAGAAAGCAGGTGGATGACCAGTGCAGCCAGGGTCATAAAGCCACAGAAGTAAATGAAAGCCGTTAAGACTTCAATGACATTTTTTAAGGTTTTTGAGTTTTTCATCGCAAGCCTCCTTAAAGTTTTTTATTTTTCACTTATAGTATACTCCTTATAAAAAATAAGTCAATAAAAAAGTATCGAAAAACGATAAAAAGTTTATGAAATTCAGTCAAAATTTGCTTTAAATAGAATTTAAGGTATACTATTAGGTAACTACCATTTCAAGGAGGTATTGAAATGATCAAAAAATTAGATAAGAAATATCTTTGGATGATCATCGCTTTTGTGAGTGCAGTGGTTCTAATCGGAGGAGTCTATCTCTACTCTAGCTCTAATATTCAACCGGATCATCAAAAAGAGTTCAATCAGACCTCGAAGACCTCGTCTTCTTCAAAGGAAAAAGCCATCGATCTGTCTGGTGAATATGTCTCAAGTGCGCGTGATAAGGCCAAGATTCAAAAAGATGGGAAATCCTGGAAGATTGATTACGAGACAGAAGATGGTCCTGTATCAGCAACTTTCTTAACGGATTTCAAAGTAGAAGGAGCCAATAAAGTTTCTACTAGTCAGATGAAAAAGTCAGATGGAAATAAGGATTTCACCATCACTGTGCGTATTTTTAAATACAAAACAGATAAAGACCCCCTTATTACGGTAACCATGTCAGACAAAGACCCCGATCATGAGATGGTCTTTGCCAATCGGAAGGATTTTTTCAAGTCGACGAATCCAGATGACGCAGTACTGGATGGGGATTTGACAACCTTTGCGGGAAGTTATTCCAATGAATCTATTGAACAGCAGATTGCGGATTCCGGCTTTAAGCTGTATGGCTATAGTCCAGAAGATTACTACAATCATCGGACTACTGTCTTTCCTTCTATCTACTCTGATCAGGACAAGGGGTGGAGCTTCTGGAGTGGAGCTACCAATGTCCAATTTGTCCTCAATAAAGATAAGAAACCTAAGAAAGCTGGATCAACCTATCAGGTTTACTTTGTCCAAGCTGGAACAACTGGAGCAAGTCCTGGTCAAGAATTGATTGTCACCTTGATTCCTGAAAATGTTCAAGGTCCTGATGGCGTCGTTTCACCTTTGAGACGTATCTTCTACCATCAAGCCTCCTTCCAAGCCTATCAGGACAAATGGTGGGAAGCTTACCCAGCGCCTAAGAAGGAAGCAGACCTTGATATTGCGGCTATCAATAGTGGAGATTTTTCAAGCCTGGCAGGGACATGGCGCAATGCCAAAGGCCAAGAGATGGTCATCCAAGAAGATGGAACTGTGAAAGGTCAAGGGAGATTAAAAGCAGTGCCAAACTCTGATAAGACAAGTAAAGTCCCTTATGTAGATCTACGTGTGGGAGAAACAGGAGTGGCAGTTGGCCTCTTTAAGATTGGTTTTGAAAATCCTGATGGAGACCAGTCAGATAAGAGCAAACCTCGCTTGGTTGTTACCCAATCAGCTGGGAACTATCCAGCAGATCAATACTTCTATCGTCAATAAGAAGCGAAAAACCCAGGAAATGTGATTTCCTGGGTTTTGTTTTGCTTTAATGAATTCTCTTTCTATAAAAAAAATCGTTTACACCATTGGATGTAAACGATGTTGTTACATTTTATAAAATAGAGTTAAAATTGTCAATCTTTGTGCTCAAGGAGAAGTGGTGAGGTGGTCTCGACTGCTTGTTTTCGCTTGAAAAATGCAGCCATTTGAACCAGGATACGGGGAACTGTTTGCCATTTTTTCCAAGCTTGGACACGGGTGTCGATGAGTTGCTTGGCTAGACGTTCCAGCATTTCCCTTTCTGTAGGATCTAGGTCTTGAGCATTTTGAAAGATGTCTTTGATCTTGGAGAAATTTTTCAAGTTCCTCAAATCATTAATTGAAGTGATGCCTGCGTCCAGAAAAATGCCAAAAAAGGTATCAAAGAACTTCTTGCGCTCATCCGCCGATGTTTCGCGAACCCACTGCTTTAGGGTCTCGTAGGTCTGCTGACTATCGGGATTGGTTTGATCTAGTGTCACAAATCCATCCTTTTCAACCATCCAAGTAAAGGCGTCATGCTGGGCAAAGCCACCAAAGGCTCGACTTTTAACAATCGTAGCAGGCTCTGGGACTTCCAGCATCATGCCGACGATGGATCCTTGTGGGACAAAGCGATGAATGAGGTGTGCGATTCGTTGGTATCCCTCTGTTTTGATAATGGACTTGTTGAGACCTGGAGCGTCGTAACAGTAAATGGCATGGACTTGTTCGGACAGCTGATCAGGAAGGTAGGAGCAGGCATAGGTTGCGAGATTGCCCCCTTTGGAGTGACCGGCTACTAAGAAGCGCCCTTTAGGAAATTCCTTCATGACGTTTTGTAGGTAGCTGGCTGCGCGCCTCTGAGCTGGGACATGGTCCATATAGGTCATATGGAAGTCTTCCTTCCAGCCGATCAAGGTGTCATCCGTCCCCCTGAAGACAACTAAATAAACATCCATGGTAAGACGATAGGTCATAGCCGCAAACTGCTTCTGAACATCGGGGTCATATTCGTTGACATAGTTGAGGAGTTTGAGATTCTTAAAGCGTTTGGATGTAGCTAGGACATCGACTATTTTCAGGTGTTGGTCTGTCACGATGAAATCTGTGGTTCGATCGACTAGCTCTGCTGCATCAGATAAGCGGACTTCAATATTGGTCGTATCCCCTTGGGGCACGATCCGATCAAAAGGAAGATAGGTCAGCTCTGTCAGTGCCAGGACATCGAGTTCCTTAAAAGGGCGATCGTAGATGGAATCATAGGTGACATAGTCTAGATAATCAAAAATCGTGGACATGAGATTCTCCTTTGTATCTGTATGTTCAGTATAGCATAAAATACCTGAAAAGCCCCTCAGTAAAAATAGGAAATTGACGAAAGGAGTTACCTGTAACTTGAGATGGCGAAAAATATGTATGCTCCTTGGATAATTTGATATAATGAAAGGGTAATACTCTAGTAAGAAAGAGAAGGAAAGAGCATGCACAAAATTCTTCTTGTCGAAGATGATGAAACCATTCGCCAACAAGTGAAGAAAATCATGGAGCAGTGGGGCTTTGAAGTTATTGCAGTTGATGACTTTATGGATGTATTGGGGACCTTCGTCCAGACCAATCCTCATCTGATTCTGATGGATATTGGCCTTCCTCTTTATAATGGCTACCATTGGTGCCAGGAGATTCGTAAGGTATCTAAGGTCCCTATCATGTTTTTATCCTCACGAGATCAGGCCATGGACATCGTCATGGCCATCAATATGGGGGGAGATGACTATGTGACCAAGCCATTTGATCCCAATGTTCTCTTGGCAAAAATCCAGGGTCTCCTTCGCCGCTCATATGAGTTTGGAACTGATCAAGATTTGTTAGAACACCGGGGCGCCATCCTCAATCTCAAATCCATGGATCTGGTCTATGAGGGAGAGGTCGTTAATTTGACCAAAAATGAATTTCAAATTCTTCGCATCCTTTTTGAAAAAGCTGGAAGTGTAGTGGCTCGGGATGATTTAATGAAGGAATTGTGGAACAGTGATTTCTTTATTGATGATAACACCCTCTCGGTCAATGTAGCTAGACTTCGGAAGAAACTCGAAGAAGCAGGACTGGAGCATTTTATCGAAACGAAAAAAGGGATAGGATACGGGTTGAGCAATGGATAATCGATTCTTATTTGTCAAACACTATCTGATTTCTCACCGTCGCTATCTCTATTTGATTGGTTTACTCCTTTCATCCCTAGTCTTGTTTGCCTATATATTCGAAGGCTACCGCAATTTTCTCCTTTACCTGACAGGAATTTTGGCTTTTTTGAGTCTTCTTCTGGTCATTTGGGATGCTGTGGCTGGGTATCAGGCCTGTCGGAAGGAAGTGCTCTATGGGGAGGGACTACCTGAGACCCCTCTAGAACTGGTCTTGAGTCAGAAACTAGCAACCAGTCAGCAAGCCCAACGTGAGCAGACAACGGTGAGTATAGAGACCTACAATGATCTGATGGATTACTATACCCTCTGGGTCCACCAGATTAAGACGCCCATTGCGGCCAGTCAACTCTTGGTTAAAAATATAGAAGACAGCGACCTGAGACAACAAATGGAGCAGGAGCTCTTTAAGATTGATTCCTATGCCAATGTGGTCCTCCAGTATCTGAGACTCGAAAGCTTTCACGATGATTTGGTTCTTAAGCGTGTTCCACTCGAAGAGCTGGTCAAAGAAGTCGTGCGAAAGTATGCCATCTTCTTTATTCAAAAGGGCTTGACGGTGGATCTGCATGACTTAGATGTCGCCGTCATTACCGATCGCAAGTGGCTCTTGGTCATCATCGAGCAATTGCTGTCTAATAGCCTTAAGTATACCAGCACTGGCGGGATTGAGATTTATTTCAAAGACCAGACCCTTTTTATGAAAGATAGTGGGATTGGAATTAAGGATAGCGATATACTCCGTGTCTTTGAGCGGGGATTCTCCGGCTACAATGGGCATTTGACCCAGCAATCTTCTGGACTAGGCCTCTATCTGTCTAAAAAGATTTCCGATCAGCTAGGGCACCAACTTCAGATGACGTCTCAGGTTGGGCAAGGGACGACTGTTGCCATTCGCTTTGAAGAGAAGAAGTTGGTGATGGATTAAGGGAATTCGTCGGTATCTAATGTTTCTCTCCCTAAGGTCCTCTTTTATTTAAAAATGACAAAAATGTAAGATTTAATTTTAAAAATGAAAGGTTAGGTTATGGTGACCACCTTTTATTTTTTATACAATAGTCTCATCAAATGAAGGAGGTCAAGAAAATGAAACTCTTGAAATGGATGAAAGAACCCAAAAAGATTAAAAAACCAAATAAGAAAACCGATCTGGAAAAGACGGAATTTGGTCTCCAAGTCCTGCAACAAACCCAAGAATTTTTCTTGATCTACTAGTAAAAGGAGAAAAGTATGTCATTACTAGATGTTCAACATATCAAAAAGATCTACAAAACCCGCTTTCAAGGAACGCAGGTTGAAGCCTTAAAGGATATCCACTTCACCGTGGAAAAGGGTGAGTACGTGGCTATCATGGGGGAATCAGGATCCGGGAAATCGACCCTTCTCAATATCCTAGCCATGCTGGACCAGCCGACGGAAGGGCGGGTTTACCTAAATAATATAGACACCTCAACCATCAAGAACAAGGACGCTTCGAGCTTCCGTCGCGAAAAACTAGGCTTTGTCTTTCAAGACTTCAATCTGCTCGACACCTTGTCTGTTAAGGACAATATCCTTCTGCCCTTGGTCCTTTCTCGCAGACCAGTCAAGGAAATGATGACTAAGGTCGATAGCGTCAGTCGGGAATTGGGCATCCACCAACTGCTTGAAAAATATCCCTACGAAATCTCTGGTGGGCAAAAACAACGGGTAGCCGTAGCACGGGCTATCATCACCTCACCTGAAATCCTCCTTGCCGATGAGCCAACAGGGGCGCTGGATTCCAAGTCTTCAGCTGCGTTGCTAGATGTCTTTGAAGATATCAACACCATGGGGCAAACCATTCTCATGGTGACCCACTCAACCGCAGCGGCTGCTCGGGCTAAGCGCGTGCTCTTTATCAAGGACGGAATTCTCTACAACCAGATCTTCCGCGGGGAAAAGACAGAGCGTCAGATGTTCCAAGAAATCTCAGATACTCTGACAGTCATGGCAAGTGAGGTGGAGTAGATGTTTCGATTAACCACTAAATTAGCTTGCTCCAATCTGATCAAGAACCGCAAGCTCTATTATCCCTTTGCGATTGCGGTCATTCTCGCAGTGACCATCTCCTATCTCTTTGACTCCTTGACCTTTAATCCCAACATTTCTAAGCTTCGAGGGGGATCTCCCATACTCTTCACCCTTGGATTGGGACTGTTCGTGGTAAATGTTGCGGGGGCTATCATCGTGCTCTATGCCAATAGCTTTGTCATGAAAAACCGCTCCAAGGAGTTGGGAATTTACAGTATGCTAGGCCTTGAGAAACGCCATCTCATCAGCATGATCTTCAAGGAACTCTTGATCTTTGGCTTTGTGACTGTCTCAGCCGGTGTCTTGATCGGGGCTCTCTTTGACAAGCTGATCTTTGCCTTTCTCTTGAAACTGATGAAGATGAAGGTTCAGCTAGTATCCACCTTCCAACCTGGGATTGTGGTCTTGGTCTTTGTCACCTTTGGTCTCATCTTTGGCCTCTTAGTTTTTCTCAATGCTTGGCGCATTCTCCGTTTGAATGCCCTGCAATTGACGCGTGAGAAGGCTAGTGGTGAAAAGAAAGCCCGCTTCTTGTGGCCCCAAACCATCCTGGGCTTAGCCTCTCTCGGTTTTGGCTACTACCTGGCTTTGTCAGTCAAAGACCCCATGTCTGCGATTTTGATCTTTTTTCTAGCCGTTGTCTTGGTTATGATCGGGACCTACTTACTCTTTAATGCGGGGATCACCGTCTTCTTGCATCTTCTTAAGAAAAAGAAGAACTATTATTACCAACCCAACAACATGATCTCGGTCTCTAACCTTATCTATCGCATGAAGAAAAATGCGGTGGGCCTTGCGACCATTGCCATCCTCTCGACCATGGTGCTGGTGACGATCTCTGCTGCCACCAACATCTATGTCGGTGGCGAAATGGTCAAGAAAATCATGGCTCCCCATGATTTCTCTGTCCAAGGAAAAGGGGTGGATTTGGAGCAGATCAATCAGAAATTTGATGAATTTGCCTCTGAGCACCAGCTTGAGATCAAGAATCGTGACCTGATGACCTATGCCAACTTTGGGGTTAAATCACAAAAGGGAACGGATTTCACCGTCTATCCAGCTGACGAACGCAAGGTCAATCCTAAAACAGTCTTTCTAGTTTTTGATGCAGCCAGCTATGAGCAGATGACAGGAGAAGAGGTCGATCTGACTGGCAACCAAGTCCTTCTCTTTGCCCATAACGAGGCTCTCAAAGGGCAAAAGCAGTTTACCATCAATGGGCAGGACTTCCAAGTCAAGGAAGAAGTGAGCAAGGATTTTATCACTGATCATGTTCCAAATCAGTTCAATTTGCTAACAGAGGATTTCAATTATCTAATCGTGCCAGATCTCTCAGCCTTTATCGCCCAATTTCCAAATCTTGCCATCTATACCAATATCTATGGTGGCTTCAATGTCAATGTTGGTGAAGACCAGCAACTCAAGCTAGCAGCTAGTTATGACAAAATGATCGATGAATTGAGTAGCCAACAGGGCCAAGGAACATTTGTCTATGGAGGTAACCGTGCCAATGATGTGGCAGAGATGAATAGCCTCTTTGGTGGCATCTTCTTTATCGGGATTTTCTTGTCACTGATCTTTATGGTAGGAACAGTCATCGTTATCTACTACAAGCAAATTTCTGAAGGCTATGAAGACCGTGACCGCTTCGTCATCCTCCAACAGGTGGGGCTTGATGAAGATGAGGTCAAACGGACCATCAACCGTCAAGTACGGACTGTCTTTTTCCTCCCTCTCATCTTTGCCTTTATTCACCTGGCCTTTGCCTACCATATGATCCGACTCATTCTCAAAGTGCTCGGTGTCATCAATAGTGGCCAAGTCCTCGTCGTGACCCTCAGTGTCTGCGCCGTCTTTCTCATCACCTACCTGATCGTCTTTTGGATCACCTCTCGGAGCTACCGTAAGATTGTGCAGATATAAGAAAAAGAAGCTCGAATCAAATTAGAAACTTTCCTTAGGTGAGTACGGACGTCAGCGAACTTCGAAGAAGTTCCATGACTAATTATTGAGCCTAAGGTCTCAATAATTCCGAGTGCCTGAAACATGATTATTTCAGGCACTTTTCTCACAGCAGAAAGTTTCAATATACTCTAAATAATAATTAGAAATCATTTGGATATTTTTGCACAATAGTCCAGATTAGGTTATTCAAAGTAAAAATTGTCAACTTTTTAAGCTCGCTCATGGCGGGCTTTTGTGCGAAAATCGACAGCGATTGTTTTTGCTTTTCAAAGGGATATAAAAAAGACTGAACCAGTCGAGTTCAGTCTTTGTTCGCTTTCTATTAAAGTGATGTAAGGAAAGTCAATCCTCCTAGGATGACACCTGCCGAATTCGGAATGATCAAAATCCAGTCTTTTTTAGGTTCCTTTGTCCAACCATAAATGACCCAGATCAAGCAAGAAATAGCAGCTGACAAGGGTTGGAAAGGTTGGGCCTTATTTCCCTGTAAATTAGCAATAATTTGTGGGATGTAGGCAATGAAAACGATAATCCCAATAAAGGCACCGATCGAGCCAACGATTTGGTTGATTTTTTGTTTATTCATAAAATTTTACCTCTGTGTATCAAAATAGCATAAATAGGAAGATAATGCAATTAATTTGCATGCTATTCAAGATGAAAATGATTATATTTGCAAAAAAATTAGACAAAGTGTCTAAAATAATTACTAGAGAGAAGACTCTCTCGAAGAGAAATCCATCTTCCTGCAAAATCACAAGATTGTGACACTTTACAGTTCAGTAACATTTGAAAAAAGCACTTGAATTTTAAGAGGGCAAGCGCTAGAATAGTGCGTACTTAAAAAATGAAAGGTATTTTGAATATGAATGAAAAACAAATGAAAATTCTTGGTTGGGTTGCGACCTTTATGTCAGTGATGATGTATGTGTCTTACTTCCCACAAATCATGGATAACCTCGCTGGTCACAAAGGAAACTTTGTTCAACCTTTAGTTGCCGCTATCAACTGTAGCCTTTGGGTCTATTACGGACTCTTTAAAAAAGAACGCGATATCCCACTTGCTGCAGCTAATGCACCAGGGATCATCTTTGGTTTGATCACAGCCATCACAGCTTTATAAGAAGGAACTAGCTCCCGCAAGGAAGCTAGTTTTTTAATACCTTACAGAAATGTAAGAAATCAGGCTAAAAATGAAAGGTTAGCTTATTGTAGAACTCTCTCCAAATCGTTACAATAGAGGTGTAAAAAAGTTTTATGGATGTCAATCATATAACCGGATGGAAATGGAGAATGAAAATGGCCTTATTAGATGTACAACATGTGAAAAAAATATATAAAACCCGCTTTCAAGGAACCCAGGTTGAAGCCTTAAAGGACATTCACTTCACCGTTGAGAAGGGTGAATACGTCGCCATCATGGGGGAATCAGGATCTGGGAAATCGACCCTCCTCAATATCCTGGCCATGCTGGACCAGCCGACCGAAGGGCGGGTCTACCTCAATGGCATGGACACCTCGACCATCAAAAACAAGGATGCGTCCAGCTTCCGTCGGGAAAAACTAGGCTTTGTTTTTCAAGACTTCAACCTGCTCGATACCTTGTCTGTCAAGGACAATATCCTCTTGCCTCTCGTCCTTTCTCGTAGACCAGTCAAGGAAATGATGAGCAAGGTCGATAGCGTCAGTCGAGAGTTGGGCATTCACCAACTGCTTGAAAAATATCCCTACGAAATCTCTGGTGGGCAAAAACAACGGGTGGCCGTAGCACGGGCCATCATCACCTCACCTGAAATCCTCTTGGCCGATGAGCCAACAGGGGCGCTGGATTCCAAGTCTTCTGCAGCTTTGCTAGATGTCTTTGAAGATATCAATACCATAGGGCAAACCATTCTCATGGTGACCCACTCAACCGCAGCGGCAGCTCGAGCCAAGCGCGTGCTCTTCATCAAGGACGGGATTCTCTACAACCAGATCTTCCGCGGAGAAAAGACAGAGCGTCAGATGTTCCAAGAAATCTCAGATACCCTGACGGTCATGGCGGGAAAGGAGGATCGTGATGTTTAAATTAACAAGTAAATTAGCTCTTTCCAACCTCAAACAAAATCGCAAGCTCTATTATCCCTTTGCCTTGGCTGTTATTTTAACGACCATGATCCTTTATAGTTTTATCGCCTTGTCATCGACCCCTCATTTAGAGGATTCTTACGGAGGGGGAGCGGCGAGAACTGTTCTTGGTTTTGGTAGTTTCGTTGTCCAATTAGTCGTCATCATTTTAGTGGCTTATGCCAATGGCTATGTCATGAAAAATCGTTCCAAAGAACTGGGCTTGTACAGTGTTTTGGGGATGGAGAAGAAGCACCTTCTCGTCATGACCTTATGGGAATTGCTCTCCTTCTATGTTCTCACAGTTGGAATAGGACTGGGCTTGGGACTCTTGTTTGATCGCTTGATTTTTGCCTTGCTCCTAAAATGTATGGGGCTACCAGTCGTCATTCAATCAACCTTCCAGATAGGGGCTGTTCTTAACACTTTACTTGGGTTAGCCTTAGCTTTTGGACTCATTCTTTTGTTGAATTCTTTCCGTCTCTTGCGCTACAGTTCCCTCCACCTCATGCAACAGAAAAAGGCAGGGGAGAAGAAGGGACGCTTCTTGCTGGTTCAAACTCTGTTAGGACTAGGGCTCTTAGGAATTGCTTTTTATATAGCGCTAACCGTTGAGCGTCCGGTTGCGGCTGTCCAAGGATTCTTTATTGCCGTCATCTTGGTCATTCTAGCGACTTATCTCTTATTCAACGCAGGATCCATTACCTTCTTAAGATTTCTCAAAGGTCGGAAATCCTACTATTACAAGCCAGAGAATTTTATATCTGTCTCTAACTTAATAGCTCGGATGCGAAAAAATGCAGCGGGCCTCGCGACCATTAGTATTCTTTCCACCATGGTCTTGGTCACCTTAACCGGGTCGCTCAATATCTTTATTGGAGGGCAGAATTACCTAGATACTGTTTACCCTTCGGATTACATGATTAGTGTGGGGCATATGCCTTCAGATGCTGAGACAGAAACGGTTATTGAAGATGTTCAAGCTCAAATTAAGAAAACAGCCGATGCGACACATCTATCAGATTATCAGGTGGCACAGACAACATACTGGTCTGCTGAAATTCGAAAGATTGATGGAAGGAGCTTAGAGGTGTTTGAGCAGTCCTATCAAGAAGCTGGTCAGGAGATGAAGACAGAGGGAACAGTCTACTTTTTTGATCAGGCAACTTACGAGCAACTGACGGGTCAAAAAGTTGAGCTTGGGGAAAATGAAATCCTAGCCTATGGGTATCAGTATCCTGGAAGATTAGACGCACAATTAGAAATCAATGGGAAGACCTTCACGATTAAACAAAAACTAGACTCCAACTTTATCCAAGGGAAGATCCCACAAAACGCCTTGTTTCAACACCAAATGGGCTTGTACCTTGTTCTTCCTGACTTGAACCAACTGGGTCTAAAAGTTGATAAGAATTTAGAATTCTCTATTAATGCCAAAAATAAAGACAACAAAGATTTTACTGGTGGCGTGACCAAAGAGCTGTATTCGACAGACAAAATGAGTCAATATGGTGCGACTTATTTTGGTGGATATGAACGATACAGTATAGAGAAGGAGTGGCGTGAAACAGCAGGGACTCTCCTCTTTATCGGGATTTTCCTATCAGTCATCTTTCTATTAGCTACAGTACTCGTCATTTACTACAAACAGATTTCAGAGGGTCATGAGGATCGGGATAATTTTGTGATCTTGCAACAAGTAGGATTGGACAAAAAACAAACCGGCACCACCATTCGAAAACAAATTCTCACCGTCTTTTTCCTTCCATTATTCTTCTCCTTCCTGTACCTAGGAGTAGCCTACAAGATGATTGCAAAAATCGTTGCCATCTTAGGAGCGACCAATGCGGGACTGGTCCTTCAAACAACTCTTTCCATTTGTGCTGTCTTTTTCATCTCTTATGTTCTCGTCTTTCTACTGACTTCTAGAAGTTATCGGAAGATTGTCGTGAGATAGCGTTCGATACGATGGAAGCTTAGGAAAATAGGTGTAGATAAAGCTCACCTTGAAACTTTCCTTAGGTGAGTACGGACATCAGCGAACTTCTAGGAAGTTCCATGACTTAGTTTTGAACCTAACGTTTCAAAACTCCCGAGTGCTAGAAACAAGAATGTTTCTAGCACTTTTCTCACGGCGGAAAGTTTCAGTGTATGCTTGAATGAACTAATTGGATGTATTATCTTAATTATTTATGTGTTCCTAACTTGTTCTATATAAAGGAACAAGTTGTCTACATTTTAAAACACCGAGGATTACATCCCCGGTGTTTTTATCGTGATTATTTCACGTGTTTTGCAAGTTCTTCTTGTGCTTTTTTGTTTGATTCTTCTTTTTCTTTCAACCAATTCTTATAAGCTTTGTCGTAATCGGCAGTTGTGACTGTATCACTTTGTAGTTCCATGTACTTGTAGTAGCTAGAACCGTCTTTGATACCGATCAAGGAGAAGGCTTTTGTAAATGGTTTAATCTTCGTGATAGAAGGAACAGCACCTTTAGAGTAGACAGGAAGTGCAAAGGCATTGTCTGTCAACCAAGCTTGAGCAACAGCATATTTTTCGTAACGAGTTTTGGTATCCAATTGTTCTGCATTGGCATCATCCAATAGTTGTTTGTACTCGTTCAAACCTAGTTTTTCAATTAGGGCTTGGTCAGCTGCCGGATTGATTCCCATTCCTGCTAAGGCTGAACCATCGACTGGATTGAAGATATCCAAGTAAGTAGATGGGTCTTGGAAGTCAGGTCCCCAACCAGCGATATCCATATCAAAGTCTTTTTGATCAGGACTTTGAGCGAAGTAGGTTGCATTGTCCGCATCTTCCGTAGACAATTTCTGAACATCCACGACAACATTTTCTTTTCCTAATGTTTTTTCGATGGAGTCTTTCATTGAATCAGCTTGTTGCACAATGCTAGCAGAAGACTGGTCAACCACGTAGTCGATGTGGATTGGGAATTGAACACCTTGCGCTTGGAGCTCTTCTTTGGCTTTAGCAAATTGTGCTTTAGCCTTGTTCGCATTGAACATGCTATCTTGTGCATCAGCAAGGCTGACATCCTTCCAATCATCTCCTGTTGCAGCAAGTTTTTCTTCAACAACAGTACCGAAGTCTTTGTTGTCTACTTGCACAAATGTTGGAGGTACAAGAAGCGTACGAAGGGTTTTGCTAGCCCCATCTTTCCCGTTTGATTGGGCACTTAGTGAAGTACGGTCAAGGGCAAAGTTGATGGCTTGACGGAAGTTTTTGTTTTGAAGAGCTGTTTTGGTTTGGTTCTTCTGGTCGTCTGTTGTTTTCTCAGTATGACCGTAGTTTTGACGGTTTACATTGAAGTAAACATAGTAGACAGTCGCATCTTGTGGTGAATAAACGATATTGTCCTTGAATTTTTTCTCAATGGTACTGAAGGTTGAGCTCGTTGGGAAGAGACGCGCAGTTGTCAAGTTTCCATCAGAGAAGTTACGAGCTAGGTAGTCTTGGTCAGAACCATCGAAGTAGGTCAATTTGATATCATCGATCTTCACATTGTCTTTGTCGTAGTAGTTCTCGTTCTTGGTGAACTCCATCAACGATTTTGAAGTGAAGGATTTCAAATAGTAAGGACCGTTGTAGAGGATTCCAGAAGGTTTGACGCTACCAAAGTCTTTACCTGCTGATTTGAGGAATTTTTCATTGACAGGCATCATGGTCGAAGTTGTCAATTTAGAATTCCAGAAAGACTCAGGTTGAGCCAAGGTGTATTGAAGGGTATGGTCGTCAACGGCTTTGACTCCAACTTTAGAGAAGTCCGTATTTTTACCAGTGACATAGTCATCCAGGCCGGCTACTGAGTTTTGAACCAAGTAGAGGGCATCTGACTTGTTGTCCGCTACGTATTTCAGAGAAGTGACGAAGTCCTGTGCAGTGACGTCTGCATATTCGTTCCCTTCTGAGTCATACCATTTTGCATCTTTACGAAGTTTGTAAGTATAAGTCAATCCATCCTTAGAAACAGACCAATCTTCCGCTAGTGCAGGGACCAAGTTACCGTATTGGTCGTTTTCAAAAAGTCCATCTACTAAGTTGGTTGTGACATCACTTGTTGTTGAACGGTTTGAAAGGAGGTAGTTCAAAGAGTCTGGATCAGTGCTATACACGTATGAAAAAGTGTTTGTCTGAGAAGACTTTGCAGATGATCCACAAGAAGCAAGGAACAGGGCTGAAGCAGCCGTGACACCTGCAAGGAAAGCTAGTTTAGATTTTTTCATCACTTATCTCCTTTAATAAAGATTTTGTATTATTATACACCTTTTTTTATAAAAAGCAAATTTTATTTGAAATTAATTGTATATTTAGTCATAATGTTCGTATTTATCGAGTTTCATGCAGTATTTTTAACTATTATGCTTTACAAACTAGCTAAGGAGGAGTATACTAACAATGAAAGTACTAGTATGTAAAACAAACTAGCCGAAAAGAGGCGGTATAGAATGGGGGAGCAGAATGAAAGAGTCGCAATTGCTCAAGGGTGTCCTGGAAGGTTGTGTTTTAGAAATTATTTCAAAAAAATCTATTTATGGCTATGAATTGATCCAAAGTCTCAAGGAAACCGGCTTCGATAAGATCGTTGCGGGGACCGTTTATCCCTTGCTTCAGAAGCTAGAGAAGCAAGGAGTCATCGTAGGAGAGATGAGGCCCTCTCCGGATGGACCTGATCGCAAATATTTCTCTCTAACCATGGAAGGAAGAGAGCGCCTAGAGGAATTTTGGAACCAGTGGCAGGATCTGGTCATTAAAGTAGAACGCGTGAAAAAGGAGGGGGAAGCATGATCGAAGATTATACAGAAAAAATGTCAGCCGAATTGATGCACCTGAATAAGGACAATCAATCCTATATGAAAAAAATGATAGCTTATATTGGAGTGAAGTCTTATTTTTATGATGATGAGCTACTGGGTGAACAGCTCTACAATATGGTTTGCGATTTAAAAGTTGCTGAGAAAGAGGGCAATCGGGCAGTGGATTATTTTGGAAAGGATCCAAGGGCCATGATGGACCAAGTTCTCTCGGAGTTACCTAGACGCAGGCTAGGTTCTTGTGTGGGGTTATTCTTGATTCTTGGAACGATTTTCGTTGGCATGCGGTTTGTAATGGATTTTGCCTGGATGCTGCCACTAGTGATTGCTCCCTTAACATACCTGCTAGATCTACTTATTTTCTTTGTGTACAGTCAATTTATGATGTGGCTTTGGTCCAAGCAGAGCTATGGGGAAATCAAGTGGCCTTGGGCTCTTGTTATCAGTGTGATTAGCTTGATCCTGTCTCCTAGGATAGAGCGCGTGTTTTCTGACCATTTGAGTCTGAATCGAAGTATCCTTTTGCCAGATGCTTGGGCGATTGTTATGGCTTTTCTGGTTCTTCTTGGATTTACGATCATGACCTATAGAAATCAGGGACGGCTTGTTGTTAGCCTACTGGTCATGGGTGTGACTTTCTTTGTAACTGGATGCTGTGTTCGCTTTGTGAATCCAGGAACTGCTAATTTATTACGCTGGCTACTCCCTCTGATAGGACTAGTCTTGTCCTTCATTGTATTTCGTCTCCAAAGAAAGGGGGAAACATCATGACATCAGCTATTTATTATGAAGAAACGCAGGCTTTGGTTCAAACCTTTAGCCAAGAGGACCAAGCTTATTTCCAAGATCTCTGGGATTATTTCAATTTTGCCGGCTTCTTATATGAGGAGAAAGCATTAAGAGAGCAGGTCTATAATCTAGCGCTAGATTTTTCGCAAGCAAGCGGTGATGGATTGACAGCCAAGGACTATTTTGGACAGGATCCCAAGGGAATGGCAGACCAAATCATCGAAAATATGCCTAAAGAATCCACGCGGTCTGTTCTGAAGTATGGGGCGATTGTCTCGGGAATTGTCATTTTTTATCGCCTCTTAAGTGATTTTGCCTCGCAAGCAGTCCTGGTTCTCAAGCCCCTGGTCTATCTAACGGATAGTATTTTGGGACTTTTGGCTGTTGGGTTACTATTCTATCTCCTTCGTCGCCTCATTTTTGCAGAAGAGAAGTCAAAAAAAGCAATCTATGTGGCATTCGTTCTCGTCCTTGGGATCTATTTCATCAGTGAAATAGTAGGGGTCCGTTTCTTGCCAGCTTTAGGTTGGTTGACGGTACCTAGTCCATGGGATACCTTCCTGATGACAGGGGCTAGTGCAGGACTTATCCTCTGGCAGTGGAAAGAGGAGTTTGCTCGTGCCTTCATCTTTCCTATTCTGTCCTTCTTAGTAGTGGGATTCTTGCATCGCTGGACTTTGGCCCAAGGGATTCAGAATTCCAGCATGACTATCATTTTGCCGACGGTGATCATCGTTATCGGATTGATGATTTACTATTGGTTCACGATACGCGCTTTGAAAAAGAACAAGACAGAACATGCCGAATAGAGTGAAAAGGGGGAGGAAGCTCCTCCTTTTTGCTGTTGAAAAGCAACGAGAAAGCTTGATTTTTGTTATAATGAAAGGGAGTATGAAGCAAAGGAGAAGATCATGACATTTGAAGAAATCTTGCCTGGACTAAAGGCAAAAAAGAAATATGTACGTACTGGTTGGGGTGGTGCAGAGAACTATGTCCAGCTGTTTGATACCATCGAGCAAAATGGAGTGGCTCTGGAAGTGACCCCTTATTTCCTCATTAACGTTTCTGGTGAAGGTGAAGGCTTCTCTATGTGGAGTCCGACACCTTGTGATGTCTTAGCGACAGATTGGGTAGAAGTGCATGACTAGACGTGTATTGATCACGGGAGTGAGTTCAGGGATTGGTCTGGCTCAAGCTCGCCTCTTTCTTGAAAAGGGCTACCAGGTCTATGGAGTGGACCAGGGAGCGGATCCCCAGTTGTCGGGTGATGTTCACTTCTTGCAGCGGGACTTGACTCTTGATTTGACGCCGATTTTTGATTGGTGTCCAGAGGTCGATGTCTTGTGCAATACAGCTGGAGTTTTGGATGATTACAAACCACTCCTTGAGCAAAGCGCTCAAGAGATTCAGGAGATCTTTGAGATCAACTATGTGACTCCGGTAGAGCTGACACGGCATTATCTGACTCAAATGTTGGAGAAAAAGCAAGGGATCATCATCAATATGTGCTCCATTGCTTCTAGCCTAGCGGGAGGTGGCGGTCACGCTTATACTTCCTCCAAGCATGCTCTAGCAGGTTTTACCAAGCAGTTGGCCCTGGATTATGCAGAAGCTGGGATTCAGGTTTTTGGCATCGCACCAGGAGCCGTCAAAACAGGCATGACCGCAGCGGATTTTGAACCAGGTGGCTTGGCTGACTGGGTAGCCAGTGAGACGCCGATCAAGCGCTGGATTGAGCCAGAGGAAGTAGCCGAAGTCAGCCTCTTTTTGGCTAGTGGGAAGGCGTCTGCCATGCAAGGGCAAATCTTGACCATTGATGGTGGTTGGAGTTTGAAGTAAGGGCTGAAAAAAGTAAAATAATAAGAATGAAATGAGTCTAGTAGAACCGCTGGGCTCATTTTCTATTTTAGCTTTATGGAAAAGGAATCTTATGGTATGATAGCCTAAAAGGGACCTGTAATATGGAGGTCAAATAAAAAAAGCCTTTGGGAAGAGAGACTCAAAAGGAGACGGGATGCTAGTATTAACAGACACAGATCCAGCGATTTCAAGCGAAGATTTTTTACAATTTGAGGAGATTCTTGGAAAGAAATTGCCGGAAGCCATGAAGGATCTTTATCTCAAGTACAACGGTGGTCAGCCCCAAGTAAGGGGTGTCCACGATGACCGTCATCTCTTTCCTTTCAATTCCTTTGATTCACTGGAGGAGATCAAGAAGTCACTTACCTGGTTTGACGATGAGGTGGTACCTGAGGGATTTAAGGCAACAGACCTTCTTCATTTCGCCTATGATCCTGGTTCTGGCAATTATGCTCTTTCTCTAAGGGCAGAGGATTATGGCAAGGTTTATTTCTATGTCTTAGAAGAAAAAGCTGAGATCTACGGTCTATGGGCTTCTTTTGAGGAATTTTTGAACTCTTTTGTTGAAGAGTGAGATTAAAAAGGAGACGGGATGCGAAAACATCAAGAACTTTCACTAGAGCAGATAATTGAGCAGGTGCGCGTAGATCAATTAGTATCAGATGATTTTTGCCTCTATGGCAAGGAAGATGGAGAACTGGCACTAGCTAGGCTCTATTGGGTATCCGATTATCCGGATGTCGTGGAAGACTCTGATGTCTACCCGACGGATGTAGCGGAGCAAGATCTGCAACTAGTCTACTATGGAGAGCAGTTGATTGATGTTCTTGCAGTCGCACTTGAGGAAAAGCCAGATGCAAGTCCCCAAGACTTGGTCGATGCTTTAAATTATTATCAGCAACATGATAGCTTTATGCCTTTTGATGATTAGCTAGGCCGATTAGAGAAATGGTATTCAATGACTGATAGTGATAAGGAGAAAAATGACAGTCAATATCAATGAATTAGTGAAGGAGCACGGCTTTTGTGTGGTGCCTACAGAGGAGGAACCATTTAGTTTGGATGAAGCCCGTTTCAACCTTTTGGCATATTTAGAGGATTATTCCAAAATGGGATTTTCTTTTGTCAAACTAGCTAATGAACTAGTCGAACTAAGGAAAAATCAGGAGAGCTATAGGCTTTTTGGCCAGTGTTTTTTAGGTGCCTTTGTGATTAGAGAACAGGGGCAGGTCTTCTTACTTTGCAATCAAGAAGGAAGGGAAATTTTTCAAGAAGATAGAGTTTATGTCAATTCTTCCTTACATACTTTTGTTTCCTCTTATTCGCTCTTTCTATCAAGCATCTTTCTTTTGAAAGCAAAGTTTTATGAGATTGAGCAAGATGAAGTCGAAGAGATTGCAGCAAACTTGAAGGATCAAGTACTTGCCTTAGAAAAGCCCCTTGAACAAGAAGTTCCTTTCTGGGAGCACATGGCCTATTTGATAGAAGATGATGGAATCGTTCTAAGAGATGATCTCTTTCATATCTTAAATAAAGAGCAGTAGGAATTAATTATGGAGAAAAAATTGCCCCAGATAAAGATTCGTGAGTGGAATGAAAAGCCAAGAACAAAACTTCGATTTATTAAAATTGGTGATATTTTTTGCTATCAATTTTCGGAGGAAATGTTTGTATTTGGTCAAATCCTTGGAAAAGTGAATGTTGGTCATGTCATTCAATTTTTCGATATCTTTCAAGCAAGTCCTACTATAACAGTTGAGGAGCTAAGTCGTGCTCAATTTATAGGTAAGCCCATCATTGTAGACTCCTACACCTTGTTTGATCGAAGTCCAGTATGGTTTTGGCAGATAATTGGTCATCAAGCGGATTTTGATCCAAGCCATTTCAAGGATTTAGCCTTTAAGTGGGGAGATCCAAATGGTCCTCACTTTGGGAAGGTCTGGCTAGATGGTAGGATAGAACCTAAGATTTTTTCTAGGGAAGAAGTTGAGGAGCTGGACTGGGAAGCCTGTGTCGGAAGTATAGTTTATAACAGAATCTTGGAAGAAGAACTGGCAAGCAGAGGAAATAAAGGAGTTTGAGATGGACTATGTAGATGAGTTAACTTCAGGACGAACGCCCTTGGTAAAAAAGGCAGCGAAAAAAATTTTAAGAGGCAGACTAAAAGGATATGGACCATTCTTGCATCAGGCCTTGGAAGGGGAGATGGAAAAGCCTAAATCATGGGAATCACAAATGTACTTGCTCTACGCCATGGCTGCAACGGATTGCACAGAAGAAGTCCCCTATCTCAAGTCATTACTGCTGAGAGACATCCTAACCCCTGTAACCTATCGCTCTCTAGCAGTAGCGATTGCTTATCTAGAAAATTTAGAAACAGAGAACTTGTCTTTTGTTTATGAGTCCTTGGAATCGAATAACTTATTGCAAGCTGCAGGTGCTTGTGCAGCACTCTATATGAGAAAGATTGTGCTGAAAGATGATGATTTTGAGAAGATCATGACCTTTATCACCAAGGATGTTTATTTGGAAAATATAAGAGGAACAATCTCTCCGTTTATGTTCATTTTGGCTGCATCTTATCTATATCCAGAACAGAATCGCCAGAAAATTGTAGACTTTTCCCGTCAATTTAATGAAGTACATATAAATACAATCATTGAGGATGTATCCAAAGGAAAGGACGGCAGGAGGATTAGGCTATTCTAAGATCTACTTAAAGAGAGAAGTTACCATCTCCTTAAAGAGGGAAACAATGAATCTTAAAAAGAAGACTTATATTCATTTTTAAAAAGGAGTTCATCTTGTGAAATGGTTTGAAAAAGCAGTGGGGAAGGAAAAGATTATTCATTTGTTTGATGGTGATTTGGACTTGAAGAATGTTTTTCTTGATACTGTGTTATGTTACGATTACAAATTAGATCTTGTCCTTTATGTATTTGATTTCCCAACTAACTTCCCTGAAAAGTGGCAGAAAAGTGCATTTAATGCCATAAAAATTAATTTAGAATTTTTTAATTTAGATGAAATCCATTTTTATTCTAAGGGGATTCATAAGGTGAAGGGACAACTGGAACTGCTCTTTTTAGAGAATAAGGTTGAATTCAATTTTATAAACCAAAATGATGTGATGTTATCGGGTTCTTCTGACCTAGTTAGAATTGCTGAGATTGGTCCTGTGAAGATTGATACTTAAAGATGTATTCTTAGCTTATTTGCGGAGATTCTGGATGATCAAACAATCCTCCATTGCTAGGAGGGACACCACAACTATGGGAAAAAGTGAAGGAAGAGCACAAATATTAGACCTTGACCTAAGGCTAGACCTTTCTACAAGAAAAAAACTACGAGACCACGAATATGAAGTTACAGTATTTTGAATTAGATAAGCCCTATGTGGAAAATCAACAGAGGATTGAGGAGCTGATGGACTCAGCTACGCTAACTTACGAGGAAGCTAGAATTAAGGACTATCGACAGAATTGGAAAGACCTTCGAAGAGCGTTCGTATATGAATCCAAATGTATGACCTCTATGGTAGAACGGCTTTTCAAACCAGTTATAACCCAGGATTGTTGGAAAATCATCGTAGAATGTGTAGATACGATTAGCAATCCAGCTATCATGAACCTACTTGGCGTCTATACTGTTCAGGTCTTATTTGATTTTTCTAGCTATGAAAGCTCGAGTCCATTGGAACAGAAAAAGCTGCTCTTAGAGGCCTTTCTAAAAGGGGTAAAGCGCGTGTTTGAGGAGCTCTCTATTCCATGCTCCTTGATAGAGGATGTAGTCAATGAAATAGAGAAAAACGATTACGAAAATAGCTGGGAGTGGAAAAGAAAGAAGATCCAATCCACGACCTATTCCATTCAAGTGGAGCATCAGCTGGATAAGGTGGATTTGTTTTGGAAGATAGAGCACAAGGACAAGAGCATCCGTCAGTTGATTCAATCCTGCTCTGCTCACGAGATGGATTATGGGGCCAAACTTGGTAGACTGGAAGCGAAAGGTAACTTCCTATATCTGTTGGATAAAGAGAATGAGGTTGTGAGCAAAATTTCTGTTTCAGAATGGTGGAGCAAGAACAATGAGTAACTTAAAAAAGAGATTATCTTTATTAAAAGTAGAAAAACGAATCAATCAGTTGAAGGGGATTAAGGATGTCCATTTTCTGACCGATAAACCTAAAGAAATTGCTTGGTATGCTGGGGAGTTGAATCCTATAGACTCTCCGCTTCCTTGCCTTTATGAGGTTCCTGTTGACCTTGCGACTAAAGATCTAAGTAGGTCAATTCAAAGTCTAGTTGGCAATAGTAGTCAGTTTATCCTAGTTTTTTGGGAGTTTTCACCAGTTTACGTCTTGTTTCAAATGGAGTCTTTGGATGACTTTTTGCCCTCTTATTCTACTGAATTTTCTACCAGAGACCTGACACTTTTCTTTCAAGACCAGGAAAAAGTACTGGATCTCCATTTAGCGGAGGATAAAGTAGAAGTGAGAGTCTTGGAGAATAAATCTAAGAGCCCGTAGATTCTATAAATTGAAAATGAATATAGAATTAGTCGATGAAAGAGGCAAAAAGGAAAGAATGCCATTCTTGGAGAGACAAATGGTAAAGGAAGATTCTAATGTGTGAAAAAGAATATTATTATTATGGCAATAGTGAGTTTATGACAGGCCTAGGAGTTATCTATACAGAGTTTACTGGTCAGCGTGCAAGTCGACAAATTAACGTTTTGAATGGGAACTCTTATGCTTCCTCTTGCCTACAGGATTATGTTCCAGAAGTAGGGTTTCTACTCTATGATGGTCGAAAAGATGAGTTGGATCTATCAGACTCCATCAAGATTAGTCAAGAGGAATTTGAACGAATTTGGGCTCAGGCTGTCGCTAGCGGTCAGAATGATACGTAATCGTCAGTTGAAAATAGCCAAATATAATCCCAAAAATGTGAGAGGAGTCTAATAATGATGTTCAATTTGTTGAAGGAATTTGTAGAAGTCTATCATAGAAACAAGGGCTTAGGAGAGCTTGTATTTACTAGTGACTGTCTCCATATCGAAAAGCTAGATTTGTCTGGTCAAGTAAAAGACTTTTACCAGCATTTAGACTTTGATGAAGAAGCTTATTTTAGAGGAGCTCCCTATGATCTTGCTCTAATTCCTCTCCCTCTATGTGAAGCTGCATCAGAAGGATGGCAGGATACTAGCTGGAAAGAGAGTTATGTGGTTTTTGCTCACATGATGGGGGATGAGCCAATTTTTTGTGATCTAACTAGCGAGCTTAGTCCTGTATTTGGCAAGATTCCTGGGAATTCCAAGCTCTATTGCTTAAGCCCCTCTTTATCTACTTTCTTGTCTACTTATAGTCAGATGAAAAAGCTAGAAATCACCAAGTTTGAGAATGACATCTACATTGATGAGGACTTGTCGGACTATAAAGAAGGTTTTTTAACAGGAATCATGGCTATTATCGAGGAGCAACTTCCTGAAGCCTATCGAAAAGACTTTATTGAATTTATGCTTGGCTAAAGCCAAAGATGAAGAGATGAGAAGCAAATGAAAATGAAGAATTTTTTAAAATGTTGTGAGGATCTGGTTATACAAGAAAGTGGGGCCTCAGCTCTTGAACTAGAAAAACTCAAAGCCAGACAGTTTCCTCAAGCTCACCTGGATTTGCTATCCATGACCAATGGCTTGGAATTTTATGGTGGCTATTATCGTTTGTTTGGTACAGATTCTGCTCAAGCTATTACGCTAGATTCCTGGAATTCGGATGAGGTATGGAAAGACGTCTGGAGAGATTATGCATCAGACTACTATTTTTTTGGTATGTCTGCTATTGGAGATCAATTCGCTTATAGATTGAAGGATGGGAACATTCAAAGTCATCAAGTTTATTATTTAGATGGGATTACTATGGATGTCATCGAGATCTACGACAGTTTTGAAGCGTTTTTTGAGAGGGAATTTGTTCTGAAAGCCCAGGGTGGGATGGAATCTATTTTTGTTTCTGCAAGGGAACGATTCGGAAATCTAGACCTCTCTACAAGCTGTATTTATTCCCCTTCCTTAATGATTGTGAATGATCCAAGCGTTGAGAATCTTATGCTTTTACCGACAAAGGATGTCATGACCATCAATGGGGATTTGTTTGTTCAATTGTCTGATTCAGAGGAGTCTATTACGAAACTAGAGCAATATCTAGACGCTTCGGGTAGAGCCAGAGTCAAGGTCATTTTTGATCGAGATTGAGCAAGCAGGATATAGTTTATTTAGAAAAAATACTCTGAAGACTCGTGATTTTAACCTTTTGGCGACAAGCGATGATTTAGTCTTCTAGTCAGGGTGTCATTGTAAAATGATTTATGTTGAAAATAGAAAACGAAGCATTTTATTCATGAAAAGAGGTGAATAATGACCAGTTTAGATAAATATTTAGAGATCATTAAAAAAGGATTTTCTGAAAGAGAGAATCTAATGGCAATGGAGCCTCTGCATTCTATTGAAGAGATTGCACCATTATTGGATGAAACATTGACTTATAAAGAATTTATCAATATCAATCGCTTATTAAGACAAAAGTACATTGTCGAAAACCTAGAGGATATGCTGAAAGATGTAGATTTTAACCAGCTTTCTTTACCTAGCAATACGAGGGTGATTTACTTGATGGGAAGTAAATCTGATGTGCTAGACTTTTCAAAATATGAACAAGTAGAAAAGATTTTAATAGTTGGGGCTAGAAAAGTAAGAAAGATCATCTTACCCCAGAATGATTGTGTGAAAGCTCTAGGGATATCTTCCATGACAAATTTGGAAACGATAGAGAACATTTCTTTTCATACTGGCATGCGTTATCTGCACTTTGATTATGGTGTAATGTTGCCTAACTTTAATTTTATTAGAGATTTAAATCAGTTGCTCTATCTTTCATTTACGGCAAATAAAAAATTACCAGAATTGGATTTTATCCATCCATCTAGTGAGCTCCGTTTTTTAGATTTTGTCGATACGTCTATTTTTAACTACGCAACAACAGTTAGCTACCTGAAGAGTCTGAAACATCTTCGTTTTTTAACAACGGGAAGAACAAATCAAAAGCAAAGGGATCTTCTTAGAAGCGAGTTACCACATGTTTGCATGCGAGAGGGTTAAAAAATGACTTCAATACAGCTTTTTATGACCGATGTCTTCATATTTATTGTTGAGTCAACTTGTAAAGAGACAGATATTCAGGCAAAAATTGAAGAGAATATGGAGATACTGAAGAAGTATATCAAGGAACATGAAATCTATAGCCTCTTTCCTTTTAAGGGATAAGGTGAGCTAGCGATCTTTGACTTTTAGAAAAGAGTGGAATATGGAAATCAAAAATCACTTTGGTGTATATGGAATCTGTCTTCAAGACGGGAAATTGCTTTGCATTGATAAAACGAGAGGACCTTATCAGCATCGTTTTGATCTACCGGGTGGTAGTCAAGAACCAGGTGAGGGGCTGACAGAAACCCTCAAGAGAGAGGTTCTGGAGGAGACAGGCTATACGCTTAGCCGTTATTCAAATCCTAGGATTTATGATGTGCTGGTTCAAGAAGAAGGGCAAGACTTCGCAGTACATCATATCATGGCCTTCTATGATATAGTCCTCGATTTCGAAGGTTCTCAAAAATCCCTTCCTCAGGAGATTCTTGATGGAAGCAATGATTCAGCAAATGCAGTTTGGGTCCCTATTGAGCAGATGACCCAAGAAAATGCCTCACCCTTAGTATTGAAGGTGAAGGCAGAGTTAGGAGGATTTCCAGAATTGGAACTGACAAGCTATAGAAATTGGAAGGTGAAGATGGGGGATAATGGAACTATTTAAAACATGGAAGAAAAATATGGTTTTCTATGGTCTTAAATCTCAAATCGGAACTGTCTATCGAAACAGTGATAGGACAACGAGCTTTTATGATGTTTGAAATTTTCTATACCTAACAGGGGAGTTGGATTCCAGATTTTGGGAAGATTTTGTTAGGCAAAATGGTTTAGATTATAAGATTATTATCTCAGAAGACACTAAGTGGCAAAATTTTCTGCATCGGCAAGATGGGTTAATTTCTTTTACTCGCTATTCTTTTAAGGATAAGGCAAATTTTCAAGTTGAATTTCTAAATGATCTAGTTACTCATATAGAGGAAGGTTACAATATTGTACCTATTGATAATCGTATTTATAACAGCCTTTCTGAGAAAGAATGGTCACAAGATTTACAAGGGGATTTTGAGTCCTACCAAGATTTTGCTTTAAAAGGTGGATTTGGCTTTGTGATTCTTAAAAACAATGAAGTGATTGCTGGGATTTCCTCAGGGTTAGTTTACCACGGAGCAGTTGAAGTGGAAGTTGCAACTAGGCCAGACAAACAAGGGAATGGATTTGCTAAAAAGCTTGGTGCTGCAATGATTCTAGAGAGTTTAAATAGAGATATGTTTCCACTTTGGGATGCTCATAACGAGGCTTCCAAAAAAGTAGCAGAATTTTTAGGATATGAGTTAGTTGAACCTTATGAAGCTTTTGAACTAGAGGAAAGTGTCATATAATGATATCTAATATTGTATCTTTTAAGACGAGGTGAATGGCTATGAAAAACCAGCTAGCTCTTAGTGGCGAAAAAATTGTTGAAAAAGTTTATCCCCATTTATTGCACCACGTCGGCTTGATTCGTGGGGAATACTTGTTGAGAGAAATAAACCAAAACATACTATTACCAAATTGTCAGCAATTTGTGAAAGATTATCTAGACACTATTTGTCATTTGTACTCAGATGAAGAAGTCTGGTATCGCTTTTCAGAGTTAACAAATGCAGAAACAAATATTCTAGACGGGACTAAAGAGTATTTTGACGAACGCCACCCCTTATTTGGATACAGAGGTATCAGGCGTTTGTTGGCGTGTCCAGATGAATTTCAGGCTGAGACAAATGTTGTTACAGAAGTTTTTCAAACCAATCCCAATCTGTCTGTTATTTTTCCTTTTGTCAATGATGCCGAACAATTAAAACAAGCTATTACAGTATTGCGTCAGTATGGTTTTACCGGGAAAGTCGGCACGATGATTGAATTACCATCAGCTTATTTCGACTTGGACAGGATACTGGAAACTGGTATTTCAAAGATTGTAGTTGGAATGAATGATTTAACTTCTTTTATTTTTGCGACTGTGAGAAACAGTCAATGGCATGATATGGAAAGTCCAATTATGTTAGATATGTTGAGACAGATGCAGGATAAAGCAAGGAAGAACAAGATTGATTTTGCTGTAGCAGGCTATCTGAATACTTCTTTCATACAAAAAATGAATCAGATGGGTATCGAATGTATTCTCCATTACAGCTCTATTCCAGAGATTTTTGATTTAGAAATTGACCATCCAGACCATCTTAAACATATAAAAGAAGAAAGTAAAAAATTACAAAGGAGAACCCATGACACCGCAAGAAATGTGGAATGCCTACAAGCAAATTAACCCCTCTATCGGAGATCAGATAGATGCCTGGGCTTTTGGAGTGGAACCAGACCTTTTAGCGGAACTGGTCTTTAAAGGCGAAAAAACAGCAACTGCCTCAGCTTACGATCTTTACGCAGTAGAGGACGAACCCCTTCCCCAAGAAGGGACCTTTGATGTCGTTTTAGACAGTCAAGATCAAGCTGTCTGTATTGTCGAAATTACCAAGGTTTCTGTTCAACCTTTTCATCATGTGTCAGCCGACCATGCCTACAAGGAAGGTGAGGGGGACAAATCCTTAGCCTATTGGCGTCAGGTTCATGAGGAGTTTTTCACGGAGTGGCTGGAGGAAGCAGGACTGACGTTTACACCTGACAGCAAGGTGGTTTTAGAAGAATTTCGCAAAGTTTATCCATTATAGAACATGCTCTCCTTTTAGGAGAGTTTTTTGATCTACGTCAATTTTTCAAATCGGCCAAAAAATGGTATAATGTAAGCGATATTGTACAGAAAAGAGAATGTATATGCCAAATTATGCCATTATTTTAGCAGCGGGAAAAGGTACCCGTATGAAATCAGATTTGCCTAAGGTTCTTCACAAGGTTGCAGGGATCTCCATGTTGGAACATGTTTTCCGTAGTGTTGGAGCCATCTCACCTGAAAAGACTGTGACGGTTGTGGGCCACAAGGCGGAATTGGTAGAGCAAGTCTTAGCGGGACAAACAGAGTTTGTTAAACAAACCGAACAATTGGGAACTGGCCATGCAGTTATGATGGCGGAGCCAGTTTTGGAAGGTCTTGAAGGTCACACCCTCGTCATTGCAGGAGATACTCCTTTGATTACGGGTGAAAGCCTCAAATACTTGATCGACTTCCATATCAATCACAAGAATGTGGCAACGATTTTGACAGCCGAAGCGGCTAATCCATTTGGCTATGGTCGGATTGTCCGTAATGATAATGCGGAAGTGCTTCGAATCGTCGAGCAAAAAGATGCGACAGATTTTGAAAAGCAAATCAAAGAAATCAATACAGGGACTTATGTTTTTGACAATGCCCGCCTCTTTGAAGCTTTGAAGAATATCAACACCAACAATGCTCAAGGTGAATACTATATCACAGATGTGATTGGGATCTTCCGAGAAGCAGGAGAGAAAGTTGGAGCCTATACGCTCAAAGACTTTGATGAAAGTCTTGGGGTTAACGACCGCGTGGCCCTTGCGACAGCAGAAGGTATCATGCGTCGCCGTATTAACCAAGCCCACATGGTGAATGGAGTGAGCTTTGTTAACCCTGATGCGACCTATATCGATATCGATGTCGAAATCGCATCAGAGGTACAAATCGAAGCCAATGTTACCCTTAAAGGGCACACAAAAATTGGGGCTGAGACAGTCTTAACAAATGGAACCTATATTGTGGACAGTGAAATTGGGGGAGGTGTCGTTATTACTAACTCTATGATTGAAGAGAGCGCAGTAGCCGATGGTGTGACAGTGGGACCTTACGCTCATATTCGTCCAGGATCTAGCTTGGCAAAAGATGTCCATATTGGAAACTATGTTGAAGTCAAAGGTTCGTCTATTGGCGAAAATACCAAAGCTGGTCATCTGACCTACATTGGCAACTGCCAAGTCGGTAGCAACGTTAACTTTGGTGCGGGGACTATCACCGTCAACTATGATGGAAAGAATAAATACAAGACCCTTATTGGAAACAATGTCTTTGTTGGCTCTAATTCAACCATCATTGCACCAGTTGAGTTAGGCGACAATTCCCTAGTCGGTGCTGGATCTACCATTACCAAGGATGTGCCAGCGGATGCGATTGCGATTGGTCGTGGCCGTCAAGTCAATAAGGATGAGTACGCGACTCGCCTTCCTCACCATCCTAAGAATAAATAGGAGATTTTCATGCAATTTGAAGAAAAAACCATTGATCGCAAGGAGATTTATCAAGGACCGATTTTCCAAGTAGTCACAGATCAAGTGGAACTGCCAGATGGGAAAGGTCAAGCACAGCGTGATTTGATTTTTCATAATGGAGCAGTAGCGGTTTTACCGATCACAGATGAGGGCAAGACCATTTTGGTCAAGCAGTACCGCAAGGCGATCGAGAGAACTTCTGTAGAGATCCCAGCAGGCAAGTTGGAAAAGGGTGAAAATGCGGATCCCCAAGCAGCTGCTTTGCGTGAATTGGAAGAAGAAATTGGTTACACAGCGGATCTAGAGTTGTTGTATGATTTTTATTCTGCCATTGGTTTTTGCAACGAGCGGATCAAACTCTATCTTGCGACCAATTTGAAAAAAGTGGAAAATCCTCGCCCTCAAGATGCAGATGAGACCTTGGAGCTCTTTGAGGTGACTTTAGCAGAAGCTGAGGGCTTGATCCAAACGGGTGATATCTGCGATGCTAAAACCATTATGGCAATTCAATACTGGAAACACCTACAAAACAAATAAAGAATAGAGGAGAAACCCATGGGCAAACCTTTATTAACAGATGAAATGATTGAGCGGGCTAACCGGGGAGAAGAGATCTCTGGTCCCCCGCTCTTTGATGAGGAAGAGACAAAAATTCTCCCGACAGGAAACAGAGGCTTTGGTTATGAACGGCCGGTGACCTCAAGAGAAGTAGATGGTGGACGAGGAACCTCCTATCCTCAGGAGACCATTCCGATCAGAGTCCAACCTACAGTGACCAAGAGCCGTCGGATTGAAAACCAAAAGGATGAGGTTTTTCAATCAAAATTAAATAAGATTTTATTTTGGGTCATCCTGCTCCTCATCTTGTTAATTCTTGCAATTTGGCGCTTATAAGGAGCGTCTACCAAAGGAGTGACGATTATGAAAATTGGAATCATTGCGGCCATGCCACAAGAGTTAAAAATCTTAGTGGAAGCTTTGCAGAACGGAGAGAAACATCTTCGCTTAGGAAAAGTCTACTATACAGGATCGATTGGTCGCCATGAAGTGGTCTTGGTGGAAAGTGGTATCGGCAAGGTCATGTCTGCTATGAGTGTAGCAGTCTTGGCCAATGATTTTAAAGTGGAAGCCATTATCAATACGGGTTCTGCAGGTGCTGTTGCCCCAGGGATGGCCGTTGGGGATATCGTCCTTGCCGACAAATTGGCCTATCATGATGTGGATGTGACAGCCTTTGGCTATAAGTATGGTCAAATGGCAGGTCAACCACTTTACTTTGAATCCAGCCGCTATTTTGTTTCAGAGATGAAAAAAGTTCTGGAAGAAGAAGCTGCAACCACACATGTTGGCTTGATTACAACAGGAGATAGCTTTATCGCGAGTGAAGAAAAAGTCGCAGCAATTCGGGAACATTTCCCAGAAGTATTGGCAGTTGAGATGGAAGGAGCGGCTATTGCCCAAGCCGCTCATGCAGCTGGGCGTCCTTTCATGGTCATTCGGGCTATGAGTGATACGGCAGATCACGCAGCCAATATCTCTTTTGATGAATTTATCGTAGAGGCTGGCGAACGCTCTGCTCAAACATTGATTTCTTTCTTGAAGAGATTGGTGTAAAACAAACAATAGAGTTAAGGCGCCTCTAATATAAATAGGAAGTGGGACAGAATGAATATCATTTAAATTTCATTCTGTCCTACTTCCTTTTCTAAAGCTGATTCCTTCAGAAATAGACGGACTTCATGCTATAATAAAGTCTAGTAATGCAAAGGAGACGTTATGGTTTTATCAAAAAAACGGGCACGACATGTGATTGAAGAAATTATCGCCCTCTTTCCAGATGCTCAGCCAAGTTTGGATTTTCGCAACCATTTTGAATTATTAGTAGCGGTCATGCTCTCTGCTCAGACGACGGACGCAGCGGTCAATAAGGCAACGCCCGCTTTGTTTGAAGCTTTCCCAACTCCTCAGGACATGGCGGTCGCCAGTGAAGCCGACATTGCCAAGCATATTTCCAAATTAGGCCTCTATCGCAATAAGGCTAAATTTCTCAAAAAATGTGCCCAACAATTGTTGGATAACTTTGATGGCCACGTCCCACAGACTCGTGAAGAATTAGAGAGCTTAGCCGGAGTCGGACGGAAAACAGCCAATGTGGTCATGAGTGTAGGCTTTGGTATACCAGCTTTTGCTGTTGATACCCATGTAGAGCGGATTTGCAAGCACCATGACATCGTCAAGAAATCAGCAACACCATTAGAAGTTGAAAAACGAGTGATGGATGTTCTTCCACCTGAGCGCTGGCTCCCAGCTCATCAGGCCATGATCTATTTTGGACGGGCCATTTGCCACCCTAAAAATCCCGAGTGTGATCACTATCCGCAACTCTATAACTTTAAAGACAGTTAAAAAGCGAGGTCTAATGACTTCGCTTTTATTTGATAGGGAAGAAAGTAAGTAAGAGCCAAGAAATCAGTAGAGTAATAGCGCCAATTCCAAGGACAAATAGAATAGGAATGAGGATTCTTTGGTAGGGATCTTTACCCCTTTCTTCAGCTTCTTCAATCTCGCTCAGACTGCGTCCTTGTTCATAGGCGACAAGCTGGCGATAAGTACGAAGATTATGCTTTTTCTTGAATTTTTCAATGCGTAGGGCGTAGAATATATCGACAGCAAGAATCAAGCAACTAATAGCGATGCCGTATCCATCCAAATAAAGAATGAGGGGAGTGCTGATGATAGGACTGCCAATTAGCAGTAAGCTAAAGACCACTTCATCTTTTTGATAGCGCATAAATTCTTGGTCGTGAATAATTTGTTTCATGGTTTCCAAATCTCCTTTGACTAGTTTGTCCAATGACACTTCAAAGACCTTACTTAGTAAGAGCAGGTTTTGAATATCAGGATAGGTTGCGCCGCGTTCCCAGTTGGAAATGGATTGACGGCTGACAAAGATGATTTCAGCTAATTCGTCTTGAGATAAGTTTTTCTCTTTACGATAGTGCTGGATTTGTTTTCCGACTTGCATAAGATTTCCTCGCTTCCTGATTTCATTCTACTCAATTTTATAAAAAAGGGCTATCAAAGTTCTTTGACATGTTGATTTCATAGGGTTTAGCAACTGTTTTTGACTATAGATTTACAAGCCTGTCAATGGATAGTTACCTACTGAAAAAGAGGCCAAGAGCCTCCTTTTTCTTATTCGCTAAATCTTAAGAAATAACCATCTGGATCCAAAATCGCAAATTCCTGGGGATAGATAAAGCTATCTCCGACTCGAAATTTTCTTTGTATCAGCGGGCGATGGATGGGATAGTTAGCTTCCAGCAATTTTTGGTGGAGTTGTGGGACATCCTTGATACCAAAGGAGATATTGATACCGCGACCGAAAGGATAGGTCAGTTGGGCTAATTCTTCCTCCTTGCCTTCTTCTAGCATTAGCTGACAGTCTTCAAGCGAAAGGAAGAGAAATTTTTCCTCTGGACGCTCGTATTGGACAGAGAATCCCAACAAGTCGCAGTAGAAGCGACGCGATTTCTCAATATCCGATACGACAAATTCAGGGATGACAGCTTGATAGTCCATTGTTTCCTCCTTAGAGATTAATCTCCATTACAATTGGTGTATGGTCTTGACGAGCTCCTGAGTCAATCATAGCTGACTTAGTCACCTTGTCCGCAATGCGGTTAGAAGTGAGCCAGTAGTCAATTCTCCAGCCTGTGTTGTTGATTTTAGATGTCTTGCTACGTTGTGCCCACCAAGTATATTGATCTGGAAGGTCCCCATGCAAGTGGCGGAAGGTATCAGTGAACCCTTTGGCTAGCAAGTTAGTAAAGCCAGCACGCTCTTCATCAGTAAAGCCTGGGGAACGACGGTTGCTGGCTGGATTGGCCAAGTCGATTTCCTTGTGGGCTACGTTGTAGTCTCCTGTTGCCAGGACAGGCTTTTGCTGGTCTAGTTCTGCCAAGTAGTCTGCATATTTGGCATCCCAGATTTGGCGTTCTTCCAAGCGTTTGAGCCCATCTCCAGCATTCGGAGTATAGACCTGGGTCACAAAGAAGTCATCAAATTCAAGGGTAATGATTCGACCTTCGACGTCCATAGTAGAAGGAGCACCGATTTCTGGGAAGGTTACTGTTGGTGTCAATTCTTTTTTGTAGAGGAACATGGTTCCTGCATAGCCTTTTCGGGCTGGTTCTACAGAGGAGCGCCAGGTGTTTTCATAACCAGGGAAAAGTTCTGCTAAGACCTCTAAGTGTTTTTTTGTTGGTCCTTTAGCAGATAATTTTGTTTCCTGAATGGCAATGATATCCGCATCTTCTGTAACCAAGGTGAGGAGGACGTCTTGTGAGAGCTTCGCGCGTGCAGAGTCACTCGTCAATGCGGCATTCAGTGAGTCAATATTCCATGAGATCAGTTTCATATCGTTTCCTTTACTAACTTTTTCGATGTTTCTATTATACCAAAAAATGTCCAGTCTCCTGTTCGAGATGATTTGAAGAAAGCTACGACACTTTAGTAAACAAAGAAATGTTGCTTATGATTTTTCAGTCGAATGTATCCTTACCCAGCTTCACAAAAAGAAGTTGAATGTCTATGTGATTCTCTATCAGAAATACTAGGTGTGAATTTTGCTTTTTCTCGTTCCCAACAGCTCGCGACCTAACGAAATGTGCTATAATGGAGGTTGAGTTTTAAATAAGAAATTCCCTTTGCTTCTTTTTGAAAACAGCCTTCTTTTTCGAAGGAGGTGTTTTCAGATTGGATGCAGTGGGATTCGAATAGGATGGAAAGGAGAGGTATGGCTCGAAAATCTAAGCGTCCGAAAAAAGCGCAAGTTAGAGTGAGAAAATTTGATAATCGTTGGATCACCAGAAGATTGTATCTTTTATTTAGTATTGTATGTACCCTCTTTTTGATTTTGATTGCTCGTCTGGGCTATATGCAAATCACTCATCAAGAATTTTATACGCAAAAATTAGCCAAAGCCACTAAAAAACATTTGACAAGAGGTAGTTTGCGAGGGCAAATCTATGATGCATCTGGCAAACCCTTGGTCGAAAATGTGGACAAGCAGGTCTTGTCTTTTACCCGTAGCAACAAATTTACAGCTGCTCAAATGCGTCAGACAGCTCAGGCTCTTCTGAGTTATGTGGAGGTTTCAAATCCTCAGGTTACCAAGCGCCAAGAAGTTGATTTTTATCTGGCTAATACGGACGTCTATCAAGAGGTAGTGTCCAAGCTTCCAAAAGAGCACCGTATTGATACTGACGGGAATCCTCTCCCAGAAGCGAAAATCTACCAATATGCGGTGGACAGTATTGACCCGGCCAAATTGGGGTATACGGATGAGGAAAAGAAGGCAATCTATCTTTTTAGCCAAATGAATGCCGTCGAGAATTTTGCCAGCGCAACCATTGTAACAGATCCTATGTCTGAGGAACAGGTCACTTCGGTCAGGGACCATCTGAAAGAATTTCCAGGATTCGAAGTGATTACAGGATGGGACCGAAAGGTTGCTGATACACCCTTGGCTTCTATTATTGGAAGTGTCTCTACAGAACAAGCGGGCTTACCTGCTGAAGAAGTAGATGACTATGTGAAAAAAGGTTATGCACTCAATGATCGGGTCGGTACCTCCTATCTGGAAAAAGAATATGAAGCAGTGCTCCAAGGGAAACGCGTTGAAAAAGAAATCCATTTGGATAAGAATGGAAATGTAGAAAAGATCAAAACTCTTTCCAAAGGAAGCAAGGGGAAGAATATCAAACTCTCCATTGATCTCGATTTTCAAAAAGGGGTCGAGGAAATCTTGAAGAAATCCTTCCAAGCAGAATTAGCTGCTGGCAATGCGACCTACTCTGAAGGGGTCTATGCAGTCGCCATGGATCCGAAAACAGGAAAAATTTTGGCCATGGCTGGGATGAAGCATGAAGCAGGTTCGCAAGATCTCACTGCAGATGCCTTGGGGACAGTGACCAATGTCTTTGTTCCAGGGTCAGTGGTCAAGGCAGCCACTCTGACTGCTGGTTGGGAGAATGGTGCCATTTCTGGGAATCAGGTTTTGGTGGATCAACCGATTGTATTTGCTGGTTCTGCTCCTTTGACCTCTTGGTTTACTCAATTTGGAAGCCGAGAGATTGATGCAGTTCAAGCCCTCGAATATTCCTCCAACACCTACATGGTACAGGTGGCTCTTAATCTTATGGGGCAACCTTACCACCCGAATATGCTTTTAAAGACAGATCAGTTGGATCCTGCTATGGAAAAACTACGGTCTACCTTTGCCTCTTATGGACTTGGAGCTCCAACGGGAATTGATCTTCCAAATGAATCAACAGGGTTTGTTCCAAAAGAGTTTTCAGTCGGAAATTACTTGAGCGATGCCTTTGGACAGTTTGATAATTATACCCCGATGCAATTAGCTCAATATGTCGCAACCATCGCCAATGATGGGAAACGGGTAGCCCCTCACCTAGTTCAAGGGGTCTATGAGAATGATGCAAAAGGAGGCTTGGGACCACTGAAGGAAGAGATCCCTACCAAAGAGCTCAACCAAGTCGCACTTACTCCTGAAAATCTCTCCTTGATCAAACAAGGTTTTTATCAAGTGGCAAATGGAACTAGTGGTTTAACAACAGGGAAGGCTGTTGGAGAAGGGGCTGCAGTTTCGATCAGTGCCAAAACAGGAACAGCGGAAACCTTTGTAAATGGCGGAACCCCAGCCATTAATACCAATGTGGTGGCCTATGCACCGTCTGATAATCCTCAGATTGCCGTTGCAGTGGTCTTCCCACATAATACCAATCTCCAAGCGACCGTCAGTCATAATATTACGAGAGAAATTATCAATCTCTACCAGCAAAAACACCCTATGAATTAGAAAGGAAGCTATGCTTTATCCAACTCCCATCGCTAAATTAATTGAAAGTTATTCGAAGCTCCCTGGTATTGGGATCAAGACGGCAACTCGTCTGGCCTTTTATACCATTGGAATGAGTGATGATGATGTCAATGAGTTTGCAAAAAATCTCTTATCAGCAAAGCGGGAATTAGGCTATTGCTCCATCTGTGGAAACCTGACAGATGAAGAAGATTGTGCCATTTGTCGAGATGAGTCTCGTGATCCATCGACCATTTTAGTGGTAGAAGATAGCCGAGATGTTTCAGCCATGGAAAATATCCAGGAGTACCACGGTCGCTATCATGTCCTCCATGGCTTGATTTCGCCCATGAATGGGGTTGGACCGGATGATATTAACCTCAAGTCCTTGATTACACGATTAATGGATCATGAGGTCCAAGAAGTCATTGTGGCGACCAATGCAACTGCAGATGGTGAAGCGACTTCTATGTATATCTCACGCGTCCTCAAACCAGCTGGCATCAAAGTGACCCGTTTGGCGCGTGGATTAGCTGTCGGAGCCGATATCGAGTATGCGGACGAAGTGACCCTTCTTCGAGCTATTGAAAATCGAACCGAGTTATAAGCGGTTACAGAAGAGGCTGGGACAAAAGTCCTAGCCTCTCAATTGTCTTTGGATTGTCGAGCA
>NZ_JAPJPF010000013.1 GCF_030825805.1 Streptococcus sp.
CAAAAGCATCTTCACGACCTTGCTCCCGCATGACATTTTCATCATCAAAAGCACGTACCACATGGACAATGGCATCCACTTCACGAATGTTGGCCAAGAATTTATTACCAAGTCCTTCCCCTTTAGAAGCACCTTTTACAATCCCTGCTATATCTGTAAATTCAAAGGTTGTCGGAACTGTCTTCTTAGGAGTGATCATTTCCGTTAATTTTTGGAGGCGTTCATCTGGAACTTCTACCATTCCAACGTTTGGATCAATGGTCGCAAAGGGATAGTTTGCAGCCTCTGCTCCTGCTTTTGTAATTGCGTTGAATAGGGTTGATTTCCCAACGTTTGGCAAACCAACGATACCTGCTGTTAAAGCCATTTATCTTCTTCTCCGTTCACATTTCAATCCCTTTTATTATAACATAATTCAAAGCACAAGATAATGAAAAAATGCTCTCTCTTAAAACTAAAAGTCACCTGTCCAATCCTGTAAGAATATGGTATAATCAAACCAACAATAATAAAGGAGTTTTCGTCATGAAAAAACTATCAATTAAATCGATCCTTCTGCCTCTTTTAGCAGTCTTTACCCTATTTCTTCTGGGAGCTTGTGGACAAAGTACAAAAAAAGGGTACCTTCAATTAATTAACCAAGATAAGAAAACTGATATTCGTTTGATTGTTGAATATCAGGGTGATAAAATTCTAAGTACAGATTCTACAACTGTTATTTACTACGAAGGAGCAGGATTGCCAAAAGAACAATTAAAAAAAGTTATTGATGAATACGATAAAAAATTCAAAGATGTCAAAGGATTCTCACACTCTGCAGAATATAAGGATGACTATCTCGTTGAAAAAACAAAGATTGATTATACCAAGGCAGATTTAAAAGAATTACAAGAAAATCAGTTAATTGCTGCACAAGAAAATCAAAATGTTGATTACATTGGCTACAAGACAACACTTAAAACCTTTAAGTCTAATGGCTTCAAAGAAGTAAAAGATGGAAAATTTGAAGAATTAAAATAATACAAAAGGTTCAGTCACCAAGATGACTGAACCTTTTACAATACTTTTTTCATTTTTTGATCGAAATCATGACGGCTCATCATGACCATATGATCACAATTACTACAACGAATTTTGATATCTGCTCCTACTCGCCGAATTTCCCAACGATTGGCTTTTTTCCCTGTTGCTTTAATAGTACAAGCATGGGGTTTTTTCATTTCTACAAAATCACCGACCTGATACATGGATTTTCCTTTCATCAACATAGAAGACGAAAAGCTAGCCTGTTCAATGCTAGCTTTTGGCCCTTAATTGGTCCGAACTGGTGTAATTAATTGAATGAAGCGTTCAGATTCCTCAGCTGGTACCAATGTAAAGGGACGAACTGCAGAGATGAAGCGAATGACGACTTTTTCACTTTCAATAGCTTTCAAAGCGTCAATCAAATAAGTTGGATTAAAGCTGATGTTTAAATCATCTCCCGAAACTGCTTCTGTATCAATTTCTTCATTCACACGCCCTACTTCAGGAGAATTGACGTGGGCAGAAACGACCCCACTAGCGATTTCTAATTTAACAGTACCGTTTTGAGTAGCATTAGACAACAGGCGGGCCCGTTCCATGGCTTGGCGAAGATGAGCAACTTTAAAGGTTACTTCCGAACTAAACTCTGTTGGAATCAAGCGATCCGTATCTGGATAGTTTCCTTCCAACAGGCGTGTATAGAAACTGATATTGTCACTTCTAAATAAAATCTGGTTATTGGCAAAGAAGACTTCAACCTGTTCAATCTCATCTGAAAAGACAGACGTTAATTCGCGTAAAGAACGGCTTGGAATCACAACATCAAAGTTATCCCCATTTTTTTCAAGGGTAATATTTTTTTGACTCATTCGATGAGAATCCGTTGCCACCGTTTTTAATTCCTTGTGATCAGAAAGAACAAAATGAACTCCTGTCAAAATCGGACGACTTTCTTGGGTACTTGCTGCAAAAGCTGTCTCAGAAATGATTTTCTTCAAAGTTTGAATTGGGAGCGTTAGAGGGTTGCTGGCTGAAATTTCTTGAATGCGAGGATATTGTTCTGCATCTTTTCCTTTAAGGGTAATTTCTGATTTTCCACTAACTAATACAATTTGTTTTTGTTCGATTTCTTTCACATCTAAAACGACATCTGGTAGACTGGACACAACATTGATAAAGAAAGTTGCTTCTAAAAGAATAGCACCTGGTGTCGTTACAAGAAGGCCTGCATTTTCATCTTTAACAGAAATAAAGTACTCGATTGAAATTTGTCCATTTGATCCAATGAGAGTAATCCCTTCAGAAGTGACATCAATCTTAATAGTGGATAAGATAGGAATGGCATTTTTTGAACTAATGGCTCTTTTTGTCGTATTTAAAGCTTGCAGGAAATAAGCCTTGTTAATAGAAAAATTGATCATGAGATCTCCTTTTATTATTTTAGTATTAGTAAGTTAATAGTAATAGTAGAGTGTGTGGAACATGTGGAAAACTCTTCTAAAGCCAGACAGGAATTGAAAAGTGCCTTGTTCACAACATGTGGAAAAAGAAGCAAGTTTTTCTAGGATTGTCCACATGGGATTACTTTAATTTTTTCTTGATGGTTTGAATCTCAAGTCTGAGATTGTCATCAATTTCGATCATCCCTTTGATTTTTTCATAAGCATGCATGACCGTTGTGTGGTCTTTTCCTCCAAATTCACGACCGATACGAGGAAGACTATTGTCGGTCATCTCGCGGGCGAGGTACATAGCTACTTGTCGAGCTAGGACAATATTTTGAACTCGTCGAGAGCCTTTCATTTCATTGACACTGACATTGTAAAATTTTCCAACTTCCGTTTGAATCTTTTCAATAGGAATCACCGTAATTTGTAAGGCTTCATTCTTACGAGCTCGAATGGCTTCAGCTGCGACATCTATTGTAATATCTTTGATTTTTTTAACTCTTGCTACAAGAGAGATATCATTCAACGCACCCTCTAAGTCTCGGACGTTAGAATCAAATTGACCTGCTAGGTATTCGAGTGTATCATCCGGGAAAGTAAAGTCCAGGTCTTCGATTTTATTTCTCAAAATAGCGATTCGAGTTTCAAAATCTGGCGGTGTAATATTTTGCGTCAAGCCCCACTTAAAGCGCGTGACTAGACGTTCTTCTAAGCTATCTAAATGATCAGGACTACGATCGCTGGTTAGGACAATCTGCTTGTTATCCCCATAAAGAGCATTAAAGGTATTAAAGAACTCTTCTTGAGTTGTAACCTTTTTTCCTCCAAGCGATTGAATATCATCAATTAAGAGCAGATCCAAGTTTCGATAGGTTTTTTTAAAGGTATCCATATCATTGAGGCGAAGACGCTCTAAAAATTCATTGATAAAGGATTCTGCTGGTATATATTTTACTCGAGCATTTGGGTAGTTTTCCATAATCTGATTCCCAATCGCGTTGAGCAAATGCGTTTTACCTAAACCAGGTCCTCCATAGATAAATAAAGGATTATAAGTGGTAGCAAGGTTTTCAGAAACTGCTAAAGCGGCAGCCAAAGCCCATTGATTTCCGTCTCCACTTACAAAATTATCAAAGGTGTATTTCTTTCTTAATCCTGTTTGGATAGGAGGCAAATCTACTATTGGAGCATGGCTAACTGCATAGTCTCTGGTTGTTTCTGAAAGGGGAATAAACTCTTTTTCTTCTTCCTCTTCTTCAAGATTGAATTGATAAGAAATGGTTAATTCTACTGCATAAATTTCAAATCCAGCAGTCAGAATCACTTTTGTCATATTCTCTTCCCAGAATAATTTTTTTACTTCCGCATCTAAATAAATAACGGCTTCTTGTTGATCGACTTTGATGAGTCTTGAAGTAAGGACAAAATAGTCAAAGATTTCTTTTTTAAATGTCTTTTTACTTAATTCAATCACACGATTCCAGAATGTTTCTTCTCTTGACACTTATCGCCCTCCTATTCATTTTTTACTTGCTATGTTTTTCTTATTTTATCATAAAAGGAAGGAGTTTTCCACAACTTGTTCTAAGGGAATAAAAAAGAGTTTTTTCCACAATATGTGAATAGTTATCCCAAATGTGTGTAGAAGTTTTCCACAGGTTGGGGATAAGAGAGAAGAAAGTAGAAGTATCAAGTAAGGAGGAGTTTTAAAGAAGTGGATAAATCTGTTAATTGTGTTATAAAAAATAACAGCCTCATTTGAGACTGTTAATAATTCGTTGGTATTCATCAAGGTTGTTAAATGAAATATGAATACTACCTTTTTCTTGTTTTGTCAGACGGATTTCTACTTCGGTCCCTAGAATCTTTTTTAATCTGTTTTCTTCCTGTGCTAAAAAGAGTTCTTTCTCTTTTTTACTAGGTGTTTTCTTTTTTTGACAAACCTTTTCTTCCAAACTACGAACGCTTAGCCCTTCTTTCAGAGTTCGTTCCAACCAATAGATTTGTAGATCTTCTTTTAAAGGAACTAAAATGCGGGCATGTCCTTGTGAAATTTGATCATTTTTGATGGCTTCTTTGACAGCTGGTGAGAGATGAAGTAAACGGACCATGTTGCTGATGTAAGGACGAGATTTTCCCATAAATTGTGCAATTTCTTCATGGGTAGCTCCTTTATCAATAAGATGTTGGTAGGATTCGGCCTCTTCAATTGGATTCAAATCTTCTCTTTGTAAATTTTCGATAATGGCTTGTTTGATCATGTCATCATCTGATAAGTCTCTTATAATCGCAGGGATTTCTTTGAAACCAGCCATTTGAGCTGCTCGGTAGCGTCTTTCTCCAGCAAGTAGTTCATAACCAACAATAGGAGATTTTCGAACAATAATGGGCTGGATTAATCCATTTTCTTTGATTGAAGCTGCGAGTTCTTCTAATTTCTCTTGTACAAAGGTTTGACGAGGTTGAAAAGGATTGGTTCGTATTTGCTTTACGTCAATAATATCAATTTTTTCCATGATGTATATAGCATAACACACCTTTACAATTTCGTAAAGGTGTGTTGACACTGTTGTAAATTTACTTAATTTCCAAGATTTTCTGTAGATTTTGTCAGCTCAATGGTCGCTGTTTTTTGCTTACCATCTCTATAGAAAATGACTTTAATTTTATCACCAATTTGATGAGAATAGAGGGCAGATTGTAAATCTGCAGTTGATTCAATGGTTGTGTCATCGATTTTTGTAATGATATCTAATCGACGCAAATATTTGGATGCCGGCATATCATTTTCAACTGAGCGGACAAGAACCCCACCTTTGAGTTTGCTTGGAATGTCTAATTGGCTAAGATCAGAAGAGGATAGGTTAGCCAGGTCCATCATGGTAATTCCAAGAGCTGGACGAATGACTTTACCATCTTTTTCTAAATGTTCAATAATATTTTGTACATCATTTACAGGAATTGCAAACCCCATTCCTTCAACCGCAGTTTGGCCATTTGAAGAGATTTTACTTGAGGTGATTCCGATGACTTGTCCCTGAATATTGATAAGAGGACCGCCAGAATTCCCTGGGTTGATTGCAGCATCCGTTTGCAACGCTTTTGTAGATACATTTTGGCCGTTTTCTGATTTGAGCTTCACAGTACGTCCGAGACTAGAGACAATCCCTTGGGTAACGGAATTGGCAAATTTTGTTCCTAAAGGACTACCAATAGCGATTGCGGTCTCTCCAACAGTCAACTTAGATGAATCCCCAAATTCAGCCACGGTCGTAACATTATCTGAACTGATTTTAACAACCGCAATATCTGAGAAAGTATCAGAACCAACAACTTCTCCAGAAACTTTATTTCCATCTGCAAAGAGAATATCGGCTTTTGTTGCTCCCATTAATACGTGGGCATTGGTTACTACATAAGCGTCTTTACCATCTTTTTTATAGATAACACCTGAACCTTCACTAGCTACTTCTGGATCAGAATCTGTTTCTCCATTGATGAAACCTTTTTCAGAGGTTTCAGCGTAGGTAATAACAGAAATAACAGCATTTTTAACCTTATCAACGGCTTCACTAGTTGATGTTGTATTCTTATAAGCACGATTGACTTTGGTAGATTTTATTTCTTGACTAGAATTTGTAGAATTCCCCTTGGTAAACTGGAAAGAGGTTAAGGTTCCTAAGATTCCTCCAGTAAAACCAATGATAAGAACAAGTAAAAGTTGCAAAGCTTTTTTTAGAAAATTTGATGATTGTTTCATAGTTTTCTCCTATTGTTCCAATTATGGAAAAGTATAGACCTAGTTTCTTAATTATAACTTAAAATGGAATTTTTTTCCACAAGTTGTGGAAAACTGTGTATAAGTGTGAAAAACGTGAGTATAGAGCCATTTTTTGAAAGATAGATGCTGGTCTATTTGTTGAAGACTTGTGTATAAGTTCATTTGTGTTAGAATATGAATATGAAAATTAAGATTGTAACAGTTGGAAAATTAAAAGAAAAGTATTTAAAAGATGGGATTGCCGAATATACTAAACGCTTGAGTCGATTTACGAAGGTAGAAATGGTAGAATTGCTGGATGAGAAAACTCCAGATCGGGCCAGTGATTTAGAAAACCAGCAAATCCTGGAAAAAGAAGGAAATCGCATATTAGCTAAAATTGGAGATCGTGAGTATGTGATTGCCTTAGCGATTGAAGGGCAACAATTTCCATCTGAGAAGTTTAGTCAAGCCTTAGAAGAGGTGACTGTACGAGGGTATTCTGAAATTACCTTCGTGATTGGAGGAAGTCTAGGTTTGTCTTCAGCAGTTAAAAAACGAGCGAATTTACTTATGAGTTTTGGAAAGTTAACCCTTCCCCATCAATTGATGAAGCTTGTTTTAATCGAACAAATCTACCGGGCATTTATGATTCAACAAGGAAGTCCTTACCATAAATGAATCTTGACGCTCCTCCTATTTTCTGATAGAATAAAAAGAAATCTGGTCTCATAGCTCAGCTGGATAGAGCATTCGCCTTCTAAGCGAACGGTCGCAGGTTCGAATCCTGCTGGGATCAAAATAAAAAAACGTGATTTTTATACAAATCACGTTTTTTTTTTATTACTTAGTTTTTAAAAAACTAGAATTTTTCTAAACATATGGGATAAAAAAATTGCAAAAACTAGATTTTTCGTTCCAAATAGCTGTAAAAATGAACCAAATAGCGGAAATATTAAAAAAGTCTTTGATTTTTTACTAAAATTTATGTATATTAAATTTAATAATTTAATAATCAAATAAATTATAAGGAGATTTTTTTATGCAAAACAATCCAACAACAGTTTCTAAAGAATTTAAGGTTCTTACAGAAAAAGAATTGCAGCAAATCTGTGGAGGGGATAAACATACAAAAATTTTAATTAGAGATTTGTTTAAAAAAGGTAAAAAATAATGTCGATGAATTATGTGTATTTTATTCTCATTGGATTACCCTTGATTTTATCTTATCCATTAATTGATAGACAGTTAAAACATAAGCATTCAAAATTCTATTTAATTTTAATTATTTCTACTTTACTTCATGTGATATCTTTTATTTTAGGATATTTTGACTTAGATTTATTATATGCTTTCTTTATTTTAGCTTATCCTATATTTTTCTACTCATACTATAGATTCTTTTGTAGATATGATCATTATTTTGCCATTTTATATTCTCTGTTTATTTATCTAGCTTTTGAAACAACAGATACTTTTTTATCAGTAATTTTATCGTCTATAACTGGAGACTACATAGCAACTTATTATTCTATATTTTTTGTTACTCTTATTTCAATTTTATCGATTGTTATCATTACGAGAATTATTTCTATTCTCGAAGTGAATCTTCTCTATTTTAAAGAGCGGGTTTTTAAGAAATTTGTCAAACAATTGATCGTTAGTTATCTTATTTTAACATTAGTATTGAATGCTTCTCATTGGATAAGTGATATTGCTCATTTCAATAGTTTTGGTAGCATGGTAGCAACGATTTGTTTCTTGATATTTATCGGAACCATGGTTCAAATGAAGACGGTTCGAGATCGTTATGAAAAGAAAATGGAGTTGAAGCAAAAGAGGTTCGAACAGCGCCAAATGGAGCAGTATATGAATAAAATTCAAGGCCTCTATTTAGAATTAAAAGGTTTTCGTCATGATTTTGGCAATATTATCACTTCCTTAAATTTAGCGATTGAGGAAGAAAATATTGAGGATATTAAACGAATTCAAAGAGATGTTCTTGAAGAATGCTACGGCCAACTCCAAAAAGAAGAATATACAGGATTTGACCTAGGAAATATTCGAGATTCTGCTTTGAGAAGTATCCTAAGTAGGGGATGGATCTATGCAGAGGAAATGGGTGTTAAACTAACCTTTGAAACAGAAGATATTATTGAAAAGGTTCCAATGAGATTGTTGGATCTCGTACGAACTGTTGGAATTTTAGTCAATAATGCTATTGAAGCTGCTAAAATGAGTCAAGAAAAAGAAGTTCAAATAGCGGTTTTTAATATGCCGAATGGAGTGCATCTGATCATAAAGAACTCTGTTTCTGATGAGCCGATTAATTGGAATAAGCTCTATGAAAAAGGATTTTCAACTAAAGGGGATCGTAGAGGAATGGGCCTTGCGATTGTAAAAGAGCTTATTGGAGAATATGCTGCTATTTTTCTAGAGACAGAATTGATCAATGGAAAATTTACGCAGAGCTTAGTTATTGGAGAGAAAGGAAGATAGATGAATATTGTATTGCTAGAGGACGAAATTTCTCAACAAGTTCGAGTAGAGAAACATGTGAAAGCTATCGCTGAGGAGGAAGGCCTACGATTAAATATTGTTTCCACCAGTAAAATAACTGAACTAAAGGAATATCTAACCAATGGTGATTTTCATCAGCTTTTCTTCCTTGATATTGATATCAAAGGGGATGAAAAAGCTGGTATCAAGGCAGCTCAAATGATTCGTGAGGTCAATCCTTTTGCCATCATTGCCTTTATCACGACGAAATCGGAATTTGCTACTATTACCTATCGTTACAAGGTATCAGCTCTTGAATTTATTGAAAAAACCTTGAATGAAAACTTGTTTAAGGAAAAAATTCGAGAATGCATTCTCTACTTGAAGAGGAATGTGATTGAAAATAAAAATATCATTGATTTCTTTGAGTACAGTTTCAAAAATATGGAAATTCGAGTTCCATACCGAGATATATTGTACATTGAGACAACTGGAGTTTCCCACAAATTGCGACTTGTTGGAAAGAATTTTCAAAAGGAATTTTTAGGGACTATCAAGGATATACTTGAGAAAGATGTAGACAATCATTTCTTCAGTCCTAATCAGTCTTATATAGTCAATCAAAGAATGATTGTCAATTTTGATCGTCGCAAGAGACTCTTGATGTTAGAAGAGGAGACAACTTGCCCTGTTTCTCGTACACAGGTGAAAAGGGTCGAAGAATTATTAAATAAAATACAGAAAAAGGCTTGACAATTTTTGAATCGATGGTATAATGGGATATGTTCTGTTAATGACATGGTCCGTTGGTCAAGGGGTTAAGACACCGCCTTTTCACGGCGGTAACACGGGTTCGAATCCCGTACGGACTATATCTCATTCCGCCATAGCTCAGTTGGTAGTAGCGCATGACTGTTAATCATGATGTCGTAGGTTCGAGTCCTACTGGCGGAGCTAAACTAGCATCCTAAGGGATGCTTTTTTTGTATAAAATAAGAGCCCCTTCAAACTGATGGGGCTCTTTATGATGCGAATTTACTGATTTTTTGAGGATTGAGATTTCTTTCGAATAGCATTGTAGCAAGCGAAGGAAAGAATTCCGAGTAGGAAAGCGATGGTTCCTTCTTTTAACCCATGTGGAATGAACTGTAGAACAACCTGTCCTTTTCCTTTAGGGACATCAACAGTCATAAATCCTTTTTGAGCCCTTTGAATAGGGACAGGTTGATTATTGATCGTCGCTGTCCACCCTTTATCATAAGGAAGGGTGAAAAAGAGACTTGTATGGTGGTCTGCTGTAAAATCTGCAGTGACGGTATTTCCTTTGGTTTGCACATGAACTTCTTGTTGGTGCAACCTTTCAAAGGCTTCCTGGTAGGCTTGAAGGTTCAAAGCAAAAAATTCTGGAGTTTGGAAGGTTACGGTAGAATTTTCAGGGAAGGCAATTCGAACCTTAACAGTTTCTCCTGCTGTAAAGTGACCAATGGTGAAGAATGGAAAGACATTGTCTGTTGTATAGCGGTTGACTTGGCCATTCGTAATGATCTCAACATCGGTATAATCTTCATTCTCAAATTCTAAAGAAGGAAGGTTTACATAAAGTTGACTATCGTTTTGAACATAGAGCTCATATTCGATACTGGCATAAGTCAGAAAACTATCTGCTTCAACTTTAGCCTTTTGAGGTCCTTGAGAAGGATCGTCTGCACCAGTTTTCAGTGGATGTAATCGCTGATAGTAAGTCAACGATTGCCCCGTTAGATGATTGAGAAAGTTCTTTTGGTTATCTAAGGTTAGATTAGAAAATGGGATATCCTTGTAGGGACTTGCGGTTAGAAATGCTAGTGAAAGAGCTTTTTCATTTTGATACAAGGTCTGATTTCCTTGCGTTTCCAATTTATGAAAAGCAAACTTTTGGGGATTCCTATCTGAAATATTGTATTTGATCCCGAACAGACTATCCATTAGTAATGTATTGTTTTGATAGCGCAAGTTCAAGTTGGTTCCATCTGATTTAAAACCGAGTTTGTCTAGGGTCGAACTGGTATCTGTATTTCTGACAGATGAAAACTGGGAGATCCCTCTAAAATTGTATTTCATGCTGTCATTACCTGTTTGAGGTTGGAGAATCTCTGTTCGGTAAAATTCTTGATCATCCTGTAAACTTGATGTCAATTTATCAATTGATGGAATCTTTCCTTGGTAAGAAGAACGAGCTGCAAATACCCATTCATTTGCAATTCCATCGATCTGATAATAGCTGTTTATACTAATTTCAAACAAACAGAAGAAGAGAATAACAGCAGAAAAAATTGGATAAGAAAGTTTACGAACTGTAAAGGCAAGTGTCACAGTAAAGAATACAAGAAGGAATTCTAGTGTCAAGACAAAATGACTGCTTGTCAAGAAAGAATAATGCTTGCGATAGAGAAAGGTGAGGATAAATCCAATGCTAATTAAACTGAAAGTTAGGCAGAGTCGTTGCCAATTGATTTCTTTTAACCGATTTAGTGCTTCTGCCGCCATGAACAAAATAGTCAATGAAAAAAGCCAGGCATAACGGTGAAGAAACATATTAGGAGCATGCATACCTTGCCAGAATAAATCCAGAGCTTGTAAATAGAAACTTGCAATAAGAATGACTAATAAAGTCAAATAAGCTAGTTTCACGTGAAACCGAATCGATTTGACAAAGAAAAATAGAAAGGCAAGTAAGAATGGAAATAGACCAACATAGATCATAGGGATAGCCCCATATTTTGTTGTATCAAAACTACCAATTAAATTCTTTGCAAAAACGTCTAAGTACCAACTATTTTCTGTAAAGGTTCTTGTAATCTTGGTAAAGTTTTCTCCATGAGTTCGTAAATCCAATATGGTGGGGTAAATCATGATCAAGCTAGTGACCCCTGCTAAAATTGACACAATTGTAAAGTCAAAGAAAGAAGATCTTCTTTCTTTAAAGTCCCAGGAAAGCTGCGTGAAATACCATAATGTCAAGAAGATAGCCATCATAAATCCAAAATAATAATTTTGGATGAAGAGGATAGTCAAGCTTGTAAAGTAGAGAACCCGCTTCTTTTGAGTCATCAAACGGTGTAAACCTAACAGAATAAGAGGAGCCAAAATGAAGACATCGAGCCAGGTTTTGATTTCAATCTGACTGACGGAGAAACTCATTAACGCAAACAAAGTTGACAGCGAAAGAACCAAGAATGTTTGCAGTTGAGGATAGATTCCCTTAATGGAATAATAAGTTGACAACCCAATCAATCCTATTTTTATCAGTGTAAAGAGATAGAGGGAATCAACCATGGATAAACTGTCAAAGAAGAAGACAAAGGGAGATAGAAAACTTCCTAAGTAATAGCTGGAAAGAGCGTAGAAATTTAACCCGAGCCCACTTGTAAAGCTGTAAAGGAAGCTGTCGGTTCCGTGTAAAATATTTCGTAAAGTAACGTCGAAAATAACGTATTGATGAAAGCCATCACCTAATAAAGGAGAAGTTTCACTCCCCCAATAAATGCCCTGACTGAGGTAGACGAAAAATAAGATTGTAAAGGGAAGTAAAAAAGCTGTAAAGTAAACAATGATGGGGTGTGATAGATATTTTTTAAATTTCATATAGTCTATTGAAAGACCCTGAAACAAAGGTTCCAGGGTTTTTGATCATTTGGAGTGATTCTTAGTCTTTCCAAAGTTCTTTAACTTTTTCTTGAACTTCTTGGTTTTCTAAGAATTCATCATAGGTTTCATCAATCCGGTCAATGACACCATTTTTTGAAAGAACAATGATATGGTTGGCAAGAGTTTGAATAAACTCATGGTCGTGACTGGCAAAGATGATCGATTCTTTGAAGTTTTTCAATCCATCGTTCAAGCTTGAAATTGATTCCAAATCCAAGTGATTTGTAGGATCGTCAAGTACAAGAACATTTGACTTCAAAAGCATGAGTTTTGAAAGCATCACGCGCACCTTTTCTCCCCCTGACAAGACGTTGACAGGCTTGTTAACCTCATCTCCAGAGAAGAGCATGCGTCCGAGGAATCCACGAAGGAAGGTATTGTCATCTTCTTCTTTACTTGCGAATTGACGCAACCAGTCAAGAATTGATTCGCCACCTGCAAAGTCAGCTGAATTGTCTTTTGGTAAGTAAGAGCGGCTAGTTGTAACTCCCCACTTGACAGTTCCTTCATATTCGATTTCACCCATAATGGCGCGGATCAAGGCAGTTGTTTGGATATCGTTTTGACCGATAAGAGCCGTCTTGTCACCTGGACGTAAGATGAAGCTGATGTTGTCAAGAATAGTTTCACCGTCAATCTTTACAGATAAGTTCTCTACTGTCAACAGATCATTTCCAATTTCTCGCTCCGCTTTAAAGCTGATAAATGGGTATTTTCGGCTAGATGGGACAATTTCTTCTAACTGAATCTTGTCAAGCATCTTTTTACGCGACGTTGCCTGTTTTGATTTTGACGCATTGGCAGAGAAACGAGCCACAAATTCTTGTAATTGTTTGATTTTTTCTTCTGCTTTAGCATTACGGTCTGCTAACAACTTGGCAGCCAGTTCAGATGATTCTTTCCAGAAATCATAGTTACCAACATAGAGTTTGATTTTTCCAAAGTCTAGGTCGGCCATGTGGGTACATACTTTATTCAAGAAGTGACGGTCGTGAGATACAACGATAACGGTATTCTCGAAATCAATCAAGAAATCTTCTAACCAGGTAATGGATTGAATATCAAGACCGTTAGTTGGCTCGTCCAAAAGAAGGACGTCTGGTTTACCAAAGAGAGCTTTGGCTAGGAGGACTTTCACTTTATCTCCATTTGCTAGTTCACTCATATTTTGGTAGTGGAGCTCTTCTGGAATATTCAGATTTTGGAGGAGTTGTGAAGCTTCACTTTCCGCTTCCCAACCACCTAGTTCAGCGAATTCTCCTTCGAGTTCTGCTGCACGGACACCGTCTTCATCTGAAAAATCTTCCTTCATATAGATAGCATCTTTTTCCTTCATGATGCTATAAAGTTTTTCATTTCCCATGATAACGACATCAATGGCACGCTCATCTTCGTAGTCAAAGTGATTTTGACGAAGAACAGAAAGACGTTCGTCTGGTCCAAGAGAAATATGACCAGTTGTCGGTTCAATATCCCCAGCTAAGATTTTTAAAAAGGTTGATTTTCCAGCACCATTGGCCCCAATCAAACCATAGGTATTTCCTTCTGTAAATTTGATGTTGACATCATCAAAAAGTTTACGATCACTAAAACGTAGTGAGACGTCTGTAACTGTTAGCACGTATAGTTCTCCTCTTTTTCTGTCTATATAAGCCTATTTTACTAGAAAACGCTTGATTTTTCAATGAATACCCTTATGCGTTGGAGGAAGTCATTTAGTCTGTAGAAAAGGGTGAAGAACTTGACTTTCCTTTGATGTCATTATATAATGAAAAGCAATCAGAAGAGTAATCTGTATTCGTATTTTAGAGAGCTTATGGTTGCTGAAAATAAGCAACGAAACAGAATGAAATGGACTGATGTTCAAATAGAATCTTAACCAATAGAGATTCGGCTAGCAGGCCTTATGTGCAGCTCATTTGTGATGAGTTAGAGAGAACAGCATATGCTGTTCTAAGTGAGGTGGCACCGTGTCTCAGACGCCCTCGCATAGTTTTTGCTATGCGTGGGCTTTTATTTTGTACTTCAGGGAGGAAGAAAAATGACCAAGCCGATTATTTTAACTGGAGATCGCCCGACTGGGAAGCTCCATATTGGACACTATGTCGGTTCGTTGAAGAATCGAGTTCTTATGCAAAATGAAGACAAGTACCAGATGTTTGTCTTTTTAGCCGATCAGCAAGCCCTAACGGATCATGCTAAAGATCCACAAACCATTGTTGAGTCTATTGGAAATGTTGCTCTAGATTATTTAGCAGCTGGTTTAGATCCAAAGAAATCAACTATTTTTATTCAAAGTCAAATCCCTGAGCTAGCGGAATTGACCATGTATTACATGAATTTGGTCTCTGTTTCACGTTTGGAACGAAACCCAACCGTTAAGACAGAAATTGCCCAAAAAGGATTCGGAGAGTCTATTCCATCTGGTTTCTTGGTTTATCCTGTTTCCCAAGCTGCAGATATTACCGCTTTTAAAGCCAATCTCGTGCCTGTTGGAACTGACCAAAAGCCCATGATTGAGCAAACTCGTGAAATTGTTCGTTCCTTTAATCATGCGTATCATTGTGATGTCTTGGTTGAACCGGAAGGAATTTTCCCAGAAAATGAGGCCGCGGGTCGTTTGCCTGGATTGGATGGGAATGCTAAGATGTCTAAATCTCTTGGAAATGGTATTTATTTAGCCGATGATATGGACACCTTGAAGAAAAAGGTCATGAGTATGTATACAGATCCTGAGCATATTCGTGTCGAAGATCCAGGAAAAATCGAAGGAAATATGGTTTTCCATTATTTAGATGTGTTTGGAAAAGAAGAAGATCAAGCGACCATTCAAGAAATGAAAGACCATTACCAACGGGGTGGTTTAGGAGATGTTAAAACCAAACGCTATTTGTTAGAGATTCTTGAAAGAGAGTTGGGCCCTATTCGCGAACGTCGGATTGAATTTGCTAAAGATATGGGTCAAGTTTATGATATGCTTCAAAAAGGTAGTGAAGTAGCCCGTTCGGTTGCAGCAGAAACGCTTGATCAAGTCAAATCTGCTATGGGATTAAACTATTTCAAGTAAGCTCTTGATATTGAGATGATTCAATAAAAAAATGATTCAAAAGAGGTTTTAATACCTCTTTTTGAAATATTGTACAAATGATTGACAAATTATCGTAGAATGGTATGATATTATCAATCAAAAAAGACGAGCTTGGCTCAAAAAGAAAGAAAAGAGGAAAATGGGAATGTCAAATTGGGACACTAAATTTTTGAAAAAAGGTTATACCTTCGATGATGTATTGCTCATTCCAGCTGAAAGTCATGTATTACCAAACGATGCAGATCTTCGTACAAAATTGGCGGATAACCTTGTGTTGAATATCCCAATTATCACAGCTGCGATGGATACAGTTACTGAAAGCCAAATGGCTATTGCCATTGCCCGTGCTGGAGGACTTGGGGTTATTCATAAAAATATGTCCATTGCCCAACAAGCAGATGAAGTTCGTAAAGTAAAACGCTCTGAAAACGGCGTTATTATTGACCCATTTTTCTTAACACCTGAACATACTATTGCTGAAGCCGATGAACTTATGGGACGTTACCGGATCAGTGGTGTACCTGTGGTTGAAACCATGGAAAACCGTAAACTAGTAGGGATCTTGACCAACCGTGACCTACGCTTTATTTCTGATTATAATCAACCGATTTCCAACCATATGACCAGCGAGAATCTTGTGACTGCACCAGTTGGTACAGATTTAGAAACAGCTGAACGGATTCTTCAAGAACACCGTATTGAAAAATTACCATTGGTGGATGAAAATGGTCGTTTGTCAGGTTTGATTACCATTAAGGATATTGAAAAAGTTATTGAGTTTCCAAATGCAGCGAAAGACGAATTTGGTCGTCTTTTAGTAGCAGGTGCTGTCGGAGTTACATCTGACACTTTTGAGCGTGCGGAAGCATTGTTTGAAGCTGGTGCGGATGCTATTGTCATCGATACAGCCCATGGTCATTCTGCAGGTGTTCTTCGTAAAATCGCTGAAATTCGCGCTCATTTCCCAGATCGCACCTTGATTGCAGGTAATATTGCTACAGCTGAGGGAGCGCGTGCTCTCTATGATGCAGGTGTTGACGTAGTTAAGGTAGGGATTGGACCTGGTTCAATCTGTACAACTCGTGTGATTGCTGGTGTCGGAGTTCCTCAAGTTACAGCGATTTATGACGCAGCCGCTGTTGCGCGTGAATATGGAAAAACCATTATCGCGGACGGAGGGATCAAGTATTCTGGAGATATTGTAAAAGCTCTTGCTGCTGGTGGTCATGCAGTCATGCTTGGATCTATGTTTGCAGGAACAGATGAAGCACCAGGTGAAACTGAAATCTTCCAAGGACGTAAGTTCAAGACTTATCGTGGTATGGGATCTATTGCAGCAATGAAAAAAGGTTCAAGCGACCGCTACTTCCAAGGTTCTGTTAATGAAGCCAACAAATTGGTGCCAGAAGGAATCGAAGGTCGGGTTGCTTATAAGGGTTCAGCAGCCGATATCGTCTTCCAAATGATTGGTGGTATCCGTTCTGGTATGGGCTATGTTGGAGCTGCCAACCTTCAAGAATTGCACGAAAATGCACAATTTGTTGAAATGTCTGGGGCAGGTTTGAAAGAAAGCCACCCACACGATGTCCAAATTACCAATGAAGCACCAAACTACTCTGTTCAATAAAAAAATAAAAGTGTGAAATCTTATGATTTCACACTTTTATTGTGTCAAAAAGTTGTCAATCAAAATTGACAACTTTGTTAATTATTCGTCAACTTGACCTGATTGGATATTGAAGATTTTTAAGTCCTCAGGCAAGTCTTTTAGGTGGTCTAAAGTTGTAGTTGTAATAAACGTTTGGATGTCACGAGAGATAACTTCTAGTAAATGTAGTTGACGATTGTTGTCAAGTTCACTCATAACATCGTCTAAGAGTAAAATCGGCTTTTCATTTGTCAAGGATTCAATTAATGAAATCTCTGCCAATTTTAAGGAAAGAACAACACTGCGGTGCTGCCCTTGGCTACCAAAAGTCGCATTCATATCATTGATGTAAAAGCTAATGTCATCTCGGTGAGGACCAACACTGGTTGTTTTTTTGATGAGATCTTTTGTACGATTTTCTCGAAGCAAGGTGATAAAGGTTTGGCGAAGTGTCTCCTCATCTTGAAAAGGAATGGAGGAATCATACCGAATAGATAGTTTTTCAGTTTGATTGGAAATTTCAAAATGTTTCTCTTGCCCAAAGTCTTCTAATTTTTTAAGAAAATCTTTCCGATGGATGCAGACCCGGCTACCATAATCTGCTAATTGCTCATCCAAAACATCTAAAAAGGTTGGGTCTACTGTGTTGGCTGTTTTTAAGTAACTGTTTCGCTGCTTTAAAACATGATGATAGGCTGTTAAATCTGATAGATAGACGGGTTTCATTTGGCCTAAATCAATATCAATAAACTTGCGGCGAAGAGCGGGTGAGCCTTTAACAAGTTGTAAATCCTCTGGAGCAAAGAGAACCACATTCATGTTACCGATATAGGTTGATAACTTGCTTTGTTTTAAGTGGTTCACTTTAGTGACTCGTCCTTTTGAGGATAAGGAAATTTCTAAAGGGATTGAGCCGGTTTTTTTTTCTAAGATCCCTGAAACAGTAAATTGTTCCTCTTGAAAATGAATTAAATCTTTATCGGAACGGGTCCGATGGCTGCGGGTCAAGGCTAAAAAGTAGATGGATTCGAGGAGATTGGTTTTTCCTTGAGCATTTTGGCCTAAGAAAATATTCAAACCAGAGTGGAATTGAAGATCTACTTCTTTATAATTTCGAAATTTCTGAATGTGTATGGATTTAAGCCACATATTATGTTCCTGGGAAACGAACAGGCTTCCGCTTATTCTCTTCTTTTTTAGGTTTAGAATCTTTTTTTTGTTCTTTGTTTAATTTCTTCACTAATTGAGCAACGCGTTCTTTTTCCAGCTTGTCCGCTTGATAGTCTTCAATCTCTTCTGGACTAGGTTCTGTCAGTGTTATGACTTCCTTCTCACCAATTACTTCGATTGTATCTCCGACTCGTAACTTACGTCCTCTTCTGGTTTCCACTTCTCCATTGACCTCTACTTGATTTTCGTGTAAAAAGGCTTTGATAGCTCCACCGCTTTGAATGATTCCCAGTTCTTTAAATAGGGCTTGTAGTGTGATAAATTCATCAAAAAGTTTATAGTTCATAGTTCACCTCAATGATAGTTATTATACCATAAAAGGATGAAAAACCTAAAATAGGGCGAGTCAGTGTAAACGTTTTTTAATCTGTCTGGGAAAGATTTTACTGGGATTTCATGATATAATGAAGAGTAATATTTGTTAGAACGAGGATGACGATGGAATTAGTTACTGGTGTTCAAATCCATTTTATGAAATCAGAAAAATTTAAGACCAATGAGATAAAAGTGCGGTTCTCGGCCCCTCTTTCTGAAGAAACAATAGCAGGACGAGTTCTAGCTTCACGCATGATTGAAACAGCCAATCAACTTTACCCAACTTCCCAGCAATTTAGAGAGCAGTTGGCGAACTTGTATGGAGCAAATTTTTCTACTTCTGTTTCAAAACGCGGTCAAATGCACTACATTGATATTAATTTATCTTATGTCCGTGATGCTTTTTTGAGCAAGAAAAATGTCTTGACAGATCAGATGTTGGATTTATTAAAGGTATCTCTGAATGCTCCTCTTGCAGAAAACGGGTGCTTTCATTCAGAAACTTTTTCAGTAGAGAAAAAAAATCTCGTTACAGAACTAGAAGCAGAAATTGAAAATCATTTTTATTATGCTCACCAACAATTGAATCGTTTGTTTTATGATCAAGCTGATATGAAACTAAGTAAGTATGGAAGTGTCCAGCAGATTCAGAATGAGGATGAAGGGTCAGCTTATCAAGCATTTCAAGAAATGCTTCAAACAAATCTGATTGACTTTTTCTTTATGGGTGATTTCAATGAACTAGCGGTCATTGAAAAGATTAGTGAATTTGGTTTACAACCTCGTAAATCTCATGTCAACCTTTTTTATGCCCAATCTTTTTCAAATGTTGTCAGAGAAGGACTTGAGCAAAGAGAAACTCATCAATCTATTTTAGAGTTAGGTTATCATTTTCCTGTTCAGTATGGAGAAAAAGAGCATTTTGCTTTGATTGTTTTAAATGGTTTACTGGGTGCTTTCTCTCACTCAAAATTGTTTACAGTCATTCGAGAAAAAGAAGGATTGGCTTATACGATCTCTAGCCATTTTGATATTTTTTCTCATTTTATGCGGATCTATGCAGGGATTGATCGAAAAAATAGAACCCGGACCATGACTCTGATGAGTCGTCAAGTAAGTGACTTGAAGAGAGGGAAGTTTACAAGTGAAGAGCTGCGCTTGACAAAAGAAATGATTATAAATGCAGCAAAATTGTCGCAGGATCGACCTGGCACCTTGATTGAAAGAGCTTATTTACAATCTACTTTAGGAAATCAGTTCTTGTCAATTGATGATTGGATCCAAGCTATTCAACTGGTGACGAAAGAAGAAATTATGGCTGTTGCCAAATTACTCAAATTACAAGCGGTCTATTTTATGGAAGGAAGAGAATGATAAAGAAAGATTTGGAGAAAATAGATTATCCAGCTGTTGGAGAATGTGTTTATCAGACAACTCTCCAAAATGGATTGAAGTTATATTTAATTCCAAAGGCGGATTTTAATGAAAGCTATGCAATCATTTCTACTAAATTCGGTTCTATTGACACAAGATTTACAGTGGATGGAGTAGAGGGAATAAAAGAATTTCCAGCAGGGATTGCACATTTTCTTGAACATAAATTATTTGAAGATCAAGACGGTCAAGATTATTTACAGCATTTTGTAAAGCTGGGAGCTGAAAGTAATGCCTTTACTAGCTTTACACAAACTAGCTATCTCTTTTCGACCACCTCGAATATCAATGAAAATCTGAGATTGTTACTGGAGATGACACAATCTCTTCATCTCTCAAAGGATTCTCTAAAGAAGGAACAATTGATTATTCAACAAGAGATCGAAATGTACCAAGATAGTCCTGACTACCAATTATTCTTTAGGGCGTTGGCAAATCTTTATCCAGATACACCCTTGGCCCAAGATATTGCAGGTACTGTATCTTCTCTCGCTCAAATTGATGAAAAAAGTTTACAGGAAAATTTCGATTATTTTTACCAACCATCCAATATGCATCTAGTGGTTGTCGGAAATTTTGATCTTGACAGTCTTGTTAACCTTGTTTCTGAATTTGAGATGAAGACCTCTTCAAATCCTCTTCCTCATATCTCACCCGTGGACTTAAATCCAGTTGTTCAAAATGAGACAAGTCGGATTGAAGTTGCTTCACCGAAATTAGCAATTGGAATTCGTGGAAGAAATCAGATTCCTCCTCTTTACCAGTATCGCTATAAGATTATCCTCAAATTATTGTTTGCAATGATGTTTGGATGGACATCAAAACGATTTCAGTCACTTTATGAAGTTGGTAAACTTGACAACTCCTTGACACTAGAAATTGAAGTAGAGTCTTCGTTTCACTTTGTGATGTTAACGATGGACACCTCGGAACCTGTTAGTATATCCCATCAGTTCAGAACGGCCATTAAGAATTTTGAGAAAGATCCTGATGTGACCCAAGAACATCTCGATACGATTAAAAGTGAAATGTTTGGTGATTTTCTACACGGTTTGAATTCCTTGGATTATATTGCGACTCAATTTAATCCAATTGAGACGGGTGAAAATCTATTTGATCTTCCAAAACTTTTACAAAGTATTTCTTTACAAGATGTTGTAAAGGTTGGGCGAGATTTTGTCAACGCTTGTGATATGACGGACTTTATCATTTTCCCTAAATAACGGGATAATAGTGGAATGATGTTTTTGTTGAATTAAATCGACGTTGATTTTGTCAATTAGATGTAAATGATCATGTAAACTAGTAAGGAGACTAGAATGAAAAAAGAAAATATCCCAAATGCCTTAACACTGATTCGAATTGTGTTTATTCCTATTTTTATTTTGATGCTAATATTTGGTAAAGGTTATGGTTGGCATGTAGCAGCAGCTATTGTCTTTGCTGTTGCTAGTATCACCGATTATTTGGACGGTTATTTAGCTCGTAAATGGAAAGTTGTTAGTAACTTTGGAAAATTTGCGGATCCTATGGCTGATAAGCTTCTTGTTATGTCTGCCTTTATCATGATGATTGAATTAAAGATGGTTCCGGCTTGGATTACTGCAGTTATAATTTGCCGTGAATTAGCCGTAACTGGCCTCCGTCTCTTATTGGTTGAAACAGGAGGAGTTGTTTTGCCAGCAGCTATGCCTGGAAAAATTAAAACCTTCTCACAAATGTTTGCCATTATTTTCCTTCTCTTCCATTGGGACTTATTGGGTCAAATTACGCTTTATGTTGCGCTAATCTTTACAGTCTACTCTGGATATGAATACTTTAAAGGCAGTGCCTACCTCTTTAAAGATACCTTTAGATAAATGAATAATATTATAGAAGTTCGAAATCTTACATTTAAATACCAAAAAACAGACGAGAACCATCAGTTAAATGATATATCGTTTCACGTGAAACATGGTGAATGGTTATCCATTATTGGACATAACGGAAGTGGTAAATCAACAGTGGTCCGCTTGATTGATGGCTTGTTGGAACCGGAATCTGGTCAAATCTATATTTCCGGAGATTTGTTAACTCCTGAAAATGTTTGGGATAAACGTAGTGAGATTGGCATGGTTTTCCAGAATCCAGATAACCAGTTTGTTGGAGCTACAGTTGAAGATGATGTGGCGTTTGGGTTGGAGAACCAAGGAATTTCAAGAGATGAAATGGTGCAACGAGTAGACGAAGCTTTGAAGATGGTCCGCATGGATGAGTTCAAAGATCGAGAACCCGCTAGGTTATCCGGTGGACAAAAGCAACGAGTGGCCATTGCCGGAATTATTGCTTTACGACCTAAAATCATCATTTTAGATGAAGCAACCAGTATGTTGGATCCTGAAGGGCGTCTAGAACTAATTCGTACGGTTCGAGAAGTCAAAGAACGATATGGGTTAACCGTTATTTCTATTACCCATGATTTAGAGGAAGTTTCCCTAAGTGATCGGGTTATTCTCTTTGAAAAAGGAAAAGCGACCTTGGATCTGACTCCAAGAGAACTCTTTTCTCGAGATGACTTAGATGAAATTGGATTAGAAGAGCCTTTCGCTAATCGATTGCGCAGCATGTTACATCAAAAAGGTTTTCCAGTTGGAGAAACCTATCAGACTGAAGGAGAGCTAGAGAAACTATTATGGGAATTGCTTTAAAACAGCTTAGTTATACCTATCAAGAAGGTACTCCTTTTGAAGGAGCGGCTCTTTTTGATGTGAATATAGAAATCCCAAGCGGTTCTTATACAGCTCTAATTGGGCATACTGGAAGTGGAAAATCAACCATCCTCCAATTATTAAATGGTTTGCTTTTGCCCAGTCGAGGGGAAGTGCAAATGAATGATATGCGCATTAGTTCTGAGTCTTCTCAAAAAGAGCTAAAGGATCTTCGAAAAAAAGTGGGTCTCGTCTTTCAATTTCCAGAAAGTCAACTCTTTGCTGAGACTGTTGTAAAAGATGTCGCATTTGGGCCTCAAAATTTTGGAGTAGACCAAGAGTCAGCTGAGAGTATTGCCAAGGAGAAATTATGCTTAGTCGGTCTTTCTGAAGAGTTGTTTGAACGGAGTCCCTTTGAATTGTCTGGAGGGCAAATGAGACGGGTCGCTATTGCAGGCATTTTAGCGATGGAACCTGAAATTTTGGTCTTGGACGAGCCGACAGCTGGTTTGGATCCGTCAGGTAGACGGGAATTAATGAAGCTATTTGCGTCACTTCATCAAGCTGGGATGACCATCGTTCTTGTGAGTCATTCTATGGAAGATGTGGCAGAATACGCAAATCTTGTTTATGTTTTGGAAAAAGGACGAATGGTGAGGTCTGGGCATCCAAGGGATGTATTTCAGGATGTAGAAGGATTAGAAAACATACAATTAGGTGTACCGAAAGTGACGAAATTTGCTTGGCGCTTACGTCAAAAAGGACTATCTTTGCCAACTTTACCAATCACTTTACAGGAGTTTAAGGAGTTAATTGGACATGAATAGTATGATTTTAGGACGATATGTACCAGGTAATTCCATTCTCCATCGTATGGATCCAAGAGCAAAGTTACTGGGACTTTTCTTGTTAATTGTTATTTTGTTTTGGGCCAATAATGTGTTGACGAATGTCCTGTTATTTTTATTGGCCTTTGCGTTGATTTTGAGTGCCAAGATCCCCTTCCGTTTTTTTATTAATGGCCTGAAATCGATGGTCTTTATCATTGCTTTCACCACACTCTTTCAGTTGTTTGCGACGACTGGCGGTAAGACCTTATTTCAATTTTATTTTTTGACTGTAACGGATAAAGGACTTGCTCAAGCTGGTGTGATCTTTTGTCGTTTTATTCTCATTGTTGTATTTTCAACGATTTTAACACTGACAACAACGCCCTTAAGCTTAGCAGATGCCGTAGAAAAGTTGTTAACTCCATTTAAAATCATCAAAGTTCCTGCTCATGAAATTGGACTCATGTTGTCTATGAGCCTTCGTTTCGTCCCCACTCTAATGGATGATACGATTCGCATTATGAATGCACAGAGAGCTAGAGGGGTTGATTTTGGAGAAGGGAATCTCCTTCAGAAGATCCGCTCTTTTATACCGATTTTAATTCCCTTGTTTGCATCAAGTTTTAAACGTGCAGATGCTCTTGCAATTGCCATGGAGGCAAGAGGTTATAAAAGTGGAGAGGGAAGAAGCCGTTATAGGCAGTTAAAATGGCAAGTTTTAGATAGTGTAGCTATTCTGTCTGTAGTAGCAGTTGGTGCTATCATTTTTTGGTTGAAATATTAGAATACCACCACTACATATAGGGGAATTTTTCTAAAAAAATGAAGAAAAACGCTATTTATAGCGTTTTTTGCATGAAAAATACATGATTTTGTAACCTTTGTAACATAAATTATAACTAACTGTAACATTTAATGTGTAAGATAGTATTATGTTCGAAAGGAGAATGTATTGATGAACACAAAAAAAGTCCAATGGACATTAACTTCTATTATCTCAGCTCTTTCACTTTTTGTTTCTGGTGTGGTAGTGAATGCTGAAACATATGAAGTAAAATATGGTGATACTTTATCAGAAATTGCGATTAAGAATAACACTACTATCGAAAAACTTGTTGAATTGAATCAAATCAGCAACCAAGATTTGATCCATGCAGGTCAAATTATTGAGTTGGGTGAACGTTCAAAATCATTGATCAACAAAGTAAATACTGCCACAGTAAGTCAAGAACCAGCAGCCGAAGCTTCTACAAATCAAGTAGTGGCAGAAACAACAACTACTGCCACTTATAATGCAGCACCTGTTGTTACGAATTCTGGAAATGGTATTGTACTTGCAAATGGGAATACTGCTGGAGAAGTTGGATCCTATGCAGCGGCTCGTATGGCTGAAATGACAGGAGTTCCTGCATCAACTTGGGAAGCCATTATTGCACGTGAATCAAATGGTCAAGTGAACGCAGCAAATCCATCTGGAGCTAGTGGTCTTTTCCAAACAATGCCAGGTTGGGGTTCAACTGCTACAGTTGATGATCAAATCCAAGCAGCTTATAATGCCTATTCAAACCAAGGGCTTTCAGCTTGGGGATACTAAAAAAGAGGTTAAACCCTCTTTTTATTTTGTTTCTTATCTTGACAAGTATTGGAAAGAGCTGTAAAGAAAATGACTTTGTTAGTCAACCTTAGTGAACCATGGATGATCTTACCCATACGTGATTTTATACATAAAAGAGGTTTACAAATTTGTAAACCTCTTTTATTAACTTAAATGAGTGAGTAAAGCTAGGGGGGAATCTACGATGGTATCGGGAGTTTCCTCTTTTAATTGCTCTAGGGGTGCAAATCCCCAACTGACTGCAATTGTGTGAATACCAATGGTTTTTCCCCCAATGATGTCAAATTTAGTATCCCCAACGATGCAAGCTTCCTCTTTTGGAATTTGATGGTCCACCAGTACACGCTGAATGATATCAGCTTTGTGCATGAATCCTGGGATAGAACCATAAATCCCATCAAAGTAATCATTAATTCCTAGTGAATGGGCTATTTCGAGACTCACTTCCTGATTCTTAGAGGTGGTGATGAATAAGTGATAACCCAATTCCTTCAATTGATGAAGGAGTTCTTTGATACCTGGGTAGAGATAGGTTTGTTGTTGGCCAGTTTCTTTGTAATAGGTGCGATAGATTTCTACAGCTTTTGTAACAAGTTCTTTTGGGACATGGTTTGTAAATGTAACCTCGAGTGGAGGCCCCATAAAGGTTCGAATAGTCTCTTTATCAGGTGTCGGAACCCCCAGCAGGTTAAAAGTGTGTAGAAAGGTGGTTTCAATGCCTTCAGAACTATCGACTAAGGTCCCATCCAAGTCGAAAAATATGTACTTCATAGATTATTCTCCAAATATTTCTTGCTGTAGCCGTTTCCCAGTTGGAGTAGTTGCTAGACCACCTTCAGCCGTTTCTCTAAAGGCAGTTGGCAGGCTTGATCCGACCTGGTACATAGCATCGATGACTTCATCAACAGGGATTTTGGATTCAATTCCTGCCAGAGCCATATCCGCCGCAATATATGCATAGCTTGCACCCATAGCATTTCGTTTGACACAAGGAACCTCTACCAGTCCTGCAACAGGATCACAAATTAAGCCTAGCATATTTTTAATGACGAAACAAATGGCTTGGCTAGCTTGGTAAGGGCTTCCCCCAGCAGCTAACGTCAAGGCAGCCGCACTCATAGCAGATGCTGATCCAACCTCAGCTTGACAGCCTCCCTCGGCTCCTGAAATCGATGCATTGTTGGCAATAACCAGTCCAAAGGCTCCTGCGGCTAATAAGAACTCCAATTGTTGGTGTTTATCTAAATGGAGTTTTTCGATGGCTGAAGTAAGAACAGCGGGTAAGCAACCAGCTGATCCAGCAGTGGGAGTAGCACAGACCAAGCCCATTTTTGCATTGTGTTCGTTGACAGCAATAGCATTTTTGGCAGCGGTTAGGACAGTATAGTCAGAGAGGGCTTTTCCAGATCGAATATAGCGATCTAGTTTTGCAGCATCTCCACCAGTCAAGCCACTTCGAGAAAGTTGGTCATTGAGTCCAAGATGAACGGATTCTTTCATGACTTCGAGGTTTCGAGTCATAAGAGTCAGAACTTCTTCGCGCTCGCGACCAGTTAGTTCAAACTCAGTTGCAATCATTAATTCTGCGACATTTCCTTCATAGTGGAGGGTCGCTTGCTCAACTAGTTCGGTAATGGAATAAAACATGGGGTCTCCTTATTGAAAGAAATTCACATTGTGTAAATGAGGAATTTGACGGATTAACTCAATCGCTTCGTCACAATTTCGAGAATCCACTTCAATAATCATAATAGCCTTTTCGCCGGCTTTTTCGCGGGTTACATTCATTTGGGCGATATTGATATCATAGCGGGAAAGGGCTTCTGTTACATGGGCAATCATCCCAGGAACGTCTTGGTGAACAATAATAATAGTTGGGGTGTTCATATTTAGAGAAATTGCAAAGCCATTTAACTCGGTGACTTGTATATTTCCCCCACCAATAGAAATTCCTGTGACGGAGATGGTTTTGTGCTCATTTTTCACCGTGATGGTCGTCGTATTTGGATGAGGCGCATTGCTCTCTTTTTGAATAGACCAGACGATTCGAATTCCTCTTTCATGAGCAATTTCAAGACTATTGGGGATTCTTGGATCATCTGTGTCCATCCCCAAAATACCAGCTACAAGGGCCAAGTCTGTCCCGTGGCCGCGATAGGTTTTGGCAAAGGAATTAAACAACTGAAATTCAACTTCTGTAGGATCCTCTCCAAAAATAGAAGAGACAATTTTTCCAATACGAACAGCTCCAGCAGTGTGGCTACTAGAAGGTCCAATCATAACCGGTCCAATAATATCAAATACGGATTGGAATTTAAGCGAATTCATCAGTCAGCTCCTTAGGGTTTCTTTTCTTTCATTATAACAAATCTAGGGCATGTTTTCTTCTATTTAAGAGGGAAATTTTGTTTTAAACTTAAAAGATACTTAAAACTAGTTTATTTGAGGTGTTTTTTATTCTTGCTAACATATTATTGAAACATTTGACGTGATTTCATAAAGTTTCTGAAACATTTCTTCTGTAAGATAAAGAACATACAGAAAAGGAGTGTAAAACCATGAATAAAAAAATCTTTGTAAAACGTGTTATCGGACTAAGCTTATTATCAGGAATGTTTATTCCCGTCCTTGCCAGTGCAGAATCTTACACTGTAAAGTCAGGTGATACCTTATCAGCTATTGCTAAAGAGAAGAATACAACGGTTGATGCGATTGCTAAGAAAAATAAGATTAGCAATGTCAACCTCATTACAGTTGGTCAAGTTTTAGAGATTGAAGATGAGAAGACAACAACTAATACTACAGAGCAAGCTACCACTACACAAGTAACAACTACGGTATCTGCCTCAGATGGCTTGAGTGCCGAAGATGCAGCGGCTAAAGAATGGATTGCCCAGAAAGAATCAAGTGGCAGTTATACAGCACAAAATGGCCAATACTATGGTCGTTACCAGTTATCCCTTTCTTATTTAAACGGTGACTTGTCACCAGAAAACCAGGAAAAAGTAGCCAATCAATATGTTGTCAACCGATATGGATCATGGTCGGCGGCTAAAAACTTCTGGCTGGCCAATGGCTGGTATTAAAGTAAATGAAAGAGTTCAGCAAATGGACTCTTTTTTGATTTACAGACTTGTAAACATATAGATACAATAGCCAATAAGAAGAATGGCAAGATGCTTGTTTTCTACTATAAAGCGTGTTACAATTGATAATGCTCAAAACGACCTTCAATCGTTGAAGCAAACCACGACCTTCAATCGTGAGAAACGAAAAGATGGGAGAAATCTATGAGTGATAACTCGAAAACACGTGTTGTTGTTGGTATGAGTGGTGGTGTTGATTCATCTGTAACAGCTTTATTATTAAAGCAACAGGGTTACGATGTCATCGGCATCTTCATGAAAAACTGGGACGACACAGACGAAAATGGCGTCTGTACAGCTACAGAAGATTACAAAGATGTAGCAGCGGTTGCAGATCAAATTGGCATACCTTACTATTCTGTCAACTTTGAGAAAGAATACTGGGATCGTGTCTTTGAATATTTCCTTGCAGAATATCGTGCAGGCCGGACACCAAATCCGGATGTCATGTGTAATAAGGAAATCAAATTTAAGGCCTTCTTAGATTATGCCATGACACTTGGTGCCGATTATGTAGCCACAGGTCACTATGCACGCGTGGCGCGTGATGAAGATGGCATTGTCCATATGCTACGCGGTGTTGACAATGGGAAGGATCAAACTTATTTCCTAAGCCAGTTGTCACAAGAACAACTTCAAAAAACCATGTTCCCATTGGGACATTTAGAAAAATCTGAGGTTCGCCGGTTGGCAGAAGAGGCTGGATTGGCAACAGCTAAAAAGAAAGACTCCACTGGGATATGCTTTATCGGAGAAAAGAACTTCAAAGAGTTTTTAGGGAACTACCTTCCTGCCCAACCAGGCCGAATGATGACTGTAGATGGACGGGATATGGGCGAACATGCCGGTTTGATGTATTATACGATCGGTCAGCGGGGTGGACTTGGAATTGGTGGCCAACAAGGTGGGGACAATGCTCCTTGGTTTGTTGTTGGTAAAGATCTGAGTCAAAATATTCTGTATGTCGGTCAAGGCTTCTATCATGAAGCACTCATGTCAACAAGTTTACAAGCTAGTCAAGTTCACTTTACACGGGATATGCCGGAAGAGTTTACACTAGAGTGTACAGCCAAGTTCCGCTATCGCCAACCAGATTCCAAAGTGACGGTTCATGTCAAGGGTGACAAGGCTGAGGTGATTTTTGCAGAACCTCAACGGGCTATTACGCCAGGTCAGGCTGTTGTCTTTTACGATGGTGAAGAGTGTCTCGGTGGCGGCTTAATTGACAATGCTTACCGAGATGGTAAAGTTTGTCAGTATATTTAAATTGACAAATTTTCTCAATTTGCTACAATAATAAAAGCAATAGAAATGATGGTCAAAGCTCATGGATGTTGCAGGCTTTTTTGTCCTGCACTTCTCAGAGTTTTGACTATTTTTGTGTCGTTTCGAAAGGAAGTTACATGCAAGAACAGGATTTTCGGACCAAGTTAAACCAAATGGTTTTTGGTGTGAGAGCGACTGCTTTGATTGTAAAAGACAATCGATTGTTAGTCGTAGAAGATGAGGACGGCTTTTATACAATCGGAGGTGCTATTCAAGTGGATGAAGCTACTGAAGATGCCGTAGTTCGAGAAGTAAAAGAGGAACTTGGGGTCGCATCTAGAGCGGTTCAGTTAGCTTTCATTGTTGAAAATCGCTTTGAACAAACTGGGGTCCACTATCATAATATCGAGTTCCATTATTTAGTGGACTTGCTGGAAGATGCACCGTTAACCATGCAAGAAGATGCGAAGCCATTACCTTGCCGGTGGCTTGCTTTAGATGATCTACGTACTGTTAATCTGAAGCCGGCATTTTTAAAAACCGCCTTACCAGATTGGGACGGACAATTACGACACATCCATCTTAAAGAATAGGAGAAAAAATGACTTATAATTTTATAGAAGAATACGATATTATTGTAATCGGGGCGGGGCATGCTGGGGTAGAAGCCTCCCTTGCTGCGAGCCGAATGGGTTGTAAAGTTTTACTTGCAACCATCAATATCGAAATGTTGGCGTTTTTGCCATGTAATCCTTCGATTGGTGGTTCTGCAAAAGGGATTGTGGTCCGTGAGGTAGATGCTCTCGGTGGAGAGATGGCCAAGAATATTGACAAATCCTATATTCAGATGAAGATGTTGAATACAGGAAAGGGACCAGCTGTTCGTGCGCTTCGTGCTCAAGCAGATAAAGAGCTCTATTCTAAGGAAATGCGTAAGACAGTTGAGAATCAAGAAAACTTGACCCTTCGCCAAACCATGATTGATGAAATTTTGGTAGAAGATGGGAAGGTTATTGGTGTTCGAACTGCGACCCACCAAGAATATGGGGCCAAGGCTGTCATTGTCACGACTGGAACGGCTTTACGTGGAGAAATCATCATTGGGGATCTCAAGTATTCATCAGGCCCTAACCATAGCCTTGCTTCTATCAATTTGGCTGAAAATCTCAAGAATCTTGGACTAGAAATTGGACGGTTCAAAACAGGTACGCCACCACGTGTAAAGGCATCGTCAATCAATTATGAAGAAACGGAAATTCAACCAGGTGATGAAAATCCAAATCACTTTTCTTACAATTCGCGTGACGAGGATTATTTAAAGGATCAAATCCCTTGTTGGTTAACCTATACCAATAGTCAAAGCCACGAAATCATCAACAGCAATTTACACCGAGCTCCAATGTTTACAGGTGTTGTAAAGGGAGTTGGACCTCGCTATTGTCCATCTATTGAAGATAAGATTGTTCGCTTTGCGGATAAGGAACGCCACCAGCTATTCCTTGAGCCAGAAGGACGCAATACAGAAGAAGTCTATGTCCAAGGCTTGTCAACCAGTTTACCAGAAGATGTGCAAAGAGATCTTGTCCATTCTATTAAGGGATTGGAAAATGCTGAGATGATGCGAACCGGTTATGCGATTGAGTATGATATGGTCCTTCCACATCAATTGCGAGCAACACTAGAAACTAAGAAAATCTCAGGTCTCTTTACCGCAGGCCAAACCAATGGAACGTCTGGCTATGAGGAGGCCGCTGGCCAAGGAATTGTGGCAGGGATTAATGCTGCTCTAAAAATCCAAGGAAAACCAGAGCTCATCTTAAAACGGAGTGATGGTTATATTGGGGTCATGATCGATGACTTGGTAACCAAAGGAACAGTTGAGCCCTATCGTCTGTTGACTAGCCGTGCAGAATACCGTTTGATTCTTCGTCATGATAATGCAGATATGCGCTTAACAGAAATCGGTCGTGAGGTTGGTTTGGTTGACGATGAACGTTGGGCACGTTTTGAAACCAAGAAGTATCAGTTTGAAAATGAAATGAAGCGCCTTGACAGTATCAAGTTAAAACCTGTAAAGGAAACGAACGAGAAGGTTGCAGCGCTAGGTTTTAAACCATTGACAGATGCTGTCACAGCCAAAGAATTTTTGAGAAGACCAGAAGTATCTTATCAAGATGTTGTCAACTTTATCGGACCAGCAGCTGAAGAACTAGATGATAAGATTATCGAGCTGATTGAAACTGAAATTAAGTACGAGGGTTATATCTCAAAAGCTTTAGATCAGGTTGAAAAAATGAAGCGGATGGAAGAAAAACGAATTCCTGCCAATATTGACTGGGACGATATTGACTCCATCGCAACAGAAGCTCGTCAAAAATTCAAGTTGATTAATCCAGAAACGATTGGTCAAGCTAGCCGGATTTCAGGTGTCAACCCAGCTGACATTTCTATCTTGATGGTGTATCTTGAAGGCAAGAGTCGAAGCATTTCTAAGAATCAAGAAAAAGAATCCTAACTTATTAGGACGTAAATATGTGGAAGAAGTAGCCAAATAGCTACTTCTTTTCTCGTTTTACTGTATATTTACAACAGTGTAAATATACTTTACACTGTTTAACAAATGAGCGACCGGACCTTGACCCCTGTCAGCTTTTTCTTTGGTGGAAAGGCTTGACTGGCCTCGCTTTTTCTTATGTTTTATGGTATAATGGCCCAACAGAGGTTTATGATGAAAAAATTTCGTATGACGCCTATCCATTATTGTATGGTAGGTTTGTTAGCATTTATTATATTAGCCATCAGTTCCAGATTATTGGGTGGAACAATTGCAAATTTATTTGTGATTCTGTTGATTCTTTCCGGTGTCATCTATCTCTTTCTTCATCAATTAAAGCAAGTAGAATTGGATGAGCTAGAACAAATTCAATATGTCAATCATCAGGCTGAAAATGGATTGGCCTCGCTACTGGATAAAATGCCAGTTGGTGTAATCAAGGTAAACGGTGAAACCAATGAAGTTGAGTGGTTCAATCCTTATGCGGAGTTGATTTTCTCTACTGAGGATGGGCAATTCGATGTGGAATACCTGCAACAAGTGTTGGCGATTCCTTTTGAAGGGAAAGGCCATTATGCAACCATTGGAGATAAGAAATATTCTGTTTATCTAGATTCCCAGGCCAGTGTCGTTTATTTTTTTGATGCGTCTAGTGAGTATGAGGCCAACGTTGGTCTTGTAACGACTAGGCCGGTCATCGGAATTATGTCCGTAGACAACTATGATGATTTAGAAGATGTTGTGTCTGATTCAGATATCAGTAGTATCAATGGTTTTATTGCAAACTTTGTTGAAGAATTCTCGGAAAAATACCATATGTTTTACCGAAGAGTCGGGATGGATCGCTTTTATCTTTTTACCGACTATACCGTTCTTGAACAATTAATCGAATCCAAATTTTCTATTATTGACCAATTCCGTGAGGAAGCGAAAAATCGTGAATTACCCATTACGGTAAGTATGGGATTCTCATACGGAGATGGCAATCATGATGAAATTGGTAGAGTTGCTTTATCGAATCTAAACTTAGCTGAAGTCCGAGGGGGCGACCAAGCGGTTGTGAAAGAAAAAGAAGAAGGTAAGGATCCTATTTTCTTTGGAGGTGGGACAGCCTCTGCTATCAAGCGTACCCGTACCCGAACTCGTGCGATGATGACAGCTATTTCCGAAAAAATTAAATCGGTTGATCAGGTATTTGTTGTTGGCCACAAAAAATTAGACATGGATGCTTTGGGGGCATCGATTGGGATGCAATTGTTTGCAAACAATATCAACGAACGCTCTTATGCAGTTTATGATGATACGTCTATGGCTCAGGATATCGAAAGAGCGGTTGAAAAAATTCAATCAGATGGAGCGACTAAACTCGTAACGGTTTCAGATGCTCTACGGATGGTAACCGATCAATCCCTTTTGATTATGGTAGACCATTCGAAGACAGCTCTCACTCTTTCAAATGATTTGTATGAGAAGTTTCACCAAGTCATTGTCATTGATCACCATAGACGGGATGAAGACTTCCCTGAAAATGCCATGATCACTTATATTGAAAGTGGCGCAAGTAGTGCCAGTGAGTTGGTTACGGAATTGCTTCAGTTCCAGAATTCTAAGAAGAACCGCTTGAATAAGATACAAGCCAGTGTTTTGATGGCTGGAATTATGTTGGATACCAAGAATTTCTCTGTTCGCGTAACGAGCCGTACATTTGATGTAGCTAGTTATTTACGAAGCCGAGGCAGTGATAGTGTCCTCATTCAGGAAATTTCAGCTATTAACTTCGATGAGTACCGCGAAGTTAATGAGTTGATCCTAAATGGTCAAATGGTATTCCCACATATTATTGTGGCAACAGGAGTAGCAGATGTTCCTTATGGAACGGTTACCATTAGTAAAGCAGCCGATAGTATGTTGGCCATGTCTAAAATTGAGGCGACCTTTGTCATTGCTCTGAATGAACAAGGAAGCATTTCCATTTCAGCTCGAAGCAGAAGCAAAGTTAACGTGCAAAAAATTATGGAGCAAATGGGAGGCGGAGGCCACTTTAATTCGGCGGCTTCTCAATTGGAAGATGTAACCATCGATCAAGTTCGTACCCAATTGATTGACTGTATTCAAGAAGAGGTCCAAAAGGATAAGGAGGAAGAAGAATGAAAGTTATCTTTTTAGCAGATGTAAAAGGAAAAGGAAAAAAAGGGGAAATTAAAGAAGTCCCAACAGGTTATGCTCAAAACTTTTTGATTAAAAAGAATTTAGCCAAAGAAGCTAACGCCCAAGCGATTGGGGAACTTCGCGGTAAGCAAAAATCTGAAGAAAAAGCCCATGCGGAACTAGTTGCAGAAGCGAAAGATATTCAAGCGAAATTAGCAGAAGAAACGACCGTTGTCCAATTTACAGAAAAAATTGGTCCTGATGGACGTACATTTGGTTCGATTACCAATAAAAAAATTGCAGAAGAACTACAAAAACAATTTGGGATCAAAATCGACAAGCGTCACATTCAAGTGGCTTCTCCAATTCGCTCTGTCGGCTTGATTGATGTGCCTGTTAAAATTTATCAGGATATTACAGGTATTATCCAAATTCGAGTAAACGAAGGTTAAGTAAATCGTTAGAAAGGAATGACTATGGCTGAGATAGAAGAATTAAGAACCCAGCCTCAAGATATCCAAGCAGAGCAATCTGTCTTAGGAGCCATCTTTATTGATGAGGGAAAACTGGTTTTTGTTCGTGAGTTTATTGAGCCAGCAGATTTCTTTAAATATGCCCATCGGTTAATTTTTAAGGCGATGATTGACCTTGCAGATAGGGGAGATGCTATCGATGCGACGACCGTTCGCAATATTTTAGATAGCCAAGGGGACTTGCAAAATATCGGTGGTCTCTCTTATCTAGCTGAAGTTATCAACTCTGTTCCGACCTCAGCTAATGCGGAATATTACGCAAAGATTGTTTCCGAAAAAGCGGTTCTAAGACGCTTGATTGCTCGTTTAACGGAGAGCATTAATCAAGCATACGATGGAGCGAGTCCGTCGGATGAGATTATTGCAGGCGCAGAAAAAGCCCTGATTGATGTTAGTGAAAATGCCAATCGAAGTGGTTTCAAGAATATCAAGGATATCCTAAATATCAACTTTGGAAGTCTTGAAACTCGCTCATTGCAGACAACGGATATTACGGGGATTGCAACAGGTTATCGAGATCTTGATCATATGACAACAGGTCTTCATGAAGAAGAGTTGATTATTCTTGCGGCTCGTCCAGCGGTTGGTAAGACTGCCTTCGCTCTAAACATTGCCCAAAATATCGGAACCAAGTTGGATAAAACAGTTGCTATTTTCTCACTGGAAATGGGGGCTGAAAGTTTGGTGGATCGGATGTTGGCAGCAGAGGGCTTGATTGAGTCTCATTCTATTCGTACCGGTCAGTTGACAGATGATGAGTGGCGGAAATATGCCATTGCCCAAGGAAATCTAGCCAATGCCAGCATTTATATAGATGATACTCCTGGTATTCGGATTACAGAAATTCGATCTCGTTCTAGAAAGTTAGCACAAGAAACTGGTAATCTTGGCTTGATCCTTATCGACTACTTGCAGTTGATTACAGGGACTGGACGAGAAAACCGGCAACAGGAAGTTTCAGAAATCTCTCGTCAATTAAAAATTTTGGCGAAAGAATTGAAGGTTCCTGTGATTGCCCTTAGTCAGCTATCTCGGGGAGTCGAACAACGACAAGATAAGCGGCCGGTTCTATCTGATATCCGTGAATCAGGATCCATCGAGCAGGATGCAGATATTGTTGCCTTCCTATACCGTGATGACTATTATGAACGTGCAGGTGAGGAAGAAGAAGGCTTGCCGAATAACAAGGTTGAAGTCATCATTGAAAAAAACCGTTCAGGAGCGCGTGGAACAGTGGAGTTAATCTTCCAGAAAGAATATAATAAGTTCTCCAGCATATCAAAGAGAATAGAGGAATAATGGATGAGTGATGCATTTACAGATGTAGCAAAAATGAAAAAAATCAAAGAAGAAATCAAGGCTCATGAAGGCCAAATTGTGGAAATGACCTTGGAAAATGGTCGTAAACGTCAAAAAAATAAGTTTGGTCGATTAATTGAAGTCTATCCTTCTTTGTTTATTATTGAATACACTAATGAAAACAGTTTACCTGGTGAACCAGCAACAACCTATGTTGAATCGTATACTTACTCAGATATTTTGACTGAGAAAAATCTGATTCATTACTTAGACTAATCTGGCTAGGGTGAGCTACAACTTCCAACCGTCTCTTCTTGGAGATGGTTTTTTTGATGTCCTTAACATATCATAAAGATTTGTTGTGTAAATTTATTGACAAAGATGTCAATTTCACAATCATATCTGTCAATATTAGACAGGGGGATCTTTTGAAGAGAAATCTCATCTATATTCTTCATATCACTAAAATAGAGGGACTTAGGAGGTTATTAGAACAATCATGATTGACAGGTTGTAAATAAGGGTGTAAAGATTCCTGTAAACAGATAGGATAGGGAAGTGGATACATGTATATCCAAGTCAAAATATGGGATTTAGAAAGCCCCTAGCTAGAAAACCTCATTTTGCTTTTCATTTATAGAAAGAAACCAAAAAAATGAGAAAGCAACTTTACAAGGGCTGGTATTAGTGGTATAATAGAATTTGTGCGAAATGACAGCAGGACAAAATGAAGCTCGTCAACAGGAAGCCAGCTAGAAAAGTAACCTTTGCTGTTTGGGCGAAGGCTTTCTGAACGAATCAGGTTTGTCTAAAACGTTATTTCCTACAAAAAATTATTTTTATAGGAGGACATTTCAAATGTCACGTTATACAGGACCATCTTGGAAACAATCTCGCCGTCTTGGCTTGTCACTTACAGGTACAGGTAAAGAATTGGCACGTCGTAACTACGTACCAGGTCAACACGGACCAAACAACCGTTCAAAATTGTCAGAATACGGTTTGCAATTAGCTGAAAAACAAAAACTTCGTTTCTCTTACGGACTTGGTGAAAAACAATTCCGTAACTTGTTCGTACAAGCTACTAAGGTTAAAGAAGGAACTGTCGGTTTCAACTTCATGCTTCTTTTGGAACGTCGTTTGGATAACGTTGTTTACCGTCTTGG
>NZ_JAPJPF010000014.1:0-4287 GCF_030825805.1 Streptococcus sp.
GATATCACCTACTTCGCGACCGATCACAACGAAGAAGAAATCCTCAATCCAATCATGGAAGATACAGACCTCAAGATCTCCGACCTAAAGAAAAACGAGGTCATTTTGGACAGTTCTTTCAAAGAGGATGAAGGGATCCAAGTCGGCGATCAAGTGATCGACAAAACTTCTAAGCAAAAACTCAAGGTCGTGGCCTTCGCGAAAAATGCCAAATACGGCTACAGCGAGATTGGTTTTATCAGCTCGGATACCTACACAGGCATGCGACAAAAAACAGATCCAAGCTATCAATGGCAAGCCCAAACCCTTGTGACCAAGAAAAGCATCACTTCTAGCGATCTAGCCAGCAACTTGATGGTGGCGGATAAGAAGCAAGTGATCGATAAAATCCCTGGCTACAAGGCTCAAAACCTGACGCTACGGATGATTACGTGGGTGCTCTTACTCGCTTCTTCTGCTATCCTTGGGGTCTTCTTCTACATCCTCACCCTGCAGAAGTTGAAACAGTTCGGTGTCTTGAAGGCTATTGGCATGTCCATGAGCCAGATTACCTATGTCCAACTATCCCAGCTCACCATCATCTCCCTCATCGGAGTGCTATTGGGGCTTGGCTTGGCAACTATGATGGCTCCATTTTTACCGAATAGCGTCCCTTCCTTTATGACCCTGAAAGACAACCTCACCATCTCGGTTAGCTTTATCCTGACCTCTATCTTGTGTGGTGCCTTGTCCCTTGTCAAAATCAAAAAAGTAGATCCAATCGAAGTCATTGGTGGAAATGGAGAATAAGATGGCCATTATCGAATTAGAAAATATCAGAAAATCCTACGCCGATGGCAGCCAGATGCACCATGTCCTCAACCAGCTGAATTTAAGCGTCGAACCCAACGAATTTGTCGCCATCTTGGGCCCTTCAGGATCTGGTAAGTCCACGCTTTTAGCCATCGCTGGCTTGCTTTTATCAGCGGATGAGGGGTGGATTCGCATCGCAGGCCAAGACTTGACTGGCCTCAACCAAAGTCAGTGGACGCAAAAACGGCTGGAATTGCTCGGCTTTATCTTTCAAGACCACCAGCTCCTCTCCTATATGAAAATCGGTGACCAGTTGGAACTGGTGGCCAAATTAAAAGGGGAAAAGGACAAGAAAAAACGCCAAGAGGAAGTCAAAGCCTTGTTGACAGATCTTGGCATCGAAGCTTGTTACCACCAATACCCGAATCAGATGTCCGGTGGGCAAAAGCAACGGGCAGCCATCGCTCGGGCCTTTATCGGAAATCCGCAGGTCATCTTAGCCGATGAACCAACGGCTAGCCTAGACCCAGATCGAGGGCAAGAAATCGCCCAATTGATCCAAAAAGAAGTCAAATCCAAAAACAAGAGCGCCATCATGGTGACCCATGACCGCTCCATCCTGACCTATGTAGATACCATTTATGAATTAAAACATGGCCAATTGCTAAAGGTAGAAAAGGTTGATTAAATACAAAAAGCGAACAAGCATTTTTGAACTGTACCCCAAAAGTTGGACAGATAAAATCTAACTTTTGGGGTATTTTTGTGTCAATTTGCTTTTTGTTTCAGATTATTGTATAAGTTTTTCTATCCTTATCAAAATCTTCATTGATTAAAAATTAATTTATTGGCGATACTTTTCAATCCATGAAACGGAAAAATCTACTAAACTACGCTGTTGCATTAATCTAGAATCGGCAATACCTATTTTCCCTATATTTGCATGACCTATTTCCTCAAACGCAATTCCTATGTCTTCAAAATCTTCTCCATCAACGAATAAGGTCTTATATGATTTCCATATACGAACACCATCTTCAAGTATAGCACTGTGTTCAATACAGTCATGTTTCCCAGGATACTCTGCACGAACATCCGCTAGGTGTATAGAGGTGTTTTTATCATATCCAACCCCTATTAACAGTACTTTTGCATCAAGTTCATAGAGTTTTGCGATAGGTGATCCCTCCCCAAATATATTTGAAAGAGTATGTTCCTCTGTAATATATTCAGCATGTTTCCCCCATGCACAAATTGATCTTGCTGGATGCTCTGTTCTGATGCTACCTGGCCATTGACGAAACATTTCTGCAACAGCTCCCATTGTATTGGTTGGCGTTATCTGCTTATCATATGCTGGCCAATTCTCTCTAATTTTTTCCCAGTCTGACTCCTCTGCATTCCAGTGCACACCTGTTTCCGGATCTAGATTTTTCCATGACTGCGTGGGCATCACAATGGTTCCTTCAGAAGTAACAACTTCAATTAGAGCTTCTATCACAGCCTGTGCTCCTCCACATACATATCCAATACTTTTTAACGATGTATGTACAATGACTATATCTCCCTTTTTCAGGCCAAGGTCTGTTAAGCCCTGTACGATATCTTTTTTATATATTGTTTTCATAGTTTTTTCCTCTTTTCATCAAAAAATAATCGGGTAGCATTTCTCCTCAATGTAAGTTTCCACTTCTTCAATCGTCAGTTTTTCACTTAAGTTTTTGGCTAATTCCTGATATGTTCTATCTGAAACAACAGATGTCATTTTGTCACGAATTGGATCGCATTCAATACAAATACAAATGTATTGTGTAGGGTGGTTTAGGTATTACAGGGGTTTGAAAAGTAGCGTTACCCTATTTTAGCCAATATACCATTCTTTACACATTTTAATCTATAAATTATCATAACATAAAATGGATTAAACAATATGTACGAACAAAAAGTCAGTCACTTTATTTTTATGTATAATCAAGATAAGCTCTAGTTCAGTCTTAAATATATACCGTATTTTATTCCATGACCAAAAAACGAATTTCCAAATTAGTTTTATTAATAAGTATCTCTAAATTCTATTATTACAGGAAGACATCTAAAAATACAAACTAGCGAACAAGCATTTCTCTTGTTCGCTAGTTTTTTATTCTTGTGGATCTTTGGGCAGTTCCATACGGAAGCGTAAGCCCATAGCCGTTTTATCAAATTGGTAGGCCAGTTCTTCATGGTCTAGCAAGTGTTGGACCACGAAGAGTCCCAAGCCGCCTTCCTTCTTCTGACGGCTAGCGGTCATTGGCATTTCAGCGGTCTCTACCATTTCCTGGCTGGTATTTTCAACCGCCAAGTGCGTCCCTTCCTCTTCGAGGCGGAGCTGGATCTCTCCACCGGCATCCGAATGCTTGACGGCATTACTAATGACATTTGAGAGGACCAATTTCAGAATGGCTGGGTCCATATAAACTCCTTTGTCAGGGATTTGATTGTCAATCGTGAGCGCGCGAGATTGAGCCAAGACCTTGTACTGGTCGAGGATCTGCTCTAAGACCTGATTCAGCTGGATCCACTCCTTGTCTCCAGCCAATTCTTGGACAGAGGACAGGGACAGGATTTCTAGGACGATCTGGTTCATCTCATCGACGATATCGAGGGAGACCGACAGGTAGCGGTCCCGATCCTTGTAGCGGCCGATCTTATCCCGCATATTTTCTAGGATAATCTTCAAGCTGGCTAGAGGCGTCTTGAGCTCATGCGAGGCTCCCCGTAGGAATTCCACCTTCATCTGCTCCAACTTCAGATTTTCCTGTTTCTGCTGCTCTAGATTGTCGATCACTTCTAGGAGATGGTGATAAAGGTCGTTGATCTGTTGCTTAAGAACGCCAATCTCATCCTGCGAATGAATGGGGAGATTAGCTGTCCGATCCAAGCGCTTCATCCGCTTGGTCATCTGCTTGATCTCAAGGATCGGAGCAGAAATCAGGCGGGCATAGAGATAGGAGGCAAGCAATGACAGAACAAAGGAAGCCAGAAGACTATAGGGAAGAAAGCCCAGACTGATGTCCCGCGCTTCCTTTTGGGAATCGACAGTTGCTAAGAATTGCAAGGTCAAGTCCTTCCCCTCTTTTGTCTGGATTTTTCGCTCTTCAATGACTAGGGAATTATTCTGGCTGTCAGGGTTCACGAGCAAGTCATCCTTGACCTCTAGGGCATTTTGTTTTTCCTTGTCCTTGATCGAGACCTTGATATCATTGGTCTTGGAATATAGGTCGATGACCGACTCAATGGTTCCTTCTTCTTGACCTTGGAAACTCTTGGACAGGGCCTGTGATTTCTTCAAAATCGTCTGGCGCTGGGACTCGATATAGGTCGACGGGAAAATAAAGTAAACCGAAGCGTGTAGAAGGATGACTAAGCCACTAAAAAGGGCAAAGGTGATCAGAAAAATCTTTGCAAAGATACTCCGTTTGGTCATGGTCTCTCCAATTTATAGCCGACATTGCG
>NZ_JAPJPF010000014.1:4387-7786 GCF_030825805.1 Streptococcus sp.
CCTCCGTCTCCTTCCAGACGGCATCGAGGATCTGAGAGCGGGTCCGGGCCTTGCCTTCATGCTGGAGCAAGTATTCCAAGATTTCCAACTCCTTGGCATTCATGGAGATGGCTTGCCCAGCTAGGCTGGCTGTATAGCTCTCAAAATCCACCCGTGCCTCTCCATAGGTGAAGACCCGGGAAGGCTGGAGCTTTTTAAAAATAGCTTCGATGCGGACCTTCAAGAGGGACAAGGAGAAGGGTTTTTCCAGATAGCCATCCGCCAACTCTCCAAAAGCCGTCAACTTATAGTCCTCGTCATGGAAGGCCGTCAGCATGAGGACAGGGACTGAGCTGGTCTTCCGGATGGTCTTGAGCACTTCCAAGCCATTGAGGATAGGGAGCTGGATATCCAGCAAGACCAGATCTGGCGCTTCTCTGTGAAAGAGGTCCAGGGCCTCCTGCCCATCGCCTGCTTCAAAGACCTCATAGCCACATTCCATGAGATAGTCGCTCATCCCTTCGCGAATCAGGACTTCATCTTCTACGATTAGTATCTTCATACACTTTCCTTTATCTAAGAACTTCTTCTACCTCCTATTATACCCTATTTCTATTTTAGGAAACAATCTCTTATTCGACATCCACCAAGAGTTCCTTTGGTTTCTTATGCAAGAGCCATTGTGAAGAAAGGATGGATACCAGGATCAAGAGCAACCCACCGACCAAGACAATCACCAACAATTGGCTCGGTTGGATATCCATATGGATATCAGTCAGGGTCTTACTGAAGCTTTCTGCCTCAGCTCCTCCACCAAGGTTGGCTGCAGAGGATTCTTGAGCCATTTGTTTAGCAATGCCACTGGTTACGTTCTTAAGCACCGTATCTCCGACTCCTTTGGCAAGAAGACCTGCGACTCCATAGGAGAGGAGGAAGGCTGGGATGGAAATCATGATTAATTCTGCCACGAATTGCCCCGCAATCTGCACCTTGGAGAGTCCTAGAGCCAGCAAGATACCAACTTCTCTGCGACGGGCATTGAGCCACAAGACGAGGAGAAGGGTGAGAAGCAAGCTAGCAAAGATGAGGCTACCGATAAACAAGTAGTTCGCCACTTGGAACATACTGCTGATCGATTTTTGCAAGGCTGGGTAGTTAGAAGAGCTCTTGACTAGGTCATAGTAATTCCATGGGATATCCAAGGCTTTGATTTTTTCGATTAATTTATCGAGGTCTTGATCCCCTTTGGCAAAGAAGGTCGCATCCTCATAAGTAGCTGTTTGAACAGTATTGCCATAGAGCTTGGCAGCTGTATCTAGGTCAGAAATGAGGGTATCTTCATACAATTCTTGGGCGTAAGTTAGAGGAGCTTGGTTCTTCCCTGAGAACAGACCTTTAATGGTTACTTCGACAGTTTCATTAGCCCCTTTTTCATTGTCAGCATCATAGAGATTGGACTTGAGGCGCACCTTATCGCCCACCTTGAGACCATTCTTTTTCGCCAAATCTTCGTGCATGAGGATTTGGTTTTTGTCCTTGTCTGTCAGGTGCTCTCCTTGGACCAGCTTGTAGGCTCCAGAGACAAACTTATCTTCTTTAGAAGAGTCATTGACCCCTGTCACCATCAAGGTATTCTTAAAGTGCTTGGCCCGCTCTGGAGATTGATTTTGCAGGGTTTCTTCAGTCTCAATAATCTCGTGGTCTAGGATATCTGCGATGGCATTGATCCGCTTGATGGAGGAGGTGATCCCCTCTACCTGGCTGATTTTTTCGATATCTTCTCCTCTGATATTCCCAGCTCCCCGAGGGGTTCCTGGATTGGTCCTGCGGTTGATCTGCATGGAGAAGCTATTGGTGATGGATCCCAGGCTTTCCGATGAAGCTTGTTGGGTCGCTCCTTTCATAGAGAGTCCGATCAAGCTCAAGGTCCCCATGAGGAGAATGATGGCAAAGAGCAAGAGAGACTTGGGCCATTTACGTGTGATATAAGCAAAAGCATTTCGCAACATAGCATTCCCTCCTTACTTGCTCTTCTCAACGAGGCTACGGCGACTCAATTCCAAGACCACATCGGAGGCCTCTGCCACTTCCTTACTGTGGGTGACGACGATGACACATTTTTGGCGTTCCTTGGCCAACTTCTTCAAAATGGCAATAATGTCACCGGCTGTCTGTTCATCTAAGTTTCCTGTCGGCTCATCTGCCAAGATGACAGGTGCTTCTGAAACGAGCGCACGCGCAATGGCCACCCGCTGTTGTTGTCCTCCAGATAATTGCAGGACATTGCGTTTGATTTGCGTTTCGTCCAATCCCAATTCCAAGAGAATCTCTTTCCCAGCCTGTTTGTTAACCAGACGGACATTTTCCAGTGGCGTCAAATAATCGATTAGATTGTAATTCTGGAAGACCAGGGAGACATGGTGCTTGCGGTGGTAGCTAGACCCTTTGGTCTGGATGTCCTCCCCATCAAAGAGAACCTGCCCCTTATTGGGATTGTCCAGACCAGCCAAGAGGGAGAGGAGGGTCGATTTCCCTGCTCCAGACTGACCGATAATGCTGTAAAATGTCCCATTTTCGAACTGATAGTTCACGTCTGAGAAGATCTCTTCTTGGTAGCTTTGGTAACTATAGGATACATGTTTGAGTTCTAACATAGGTGTCATTTCTCCTTAACTCATTTTTGTTAATATTTCTTTTGGACTCTTGCGCCAGATCATGCTGGTCGTTACACCGAGCGACAGAAGGATCAAGCACAAGAGGCTAGCATAGGCGATTCCTAAGGAAAGGCCTTGAGGGACTTGGTTGAGCAAGTCTAGGGTCTGCTGTTGACCCGTCTGTCCGACAAACTGCTCTAAGAAACGATGGCTGACCATCCGCCCGATGAGAAAGGCTGGGATCACCGCTAGTAAGGATACCAGCACCACCTCCAAAAGGAACTGTCTAAAGATCCGGCCCTTGCTCTTCCCAATAGATAAGAGCACCCCGATTTCATGGATCCGCTCCCGTGTCCAGAGACTGAGTAAGAGCGATAGGGCACCTGCTCCAGTCACTAGGAGGACGATCATCATGATCCGTACCAGGCCTTCTAAGGTCTGAGAGGATTCCTTCATCTGGTCAAAGGCCTTGCGATCTTCGACCACGCGCATAGATTGCCAATCCAGATCCAAGCTTTTGACTTGCTTCAAGAGAGCATCGATTTTCTCAGGATCTTTGACCCCAAAGGTGACCTGGGTCACTTCTTGCTGACTGAGACCTAGGAGCTTGGCTGCATCCACATAAGGGAGGTAGACTTGGTTTTCACTCAGATCAGAGGTCATTCCTGTAAATTTTTCCTGTTTCTTACCTGAAAAGATTCCAACGATTTCAAAGGTTTGCTCTTTGGCAGGAGTCTCTCCCATCTGAAAGCTGGATAAGGTCAAG
>NZ_JAPJPF010000014.1:7886-35819 GCF_030825805.1 Streptococcus sp.
AAAGGTTTGCTCTTTGGCAGGAGTCTCTCCCATCTGAAAGCTGGATAAGGTCAAGGAATCTCCGACCTTTAGCTTGTTCTTCTTAGCCAACTCTTGGTGGATCAAGATCTGGCCGCGAGCCTTATCGGATAAGTGCTTGCCTTGCACCAGTTGGAAACTACCACTGCGGAAATCCAGGTGCTGGTCTGTTTTCTGGGTAAAGACAGCGCCTAGCGCTTGCTTGGCTTCCTGCCCCAGATCATCCCGCTCTACCGACTGCTGCCCCGTCACCGCTTCTTTACCAAGAATGCGAACGGGACTTTCATATTGAGGAACCATGCCTCCCACCCCAGCTAGTCGCTGCACCTTTTCAGCCTCTTTCAGCGCAAAGGGAGTATTCCCCTGCTTACTGGTCAGGGCAAAACTGGTCCCAGCCGACTGTTTGATATGTTCCTCCAGCCTTCCTCCTACTTGCATCAGTGAAAAACAGAAATATAAGCAAGAGAGGATCAAGAGGAGAATCAGAAAGAGAACCAGATTCCTCGTTCTTTTTCGAGAAATATAGGCGATTGCCTGTTGTAAGAGCATGAACTCACCCTCCATTTCAAGGTCCACAGCGATACAATGTGGACGCTTTCATCATTTGTTATAGTTATTATAGAAAAGAAATGTGAAATGTTTATGAAATAGAAAAAAAACTCCCCCAGAAAAATCTGGAAGAGCCTTAGCAAGGGGTGGATGAAAAAGTTTAATATGAAAAAGGTCGATAAAAATTAAGAATCAAAAAGTTTTAATTTATTCGATCAAGTTTTTGTCTTTAGACATGTATGTGGGAAGTATTCCCCCCTTGCTCTAGTGTAGAACATTTATCTACTTCCTATATTTTAACGCATCTTTGTTACAAAATAAAGGAATTTGTATTGCATTTTTGTTCCAAATATCGAACAGGCAGGTTACTTCAAAATACCAACTATCTATCTACCTGCTTCAAAGGTTATTCTTCCCGTAATTTCACTATATGTAAACAAAAACCCGCACCTCAAATAACTGCTCTGATCCCCATCAGATCGATCTTAGTTTCGTCAAGCAAGGAAACCGAACTGTAGAAAAAACAGGCTTCAGCCAAATTTAATTCACAAACTTTCGTAATATATATAAATATGCATCCTTCTGCCACAAAGAAAAGATTAGAATAATCAGTTCATCCAATGATTGATTGAGGATTGGAGACTTGCTAACCTCTTTGAGCTAGTAAGATGATTAGGTAGACTGCAACATAGTGGCTACCATCCAATGATTAGGTGCTTTATTACACAGGTTACGACGCGAAAAAGGGAGGAACGATACTTTCCTCCCTTTGAGCTAGTAAGACGTTTAGCCAAACCGCCTGATAGCGGTTGGCGTCAAATGATTAGAGGCATAGCCTCAATCAAACACACAGGTTACGACAGAAAATAAAGAAGGCCGATAATGCCTTCTTTGTTTTCTTAGTAAGACACTTCGGCAAGACACCATAGTGCTTGCCGTAGCCTAATGAGGTGCTTCAGCACCCATTAGGCTAAGTGTGTTACATCATCCCACCCATCATGCTTGGATCCATAGCCGGTGCTGCTGGAGCTGGTTCTGGTTTGTTGGCTACCACTGCTTCGGTCGTCAAGATAAGACTTGCTACGGAAGCCGCATTTTGAAGGGCTGAACGGCTCACCTTCACTGGGTCGATAATTCCTGCTTCAATCATGTTGACCCATTCACCTGTTGCAGCATTGAAGCCTGTTCCGACTTCTGCATGTTTCAAGCGATCGATGACGATTGACCCTTCATAGCCTGCATTGTGGGCGATTTGGCGTACAGGCTCTTCCAAGGCGCGAAGCACGATGTTGCGTCCTGTAGCTTCATCCCCTTCCAATTCAAGGGTTGCAACTGCAGAAATAACATTGGCAAGGGCCGTACCACCACCGGAAACAATTCCTTCTTCAACCGCTGCGCGTGTCGCATTGAGGGCGTCTTCGATGCGGAGTTTCATTTCTTTCAACTCCGTTTCAGTTGCAGCTCCGACCTTGATGACTGCAACGCCACCAGACAATTTGGCCAAGCGTTCTTGTAATTTTTCACGGTCAAATTCTGACGTTGTGGTTTCAATTTGTGATTTGATCACGGCCACACGGTTAGCGATAGCTTCAGGATTTCCTGCACCTTCTACAATGACTGTGCTATCTTTGTCCACTGTCACTTTACTTGCTTGACCGAGCGCCTCAATGGTCGCATCTTTCAACTCAAGACCGAGATCTTCTGTGATAACAGTACCACCTGTCAAGATCGCGATGTCTTCTAGCATAGCTTTGCGACGGTCTCCAAATCCAGGAGCCTTAACAGCTACGACATTAAAGGTTCCACGAATCTTGTTCAAGACAAGCGTTGGGAGGGCTTCTCCATCCACATCATCCGCAATGATCAAGAGCGGACGGTTGCTTTGAAGAATACTTTCAAGCAATGGCAGGATTTCCTGGATGTTTGACACCTTCTTGTCGGTGATCAAGATATAAGGATTTTCAAGGTCTGCCACCATTTTTTCATTATCAGTGACCATGTATTGAGAGAGGTAACCACGGTCAAACTGCATTCCTTCCACGACTTCCAACTCGGTTTCCATTCCACGAGATTCTTCAATCGTGATCACTCCGTCGTTGCCCACTTTTTCCATGGCTTCTGAGATGTATTCACCGACTTTTTCAGAACGAGAAGAGACAGCTGCAACCTGGGCGATGGCTTCTTTATTAGCAACTGGAATGGCATTGTTTTTCAAAGCTTCAACAGCAGTCGCAACCGCTGCTTCAATCCCACGACGGATACCGATTGGATTCGCACCCGCTGTAACGTTCTTGATCCCTTCACGGACGATGGCTTGGGTCAAGACAGTCGCAGTTGTTGTTCCATCTCCAGCGATATCATTGGTCTTCGAAGCAACTTCTGATACCAATTTGGCACCCATATTTTCGAAATGGTCTTCCAATTCGATTTCTTTAGCGATGGTCACCCCATCATTGGTGATCAATGGTGACCCAAATGATTTTTCAAGGACCACATTGCGGCCTTTTGGTCCCAAGGTCACCTTAACGGTATCTGCTAGGATATCTACCCCACGGACCATGGCTGCACGAGCATCTGATGAAAATTTAATTTCTTTTGACATACATCTTTCTCCTTTCTGATTCTTTAAGCTTCAACAATGGCAAGAATACTTGCAGTCCCAACAATCGTGTACTTCTCATCGCCGTCTTTCACTTCAACGCCTGCATGATTTTCCACCAAGACCGTATCGCCGACTTTGACACTTGGTGCTACCAACTCGCCACTGAGGGTCCGAACTCCCTCACCTACAGCGATGACTTCTGCTGTTTTGGTTTCAGCTTGACTTGCTTTTGCGATGACAAAGCCACCGACTGTTTGTTCTTTTTCTTCTACTTTCAAGACCACGCGGTCTCCTAGTGGTTTTAACATGTCATTCCTCCGTTCTTGTATTTTAGCACTCTTCAACAACGAGTGCTAACTCATGTTTCTATTGTATCACTTGGTCAAAAATAGTCAAGAAAAAAACACCTCAATCTCTTCGAAGTGTTTTCGATTTCTAGCCAACCAAATTTAGTTTTTGTTGGTAAGCTTGGATAACTTTTTGTAAGTTGGCTCGACCACGATACATCCCATACCCCACTACCAACATCCCTGCTATTCCAATCAGGGCGATCAAGCTACCTAAGATCAAAAATAGGAGGGAAGTCTTGTGAAAGAAATAAATCAGCAGTCCACCAATACTGGCCATGAGAAAGAGCACACTAAACCAGCGACCCAAGTTTTCCAACATATGGCGTTGGTAGCGAATTTCCGTCTCATACCCTTTTATTAATTCTTGTCTGGTGTGCATAGATGCCTCCTTCAATAAAAATTGAGAATGAAGTATTCGTAAAGGAGGTCACGTACTTCATTCTCAATGCTCCGGTTGCAATAAACTGTTTCCAGTTTTCTCTTAGTATTTGAGACCTGGGTCAAAGATTCCAAGAGCTACCCCAGCTAAGGCGATGATGACTAAGAGAAGCATGACCTTGTTTGGTGAGACTTTCTTCTTCGCCATGAGCCACCAGCAAAGAGTGATAAAGGCAGCAGTCAAGAGACCTGGATAGACGCCATCAATCTTTTCTTGGATTTTAAGGAAGGCTTCTCCGTCAGCATTTTTGAATTCGAGGGCTGTTGTAACAGAGACCCAAGTCGCTGCTACAGCACCGATGACCATACCACCGACCACACTAATTGCTTTACGAAGGGCTTGTCCTTTTGGTCCTACAAGGAATTCAACAGCCTTGTCCCCTAAGTGATAGCCTTTGAAGAAGGCGAAACGCATGCCTAAGTAGACCAAGAGGTTCCAAACGACGATATAGAAGAGAGCTCCTGCAATGTTTCCGCCTTTAGAAAGACCAAGGGCAATCCCGAGAAGTACAGGAATTAAGGTCCCAACAACCAAGGAGTCCCCAATCCCAGCGATTGGACCCATCAAACCAGCACGCATCCCGTTGATGGTTTCGCCATCTACTGCTTCTCCATTGGCACGCGCTTCTTCCAAACCAGCTGTGATCCCTACAACCAATGATCCCAATTGTGGTTCCGTGTTGAAGAAGGCTGTATAGGTTTGCATGGCTTCTTTTTGTTCTTCTTTGGAATCATACATTTCTTCCACGATTGGAAGCATTGAAGTCAAATACCCAAAGGTTTGCATGTGTTCTTGAGAAAAACAAGTCAAGTGACCATAATACCAATGATGGAATGCTTTGGTTAGCGTTTTCTTTGAAATTTTCTTTTTATCAGCCATCTTAGATATCCTCCTCATCATCGTCAAAGTCATTTACTCCAGCAGGGACGACTTTCATTGTTTTAATCACTTCAAGTTCATAGTAGATCACTGCAAAGATCAATGAAACTACCGCACTCGCTACCAAGTTCAAGCCAAGAGATTTTGCCAAGGTAAATCCAACAAAGAATGGAATGAAGTCTCTTACTTCTGTAACGATTTGCTTCAAGAGGATGGCAATACCGACACATGGAAGAAGGGCACCGACTGTAAAGAGGGCTTTCATCCAGTAACCATCCATTGGAAGGTATTGTTTCATCAAATCCACCATGTTTTCACCGTATTTGGTGATAATCATGGTTGGAAGGAAGGAGAAGAGGAAGTGAGAAATCCATGGGTAAACCCAATCAACTGCGTAGAGTTTTTTGAAGTTTCCTTCTTCAACGGCTTTCCAACCGATATGTTGCCAAAGCAAGTTCATGGTTGCAGTACCGTAGAAAAGAACGGTACCGATAGTCCCAACGGCTGCACCGATTGGGGCTGCTGCCGCTGCAATTGCTGCCTCACCCGTGATATTGTTAGCATGAACAAATAAGATAGAAAGGGGAATTCCGATATAAGAAATAGCCCGTACATCAGCAGATACAGTTCCACCAGGTGTTACCAAGGCGATATAAACGACCTGAAGGGCAACCCCGACCATGATACCGGTTGTCACATCTCCAAGGATTAACCCTGAGATCAACCCACCAACTAGGGGACGACCAAGTGTATAGTTCCCGATACTGGAACCACCCATACCAGGCATTGAAGACAAGCTGGCGAAAATACCAAGCAAGATTGCTTGAATCCATGAAATTGTCATAACAAACGCTCCTTTTGTTTGTAAGTATAGTTTAGTGACGAAGAGCTAGGATGCTCCCCTCTCTAGAATCCGAATTTTGATTTAAAATCATCCCAGTAACCGATGGATACATCTGGAAGCAACTGGAATTTCACCTTGTAGCCTGCAGCCTGAATGGCTTCGATGGCTTCTGCTTCTTCCTGGGTGATGGATTGGTTATTTCCCAATTTCACAGCACCCGGACGGTCATTTGCAGGACCGACAATGATTTCTTTGACATCGCCTGGGACAAACCCTTGGTCTACCAAAATTTCTTTCATATCGATGGGGTTCTTAGTAATCAAGAAATAGCGAGTTTCTGATTCCGTTACTTTGGCAGATTTTTCTTTGAAAGCTTCCTTGGTCCAAACAAAGGTTTTCTTATCTGAAGCCCCTTTATAGGCTTGAATCAAGACCTTGTTGGAAGCTGCTGCGTCGTTGACGGCGATCAAGCCATCACAAGGCTTTTCTTTAGCCCATCGAGTTACTGTTTGACCGTGGATCATACGGTCGTCAATCCGTACAAATGATACTACCATTTTCTAACCTCCCTTAGTTAAATATCATCTTCTTCATCATCGTCACCCTCTACCGGGGCAAGGGTAAATTCTTGCAAGGCTGTGGAAGCTTCGGATAAAATCACCTGGGCTAAATCAGCCCCCTCCATCATGTCCTTCATCACAACTGCTGTCAGCGCCATGGTCAAGTTCATTCCACCTAAGATCAAGGCTGTACTCAGCTTTCCTTGCTCCTCTAGCACTGTCGTTGCCGTTGTCAAAGGACTGCCACCTACAATGTCTGCTAGAACTAAGACAGAGTCCTCATCTGTTAAATGGGAAATCGCCTGACGAAAATCATGAGCAAAATCATCTACCGATTTGCCTTCTTTCAGTCCGACCGCAATCACCTGATCTATCTTATCCCCAGCAAACATTGCCAGCGAACTTTTCAGACCTTCTGCCAGTCCACCATGACTGACCAATACCAGATACTTCATCCTTTCTCCTCCTTTATGATGACCTTATTGTATTGTTTTTGAAAGCGTTTTACTATTGTCATTTGTCACAAAGAAAAGTTGACATCTGTCAATAAAAAAATGACATCTGTCACTTGACAGATGCCTAGTTGCTCTTAACGAAACTTCTCCCGAAGCATTTCCTCAATAATCTTTTGAATTTGAGGCAATTGATTATCAATATCCTTTGCTTTTAGAGCATTATGAATCAAATAATCCAATCGATCCCAGATATCATCGGGTAGGTTGCCAGGAGTACTTAGGACAGCCTTTTTCATAATCTGGTCCAGGGTCCGATTCGTCAAGGAATCAACCCCGAAATCATCCGCTTTAAGAAGGTCCCGACTTTCCGAACTATTGACCACCGAAGGGAGGACAGAGGTCCCCTGCGACTGCCGGAAGAGTTCCTGCTGGACCTGCTGGTCCTGGGTCAAAAATTCCATGAATTCCTTGGCCTCCTTGCTAGCACTGGCCCGAGAAGACAGAGCAAACAAGGACGTATCCACTAAGGTTGACGGAGTTGATCCAGAAGCCCCGGGCATAGGGATACAGGTCCAAGTGAAATTTGAATATTTGGCAACATGATAGGGATAAGGTTTATAAGTTCGGTACTGGGCCAAGGTCATCGGATAAAAAGCGACCTTGCCTTCATCAAAATCCTTAGAAGTAACATTGAAATTCCCATGAAGGGCTTCGAGTTTTTCGACAAAATAGAGCGAGCGCTTCATTTCTTTACTCGTCAGATTAATGTTATCCTGACTGAAAAGCTGGCCACCATGGGCTGCCAAGGCCTCCCTCCAGGTATAATCTGTACTTCCAAACTGATCTAGCTCACCATCTCCATCTGTATCCCGCGTCACTTTTTGACAAATCGTATAAAATTCCTCCAAAGTCCACCCCTCTTTCGGAATAGCAATCCCTTCCTTTTCCAATAAATTTTTATTGACACACATCAAAACAGGATTGCTCTCAAATGGGAGGGCATACTGACGGTTCTTGTATTTACCTGCTTCTAGGGCAACTGGATAAAAATGAGAAGGATCGACCTGTTTGTCCATCAAGGGGGTCAAATCTTCTACCGCCCCACGCGCAGCTAACACCGGGAGCTCAGTACTGGATACCATATATAGATCTGGCTCCTGTCCATGGAGGATCTGATTGGCTAACCAGCTCGCATACTGATTCTTCGGAATTCCGCTTTCGTAGACAATCTTTACCCCTGGATGCGTTTTTTCGAAACGAGCAATCGCTTGGTCCAAGACTTTTTCTTCCGTTTGGGTGGGCACATCCCAGCTAGATCCAGCGTAGACCCCCAAGCGGACAAGCTTAGGCTGACGCTGCCACCAAATCCCTCCAGCAAGTAAAAAAAGAAAAAGCAAGCCTAGAAACAATCTGGAGCCTCGAATCTTACGTATTTTCTTCATCGGCTATCACTTTCTGTTCCAAAATCCTTAGTGGTCACACCTTTTTGAACAGACCAAATAGCCAACTGGGTCCGATCCCGCAGGTTCAACTTAGACAAAATGGTTGACAGGTAATTCCGAATCGTTCCCTCAGATAGGAACAATTTGGCTGCGATTTCCTTATTAGACTCCCCAAAACCAACCTGCTGGATGATCCGCCATTCAGTCAGGGATAAGTCGCTCACATATTCTTCAGAAACGGAGATCGTGTAATTGCTCTGAGCCATCTGAGAAAAAATCTGAAAAACCTTACTAGCAATATTAGGGTTAATCATGGCTCCCCCATGATAGACAATTTGAATGGCTTGATAGAGCTCCTCTGTTGAAGCCCCTTTAAGCAAATACCCTGAAGCTCCATATTTCAAAGCACGAAAGATGAAATCATCATCGTCAAAGGTGGTCAGAATGATGATTTTAACCTCAGGGAAGCGTTCCTTGACTTCTTTTGTCGCCATCACACCATCCATCTTGGGCATACGAATATCCATCAATACGACATCTGGTCTATCTTGGGGGATTCGCTCTATCACCTCGTGACCGTCCGCCACTGCAGAAGTCACCTGAATATCTTGATGGGCAGACAAAATAATTTGGAGCGACTCGCGAATCAGTGCTTGGTCATCCGCAATCATTACTTTGATCATAAGATCTTTCCTCCTTTTTCTTTGGGTAATTCAATTCGTGTATAAAATCCATTTCGATTGGCAAATTCTATCCTTCCTCCCAAGATAGAGACCCGCTCTCGCATTTGTTTCAAGCCATAGCCGACCTGTAGTTGGTCAAAGCCGACCCCATTATCTTGGAGAAGCATGACATAGGCATCTTCCACCAAAAAGGAAATCTGCATGTGGGTCGCATGACCATGGCGGACAGAATTGGTCATGGACTCCTGAATCACTCGAAAGACGGTATCCTCCACCATGACATCCAGATCTACATCATCCCAGTCATAGGTTAGCTCGACTTGTAAGTTGGAAATAGCTTGGTATTCGTGAACCAATTTCAAAACCGCATCCCTCAAGGTATGGTCCTCCAGGGCACCTGGCCGAAGCTTGTTCAAAGAGCCCCGGACGTCCTTGATTCCATCTCGTACCACCGTAGAGACCGATTGAAGCTGGGTCTTGGCACGACCAGGGTCAATATCAATCAAAACCCCAACTGCATCAATCCCTGCAGAAATACCCGTCAAGGCATGGCCCAGAGTATCATGAATTTCCCGTGCTATTCGCTTGCGCTCCCGGTCCTCCGCAATCTTTTCCGAAAGGGCCATGTAGCTATTTAATTCCGTATTGACCTGAGAAACCATTTCTAACTCTTTTTCGATCCGATGGTGCTCTGCCACTACCGATAAAATGTAAAAGAGAAGAGAAATAATAAAGACAACCATATTTAAGGAAGCTAGCGCATTTTTAGCGAATAGGATGAGCATCCGAATTGATGAAGGATAGAAGGCAATATAGGCATCTAGCGAAGGCAACTGCACAACTAGAGAAAGAATGTCATAATTGGTCACAAGGAGGACTATGAAACTTAGAAGGATAAAGGCAAACCAATAGCGTCTGTCCTTGGAACTACTAAACTCTTTGGAACCATAAAAGATATCGGCAAATACCAAGAGGATGATCCCATTATAGGAGAAGCTGAGGGCCATCATGACGCCTAGCATCAGCAGTATTTCTAGAATATTCCATTTGTCAAAAACCGACCACTCCTGTGTCCCTTGACGCATCCGATAAAAGGTAATGAGAAGAATCCCTCCAAAAAGAAGGATGGAGATCCAAAAATTCTGAGCTGGTGAACTCGGTATTTCTCTTAATTGCTCCAATAATTGATACCCTTGCCCCTTGGCAATGATGTAATTGGTCGCATGCAAGTAGAGGGAACTGCTAAATAAGATGGCGATAAAATTAATGATTTTTAGCAAAATCAAACTATAACGAATGCCACGAAGCTTGGTCATTACTGCCACCCGTTGACATCATAGTGGTCAACATTATCCTTATCAATCATCTCTACTGGGATCTTATATTGTTCCTTGTAGGGTTTTCCTGTCCTCATGCACTCAATTACTTGCATCACCTGTCTCCCCATTTTAAGAGGAGATTGGGCAACCGTCCCTTCGATATCATCCGTCGTCGAGAGTAAGACCTTCATATCCGGAGAGCCATCGATTCCATAGATAGAAATCGGCAGAGCTAATTGGTTTTCCTTGATGGCCGCTAGGGCTCCGATAGCTGCCCGATCATTTAAGGCCACGACAGTATCAAATACCAGACCATCCTGAATGACCTGGGAAACAGCTGGTAAGGCCAATTCCGTTTGACCACGGGTCTCTTCTCTCCCAACGACCTGATAGGCAGGCTTCGACTGGATGGTATCTAAGAATCCTTGGATCCGTTGCTCTGCCGATACCGTCCCCTTATGCTCTAAGAGTAGGATCTTCGCCTCATTTTTCTGCTTCATCAGGCGCTGGGCGACCAAGACCCCGGCTTGGTAATTATCAGACACCACACTGGCATCCACCGTGAAATGGCTGAGCTGACTATCCACTGCAATGATTTTAATCCCTGCCTCTCGAGCTCGCTTCAGGGAAGCAATGATTTTAGGGCTATCTCCTTTGACGGGGTTAATTACAATCACATTGACCTTTTGTTGACGAAAATAATCTATTTGCTGACTTTGTTTTTCCTCGTCCAATTCTGGATTACGAACTAGAAGCAAATCCCCTTTTTCGTCAGCCACTCGTTCAATCTCTGCATTCAGTGTTTGGTAGAATTCATTGTTCATGGTCATGTAGGTCACACCAATCCGCATCTGCCCTTTTACCGGTTTTAGTTGGCTAGCATTCAAATAGATGACCACTACCACAAAAACCAGGCTCCAAAATATCGTATAGATCATCACTCGATTGTGTTTCTTTTGAACAGCTTCCTCTTCTAACCCCATCTCTTCTCCTCTTAAAAGAACGAACCATTTTACTATATAAAGATTTTTTGTTCGTATTTAATACCTTGTATTATATCATTTTTTATCAAGAGCTTGAAGGTCTTTAGGAAATGAATGCGTTTTACTCATAAATCCATATGATGACTTACCCCTGCAACTTCCGTGAGAAGTTTCGAAAAAGAAAAAACGACACAGCTGACCAGCTGCACCGTTCTCTTCTGTTAAAAGGGAAGCTCTTCCTCTTCCAGGATGAGATCCGCTAGATCTCCTCCTGCTCCATTGGCCCGCATCGCTCGTTGAGCACGACTTTCTAAGAGCTGGAAGCCTTGACAGAGTACCTCTGTCACATATTGGGTCATTCCATTCTTCTCATAGCGTCTGGTTCGAAGCTCACCGTCCACAGAAAGCAAACTCCCTTTATTGGCATAGGAGACAAGGGTCTCTGCTAATTTCCCCCAGACCACGAGAGTGATAAAGTCCGCCTCCCGCTCGCCATTTTGATCCTTGTAACGACGATTGACAGCCAGGGTCGCACGCGCAACGGACTTATCCGTACTGGTCTTATGAAGCTCTAGGTCAGCCACAAGGCGCCCGATTAAAATTACTTTATTGTACATATTTCTTCCTCCTACTTATATAATTCGTAGTTTTTTAGCCATTTGAGGAAAAAATAAAAAAGAAACTGGGACAAAAGTCCTAGCCTCTCAATTGTCTTTGGATTATCGAGCGAGACGCAGTGGTTGAGTGGGCTCTACTACGCTGAATTCATCAGCTTTTACAGCCCTACTCAACTGTGCGGAGGTGGGACAACGAAATCGAATTCTAACGAATTATCGATTTCTGTCCCACTCTCTTATCCTTGCCAGTGACGGGCAGGGTCAAAGGGAGTTCCCACCTCTTCTGTATCTTGCAATTCGATAATCCCACGTTTTTGTGGAGCATTTGGCAAGTGCAATTCGCGTGGACTACACATCATGCCAAAGCTCTTTTCTCCACGAAGGGCTCCTGGGAAAATCAAGCTACCATCTGGCATCATAGCACCTGGAAGAGCCACAATCGTCTTGAGACCTTCACGCGCATTTGGAGCACCTGCTACGATTTGAACTGTCTTGTCTGGTCCGACAGCCACTTGGCAAATGTTGAGGTGGTCACTATCTGGATGAGCCACCATTTCCACGATTTGCCCCACGACAAACTTAGGCTCCTTGTCATTGACCAAGACCTCTGCAAATCCTTCAGCCTGCAATTCTTGATTGAGGCGTGCAACCTGCTCATCACTCAAGAAAATTTGCCCCTTACCTTCAAGGGCAAAGAAGGTCGAAGCCTCAAAAATATTCCAGGCTACGGTTTCTTGCTTGTCTTCACGGTAGACACGGGCTACTTTGCCTTTGCGCTCTACTGCTAACTTGGCATCCCCACTGTTTTTCAAGGTGAGCATCAAGACATCGCCGACTTGTTCTTTATTATAGGTTACAATCATTCTTTCTCTTTCTCCTACTTCAATCCTGCTAAAAATTCTGAAATCTGCGCCTTGGTTTTGCGATCACGATTGACGAAACGCCCCAGTTCCCGATCCTTGTCTAGGACCACCAAACTCGGAATGCCATAGATATCCCAAAGCTTAGCCAGGTCTAGATACTGGTCTCGGTCAACCAAAATGAAGGTAAATTCAGGGTTTTCCGCTTCAATCTCTGGCAAAAAGGGCTGGATATACCGACAATCGCCACACCAATCCGCTGAAAAGAAGAAAACCTTCTTTCCTTCTTGCTCGACATAGCTAGCTAATTCCTCTAAAGACTGTGGAATGATCATAGTTTTTCCTCTTCATAGTGAAGGAGGCCCTCTTCATAGACAAAGCGATAGTGGCGCTCATCCTCAAATACGAGCCCTCCTACCAGACGCTCTTCGTTTGATTCATAGAGTTCCACATAAAGGGTCGCAATCTTCCCCATATTCTCCATTTGCTCACGGACTTCTGCGACTAACTCTTCTTGCGTCCGCAGACGTTTTTGATCTTTGGCAATTTTATAGGCCCCAAGGGCAAGAGCACTTGCACTAGCTGCTGCAAGGCTGGATAAAATGATTTTTTTAGCTTTCATACCTCATATTGTAACACAAAATACAAGCTGGGACAACGAAGGAGAATAGTTCTCCCCATCATGACGATCTGCTTTCATTCCCGTCAACTGCCACTACCATCTCGACTAAAAAAGTGATAAAATAACAATCAGAAAGAAGGTAACTTATGACTGATTTATTTTCTAAAATCAAAGAAGTAACAGAACTTCCTGCCATCTCTGGCCACGAAGCGCCTGTTCGCGATTATCTACGCAAACAGATCACCCCACATGTGGATGAAGTGGTCACAGACGGCTTGGGAAGCATTTTTGGGGTACGCCACTCAGAAGCGGCTGATGCTCCTCGCATCATGGTCGCAGGCCATATGGATGAAGTTGGCTTTATGATCAGTGAGATCAAGGCAGACGGCACCTTCCGCGTGGTGGAAATCGGTGGTTGGAACCCTATGGTGGTCAGCAGCCAACGTTTCACCCTTTTGACACGCGATGGCCATTCCTACCCTGTCATTTCTGGATCTGTTCCCCCGCATTTGACACGTGGCGCAAACGGTCCTGCCCTTCCAGCAATCGGGGATATTGTCTTTGATGGTGGCTTTGCCAACAAAGAAGAAGCCGAGAGCTTTGGAATCCGTCCAGGCGACACCTTGGTCCCTGAAAGCACTGCAATCTTAACAGCCAATCAGAAAAACATCATCTCCAAAGCTTGGGACAACCGTTATGGGGTCTTGATGGTCAGCGAATTGGCACAAGCCCTCTCTGGACAAGCCCTAGCAAACGAACTCTATGTCGGAGCGACTGTCCAAGAAGAAGTCGGACTGCGCGGTGCAGGGACTTCTGTGACCAAGTTTGATCCAGAAATCTTCCTGGCTGTTGACTGTTCTCCAGCAGCAGATGTCTACGGAGGCCAAGGAGCTATCGGTGAGGGAACCCTCCTTCGCTTCTTTGATCCAGGTCACCTCATGTTGCCAAATATGAAGGACTTCCTCCTCACCACCGCTGAAGAAGCCGGCATCAAGTACCAATACTACTGTGGAAAAGGCGGAACGGATGCTGGAGTAGCCCACTTACGAAGTGGTGGTGTGCCATCTACTACCATCGGAGTCTGCGCACGCTACATCCACTCCCACCAAACCCTCTACGCTATGGATGACTTCCTTCAAGCCCAAGCCTTCCTTCAAGCCTTGGTCAAAAAATTGGATCGTTCAACCGTTGATTTAATTAAGAATTATTAATATTTTTCCAAAATAATTGTTTTAAACCCCCATTTTGGGGTTTTTTTGATATAATACTGAATGAATATTGCAACGGGTGTTCTTTTGCACTCCCCTTTCCCCTATGTGAAAGGCGGAGCACCGCTAAAGATCACCCTCGCTTCTTTATTGGAGGTTTAAATGAAGAAACAAGCTTTTAGTTCCGAAAAGTATTTGAATTTGCAACGCGATCACATCCTCGAGCGCATCAACCAATTTGATGGCAAGCTCTACCTAGAGTTTGGAGGAAAAATGTTGGAAGATTTCCACGCAGCTCGTGTCCTTCCTGGTTATGAACCAGATAACAAAATTAAGCTTCTCCAAGAACTTCGTGACCAAGTGGAGATTGTGATTGCTATTAATGCCAATAACATTGAGCATTCAAAAGCGCGTGGTGACCTAGGAATCTCTTATGACCAAGAGGTCTTCCGCTTGATTGATAAATTCAACGAATTGGGCATCTATGTTGGCTCTGTCGTCATCACTCAGTATGCTGGTCAACCAGCTGCAGACCTTTTCCGCAAACAGTTGGAAAAGAACGGTATCGCCTCTTACCTCCACTACCCAATCAAGGGCTACCCAACGGATATGGATCACATCATTTCTCCTGAGGGAATGGGGAAAAACGACTACATTCAAACTAGCCGTAATCTCGTTGTCGTGACAGCTCCTGGTCCTGGTTCTGGTAAATTGGCGACTTGTATGTCCAACATGTACCATGACCAATTAAATGGCATCAAATCTGGTTATGCTAAATTTGAAACTTTCCCAGTTTGGAACTTACCTTTGCATCACCCAGTGAATTTGGCCTATGAAGCTGCTACTGCAGACCTTGACGATGTCAATATGATTGACCCATTCCACCTCCAAACCTATGGCGAAACAACGGTCAACTACAACCGGGATATTGAAATCTTCCCTGTCTTGAAGCGGATGTTGGAACGCATCCTCGGAGAATCTCCTTACGCTTCCCCAACAGATATGGGTGTGAACATGGTCGGCTTTGCCATCGTGGACAATGACGCAGCGATTGAAGCCTCTAAGCAAGAAATTATCCGCCGTTACTACCAAACCATTCTGGATGTGAAAGCAGAGCGTGTCGGAAACGGAGCTATTAAGAAAATTGAACTCTTGATGAATGACTTAGGCATTTCACCAAAAGACCGCCAAGTCACCGTCCTTGCCCGTCAAAAAGAGGAAGAAACCGGTGAACCTGCCTTGGCCCTGGAATTGCCGAACGGAGAAACCGTGACAGGTAAGACTTCTGACTTATTTGGTCCAACGGCAGCTGTTCTCATCAACGCCATCAAGAAATTGGCCCATATTGATAAAGAAACCAAGTTGATTGAGCCAGAATATGTGAAACCAATCCAAGGCTTGAAGATCAACCACTTGGGCAGTCGCAACCCTCGCCTCCACTCAAATGAAATCCTCATCGCCCTCGCCATTACCGCCATGAACCATCCAGAGGCAAATCTTGCCATGCAAGAATTGGGTCGATTGAAAGGGAGCGAAGCCCATTCAACAGTCATGTTGACAGACGAAGATAAGAACGTTCTTCGCAAACTGGGCATTCATGTGACCATGGATCCAGTTTACCAATACGATCGCTTGTACCGCAAATAAAGAAAAGCAAGGCTAGACCGTTGGTCCTAGCTCCATATACAAAAAATCCCCTGAGTGCCTGAACCAGTTGGCACCCAGGGGATTTTTCATAGTTTAATTGAATGGAAAATTACCTCTCCTTAAAAAGATAGAGGCCCACAATCAGTATCGGGACAAGGAGAAGGGGATACACTTCTTTTGGCAGTAAGTCCGTTTCCAAACTCAACCAAAGGAAAAAAACAGCCAAGACAATCGCGATCAACCATTTTACAAGATAAGATTTCATGACGCCCTCCTGCTCCTAATCTATTTACGCATAGTATACTCCTGCTCAATTAACCTGTCAAGGTAAAAAAAGTAGTCGACCATTGGATCAACTACCTTTTGTTTCTTTCACAGCCTCCCACAGTTGTCGGATCTGTTTTCTTTGGACAGGATCCACAAAGTAAGGAGCAATTTCATTTAAGGATTCTAGGACAAATGCCCGTTCTGCCACATACGGATGAGGGAGAATCAAATCTGGACTATAGAGGATCAAATCCTCCATATAAAGGAGATCCAAATCGATGACCCGTGGTCCCCATTTGATCTCACGGACCCGACCCATTTCTAGCTCGATTCCTAGCAAGGTCTCAATCAAGTCTTGGGGCGTAAACCAAGTTTCGACCTCTACGACTTGGTTGAGAAAGCTATCTTGCTCGACCCCTCCCCAAGGTGCTGTCTCAATCTGAGAAGAGGTTTGGAGAATCGTAAGCCCCTTTTCTTCTAGTCTAGATACAGCCGTCGCCAACTGTTGTCCCTTATCCCCCATATTGGTTCCCAGACCAATAAAGGCTCGTCTTTTTTCTCGTTCAATCGTGACCGAGCAGGTATCCAAAGGTAGAGGAACTGGCGCCCAAGGTTTTTTCAGCTCAAGTCGAACCTTTTTGACAAAGTCATAGGTTGCAAAAATCTTCTCCACAAGCTGAAAAGCTACTGTCTCAATCAAATCAATTTTCTCAGCTTGAACCCAATTTGTCAGTTGCTCTGCTAAGATTCCATAATGGATTGAAGCCGTCAAATCGCCCGTCCGAGCAGCCCGGGTCATCTCATAATCGACACAGACATCCAAGACAAAGCGTTGCCCCAATTCCTTTTCAGCGGAAAACACACCATGATAGGCATAAATTTCCAAATCTTTAATCCGTAATTGATCCACCATCATCACCTCAGTTTATCTAGGGATTAGTGTCCCATCAGTTTATAGGCTTCGTTTTTCAAGTCTTTATCTGTCTCGAACAAGCCACGCGCTGCTGTCGTTACAGTAGCTGTCCCTGGTTTGCGCACCCCACGCATGTTCATACACATGTGCTCTGCTTCCACCCAAACAAGGGCTCCCTGCGCTCCCAGATACTCCATCAAGGCATCCGCGATTTCCACTGTCAAGCGCTCCTGGATTTGAGGCTTTTTGGCGTACACTTCCACCGTCCGAGCTAGCTTAGAAAGGCCCGCTACGCGCCCATTTGGGATATAGGCAATGTGGACCTTGCCATAGAAGGGCAAGAAATGGTGTTCACACATCGAGTGGAAGAAGATATCCTTTTCCACCACCATATTGTTGTCCACAATCTCAAAAGATTTTGATAGGTGGACTTCCGCAGTTTGGTTGAGACCTGCAAAAATCTCTTGGTACATCTTGGCAATGCGTTCTGGTGTTTCTTGCAAGCCCTCACGGCTTCCGTCTTCACCGACGGCGTCGATAATCATCTTCACGGCTTCTTGAATTTTCTTTGTATCCATGTCATCTCCTACTGATTTCTTCGATTAGAAAGGCTCTCACCTGAGCCAAAAAGTACAAGGATCCCGTCACTAAGAGGAGATCAGATTGTTGCGATTCTCTTTCTAGATATTGGGTTAAAAACACCTTCCATTCTTGATAAGGCAGGCCTTTTTGATGGGCTATTTCCTGCATGTCTCTCACGGAATAGGCGCGTGAATCCTCAAAGGTCGTCAAGGTTAATTGACTCTTTTTCAATCCGCTCCACAGTTCCAGCATCTCCTCAATCGCCTTGGTCTGGATACAGGTAAACAAGACTTGTTTGTCCAACTGTCCATACCGTTCTTTCATGGTGGCTACAAGAGGGGCTACTGCATGCGGATTATGGGCGCCATCTAGAATGATGAGAGGCTGGTTAGAAATAACCTCTAGGCGTCCCGGCCACTGGACCCCTTCCCAAGCTTGGAGGATTTCTTCTCGACTTAAGAAAGAGAGCCCCTTTTCTTGACAGAAGGTATCGCAGAGAGCCAGGGCCAGCCCGGCATTGTCGACTTGATGAAGTCCCAAGAGCCCTGTTTTTAGTTGCATTTCTTCCCGATACTGGCTCTGATAGCCAAAGACTTCCCCATCAGCCAAAGACGCTTGGTAGCTAACTAAAAAGTCCTGACCTAACAGCTCTACTGGTGCCGATAAGCGGTTCGCCCGCTGCACAATGACTTCTTGGGCTTCCAGTTCCATCCGGCCTAACAAGACCGGAATCTTTTCCTTGATGATTCCCGCCTTCTCTCGAGCAATGGAGGCCAAATCTGGCCCTAAGAGAGCCACATGGTCCAGACCAATCGTCGTGATGGCTGTCAAAATAGGCTGACAAACATTGGTACTATCGAGACGCCCCCCCATGCCCACTTCCAAAATGACCACATCTGGCTTTTCTACTGCAAAATAATCAAAAGCCAGGACGGTCATCAACTCGAACTCGGTCAAGCCCAGCAAGGTCTGATCAGAACTATTGTTTGCAAGTAAGTCCTGATAGAGGGACAGATAAGTCTCTAAATCCTGATCTGAAATGGGAAGCCCATTAATACTGATTTGCTCATGAAAGGAAACTAGATAGGGGGAGGAGAAAACACCAACCCGCAATCCTTTTGCCTCTAGTAAAGACCGTAAATGGGCTAGAGTCGATCCTTTTCCATTGGTCCCAGCTAGATGGATTACAGGACAGGCTAAGTGTGGGTTTCCCCTCAAGGCCAGCAGGGCTCCCATTCGCTCCAAGCCAAAATGGGGCTCGTAAGAACGATAAGTGGCTAACCAACTGAGATCTACTGTCATATCTCTTCTCTTTTCTTTAGCGATATTGTTTCAAATGAAGGTCCTGCGCTTGATCGGCTTGGTAGACCGCACTACCGATAGCTACCGCCATCTTATGAAGAGGGATATCATGCACACGCACAATTTCTACCCCTTGGCTGGCAGCCACACTCGTCAAATGACTAGAGGCCAAATCCCGATTATAGAATCCTTCTTTCGTTTCAGGGTCGGTCTCAAATCCCTCTTCTTCTAGAATATTAACCACAAAGCGCTTCCGAGAGACTCCTAAAAAGATTGGATACCCCTTAGCATGAATGGTTTTTAAGTCCTGCAAGAGTTGAAGGTTTTCCCGCTTGGTCAAGCCAAAACCAATCCCAGGATCTAAGAAGAGTTGATCCGGACTCAATCCTGCCTCCTCTGCTCGCTCAAGGCTCTTAGCAAAGAAGGCCCACATGCAGTCTTGGATAGAGAGACCTTCAAACTGCGCCAACTCCTCCGATGAAAAGGCCGGCTCAAAGCCAAAGGTTGGAAAAATGACGGAACTTGGATGATGAGGACGAGCCATGACTGGATTAAACATAAGAATGGCTCCAGCCTGAGCTTCTGCAATCACCCTCGCCATTTGTGGATCCCCTAACAAGCCTGTAATATCATTGACTAAGTCTGCACCAGCTGCTAGGGCTACACGAGCGACCTCTGACTTCCAAGTATCAACCGAAATCAAGATATCACTCTCTGCTCGAATCGCTTCAATGACGGGCACGACTCGCTGGATTTCTTCCTGAATTTCCACAAAATGACTCCCTGGACGTGTGGACTCCCCACCAATATCCAGTATGCTTGCTCCTTCTGCTATTAACTTTCGAGCTTGCTCGAGAGCTCCTTCTACCGTTTGGTAACGTCCACCATCTGAAAAGGAGTCGGGGGTGACATTGAGGATGCCACATAGAAGGGTCCGATCCTTGCCTAGTTGTCTCCATTCACTCTTTGACATATCTTCCTTCATCTTTCTAAGAAAAGCTAACCAAGCATAGAAAAGAGGTTAGAATCTTTCCAACCTCCGAGTTTGTCTCTATCTGCGCCTAGATGCTTCTTTGGTCGGTTACCAAAGCTTCTGAATAAAACCCATTGGTCCTATCATTCTACCATATTTTAAGCGGGAAGAAAAGAAACCAGAATAGTTATCAGAAAGGCAAATGCATTCATGGTAAAGTGCAATAAAATCGAATATTCTACTCGTTTGTAGCGGTAGGCAACCCAAGTCAAGATGAGAGACATACCTCCATAGATGACCCAGGAACCAAGATTACTTGGTGTGTGTAAATAGGCAAATACAAGAGCCCCAACCAAATAACCAATTTTTTCGTGCCCCTTAAAGATCAAGCGGGGAATCACAGCTCGACAAATAATTTCTTCTCCTAAAGGCGCCACTACGACAATGAGCAAACCCATTGCCAGCTGAGGAGCCAAGGAAGAAAGCCCCTGAATTGTTTCCTGATTGGCTGTAGTGGTCTCTCCTATATTCCGAAGCACTGTAGCCCCCACAATATTATTTGCAAGTAGAAGCAAAAAATAAAGGAAATTTCGCCCAATATCTCTGCCTTTGATTCGTGAAAAATCTAGTGAATCAAGTGGACTCCATTTCATAAACCACCAAAGCAAATAAACGAGGAGCATGGTAACCCCAAGGACTAGACTATTGATCGTCCAATTTGACCAAGCATTTTTAATCCCCAAGATCAAAGCGATCATGGGTAGTTGGGTTGCTAACAATAACGGTATTCCAATTAGTAACCACAGACCATTTGAAACCCATTTTTTCTCCATCCAATTTTCCATTATTTTACCTCGATTGTCAAACTATTTTTCTAGTATAGCATAGATGAGCTACTGGGGCAAGCCCAAGTAGTAGTCGCACAATAGAAAAAAGAGACGCTTCAAATCAGCCTCTTCTCTCTTGTTTTTTTAGAATAAAGTCTTACCCCTTATTTTTAAAGCGTTCAACATCACGGGCAATGACTAATTCTTCGTCCGTTGGGATGACCAAAACTCTCACTTTAGCATCCGCTGTTGAAATATCTCCTTCTGTACCAAAGACATTCTTTTCTGGATCAAGCTCACAACCAAACCAAGTCATCCCGTTAATGACTTGTTCACGGATTGTTTTAGAATTTTCCCCGATACCAGCTGTGAAGATGATAGCATCTGCTCCATTCAAGACAGCAAAGTATTGACCGATGTATTTCTTAATACGATCGACAAAAATGTCGTTGGCCAAAAGTGCCTTGTCATTTCCATTGCGCATGGCTTCGTGAATATCACGCATATCGCTAGAAAGTTCAGACACCCCTAGTAGACCAGATTCACGATTCAAGATACGACTGATATCTTCTGGACTGTTGAAGTCCTCTGTGTGCTCCATCAAGTAAGGAATAATAGCAGGGTCAATATCCCCTGTACGTGTTCCCATCATGATTCCACCAAGTGGTGTGAAGCCCATAGACGTATCGACAGAAATTCCTTTGTCTACCGCTGTAATAGAAGCCCCATTCCCAATGTGGCAGGTGATTAATTTCAACTCTTCGATTGGTTTTCCAAGTAGCTTAGCAGCTTCGTGGGCTACATACTCATGGCTAGTCCCGTGAGCCCCATATTTACGAACCTGGTTTTCTGTATAGTACTTAGTTGGAAGAGGATAACGATAGGCTTTTTCAGGCATTGTTGTATGGAAAGAGGTATCAAATACAACAACACTGGTAATATCTGGTAACAATTCTTTAAAGGCACGGATCCCAGCAGCGTTGGCAGGATTGTGCAATGGAGCCAACAAAGAAAGTTCCTCAACCTTTTGAATGACTTCTTCATCTACAAGAGCAGACTCTTTGAAGTACTCACCACCTGCTACGACACGGTGTCCTACTCCAGTGATTTCATCGTAGGAAGCAATAATATTAAAACGAATCAAATCATCGAGAAGGATTTTAACCGCTTGTGTGTGGTTCTCAATATCTAAAACCTGTTTTTCTGCTCGACCATCGAATTTTACTGTCGAAATGGAATCTTTAAGTCCAATTCTCTCGATGAGCCCTTTTGCCAAAACTGTTTCTTCTGGCATTTGGTATAATTGCCATTTCAAACTTGAACTACCTGCATTAATTGCAATTGTTTTCGTCATTTTTTTACCTCTTTAAGCGTTTTCACTCCTATTATAGCAAAATTTTGTTTAAATTTCACTTTCTTTATTCCAGTTTTGAAAACTTTCACGGAATTTCATGAGGTCTTCCTGGTCTTGCAAATCAGTCAAAGGATAGACAAACGGTTGGACCACCGCTTCTTCTTGCTTGCGTAAAACAAAGATGGTTTTTGCTAGATTGGCTGATCGAAAGAGGTTCTCTGGCAAGGTCACCATGGCCAAGACCTGAGCATGATCATGCATCCATTTTTTCAGCAGAGGACTCTGCTCGCTTGTCAAAAGATCATTCGGAGCTAGAAAAATAGCAACGCCACCTGGTTTTAAATATTTTAGCGATTGTTCAATCAATAAATGATGGGCGTAAGTGTGACCCTGAGGGGAAGCGACCTGGTAACGACTCGCAATGGCATCATCTGGATAATAACCGACAGGTAAATCGCTGATAATCACATCACTCTCTTTCAAAACTTGTGGACGAACGGCATCACCTTGGGCAAAATTCACATCCGACTTCATCACTTCTGCCATACTAGCCGCAAGGTCAATCAAAAGATCATCCATTTCCAAGCCCAAATAATCTAAGGAACGCTGACAGTTGTTCATCAAGGTTTGGGCCAAGTTCCCTGTTCCGCTCCCCATTTCTAGCACATCTACTTGATCGGAACTAGCCAACTGATCCACTAGAAAGACCAGAAGAAATCCAATCCCATCTGGCGTAAATTGGTGATTGGCTTGTAGGGGCTCTGTTTGGGCTGCCTTCATCAAAAGATACTGGAAGGAGCGACGCCACTCTTCCTTGTTTAAGTTCAAGTCCTTCAGCCGCTGGTTGTTTTCCTTCACTAGAGTCAACTCTGTTTGCCCATCCAGATAGATGGCATTCTGCTCCACTAGAGCATCATAAAAGTTGGTCTGCAAATCATTTTGGATAGTTTGGGTATTCTCTAATAGGTAGCCGTAGGCTTTCTCAATTTTTTCGAAATTCATGCTTTCCTCCATCTCTTAATCATATCAAATTTTAAGAGTTTTCGCTATGCTTTTCGACGACCTGAGACTTCTCTTCCTCTGTTATGGTCGAGTGGCCTGTAGCCGAATCTGGAGCCTGCTTCTCCTTTTCCTTTTTGTCGGTTTTTTTCTTTTCCCGAGGAGGTAGAGAAAAGGTGAAATGGTAGCTTTCCCCATCTTGTAAGTGACTCGTTACGTTGGCAAAGCCTGATTTTTCTTCCAAATCGACTCGGCCAGTTGAGAAGGTTATGGTTTTTTCTTCCCGATCCCAAGTATCAATCGCCAATTGAGCTTGTGCATAAGCCTGGATCCGGTGCTGACTAGCAAGGAGAATCCGTCTCTCTGCCACTTGTCTGTTCAGGTAAAACTGAAGCAAGAGACTAAAAACCGCCGATATAAAAAGGGCATAAAGAAGGATCCCGGCCTCAATCTGCTTCTTTTTTATCCTTTTCCACCACACGGTAGACCACCTCCCTTTCTAACCCTTCTTCAAAGCGCAGTTGAATAGACACCAGATCTCCTCTTTTTTCAATCCAGGCGGATTCAACTCCATCTATCATCGGTTGATAGCCACGGCCAGTCGCATCTGTCTTTCGGATATCTCCCCCCTTAGCCAGTCCAATGGCTATGGGTTTTTGATCCTGAACAAGATAGAGTTTGTTGTCTCTGACCTCTTCAAATTGGCTACGAGACAATTCAATATCCAGCTGGTCCTGAAAGAGTAACCATTCCTCTTGCTTGATGTGACTTTGGTACTGGAGTTCTTGACGCAAGAGGCTTGTCAATCCTTGAAACACCAATAAACCACCGCTGATGACGAGCAGGGCAACCAAGGCCTCCAATAAAGTAAAGGCTGGCAGTTTAGTTCTTTTCAACAGCAATCACAACCTTTCCTTCATGATAGACCTTTAAGGACTTGGCAGACCTCTCCACCTGGACACTGACCTGATTGATGTTCAATTGATCTTGCCTTGTCTGGATCGCCATTTTTGCGACGCGCAAAACTTCTCCTTGTCTCAACTCTTCTAAACGCTGCTGTCGCGAGTCCCCTAGCTCTCCCAGCACAAGGGTCGTGAGGACACCAAACATCGCTAGGGCGATTAGGCCTTCTAACAAGAGACTAGCGGGGAGCCGTCGATTTTTTAATTTTTCCATTCCCAATTGCCAACTGATAGGTCACCACCTCTTTCTCTGTCTGAAATTGAATCTTGGTCAAGCTTGAATTGCCTCCTGCTGGATCAAAGGTCAGTTGCTTCTCTCTGACCACTTCCACCCCTTTTGGAAGCGGTAATTCTTGATAGGGACTATGAACCCCGCCGTGGTCGATGGAAAGGAGAGCTCTCTCCTCTTTTGCAATACTCATCTTTTGTGTCTCCTGATAGACCCGTTCAAATTCCGAGAAAAACAATGTTTCTTCCACCTGCCCAAAGGCTTGATGGACTGACCCAGCTAGCAGCCAACATAGAAGACTGACGATACCTAGAGTTAGTAAGCTCTCTAGAAGGGTGAAAGCTTTAATCTGCAACCGCACGGTGATCACCTGCATTCTTCACATAGTGAGCACGGTAGGCTTCTGCTTGTTTTTGAGTGATTTGTCCTTCTGCGACAAGCTTAGAAAGACTAGCTTTTTCATTCTGATGATTAAGTTCATAGAGCTCAGCCTGGCTCTCCACGACTTTGACGACTGCTCGATTTCCTGTATCTGTTACCGAATCTTTCTGCTTGGTCAAGTTCGGAACAAAGAGCAAGAGAAGAACGCTGATAATAAGCAAAACAACTAACATTTCAATCAGAGTAAAAGCTTTTACCTTGAGTGTACGCAATGATTTCATAAAGGAACCTCCAAATTTTCATAAATAGGCAGCAACATGGCTGCATAGAGCAAAACAATCATAAGAGCAACAAAGACAAAGACCAGTGGTTGGACGACATTCATGGCCTTGTTCAAACGATGGAAAAAGCCTGCCCAGGTCTTGTCTGCATAGATTTCCAACTCACTACCGAGCTTGGACTTGGCCTCCCCATATTCAATCATGAGGGCCAGCTCTCGTTTAAAGAAAGGATAAGTCTGAATATGGTCAGAAAAAGACCTGCCACGAGCCAATGCCCGTTCTAAATCCTGTCCAATCTCTCGAAAGAGACGAGAACGTTGCCCCTGCATCACAGGAAAAATTTGATTCAGCTCCAACCCTTGGGCAATCATACTTCCCCATTCTCGAGCATAAAAAGCTGTCAGATAATCCTGTAGGAAGGGGCGAAGAAAAGGAAGTCTAGCCAAAGATGAAACCAGGGCCAGCCGCTTGGCACGACGGCCTAGGAAAAGGAGCATCAAAACTCCAATCGTCAACACCACACTCCCTAACAAAACATACTGGGGAAAAACACTAATCAGTCGTGTCGCCCCATTTTGACTCTCCAACTGAGGCAAGAGATAATTTTTCAGCCCCAGCATAATCAAGATCAAAAATCCCAACAAGAGCACGGGATAGGTCGCCACCTCAACTAGTTTCTTTCGAACCTGGGTCAGATTTTCCAAGTAGCTACGGATTTTTTCCAAACTTAAGGTGATATTTCCATGCTGCTCCGCCAATGCCAATTGAGTCGTTACCTGATCGGAGAAACTTAGATCAGAAAGGATGGCTGACAGGGGCTTTCCGTTGGCCAGTCCGACCTGCATCCTCTCGACAAAATTGGCTTCTACCAATTGACTGCGCCGAAGAAAGTCGATGACCTCTGATAGATGAAAGCCACTACTGTAGAGATTGTGAAAGAGCTCAATGACATGTTCTTGCTTAGCAATCGATAATTTTTTCGGCTTGCGCCTGATCCAGCTCAATATGTCCCGCTTCATAAAGCGCGTCCATTTGCTGGTTCCACTTTTGACTGGAGTGGTTTTGGTAATCTTGGATGGCAAAGTCAGTGACACCTCCTCCCTTTATCAAACGCTGGTAACATATCCCTTGAAGGACAATCCGTAACTCCTCCTCACTCACCCCCAACTCCAATAGGCGTTCATAAACCCCAGGAATGCTCTTGGCATGGATGGTGGAAAAGACTGTCACACCTGTCAGACTAGCCCGAATAACTGCGCGAGCTGTCTCCGTGTCACGGATTTCTCCGATGAGGAGGAGATCTGGGCGATGACGCAAAGACAGTTTAATCAAGCTATCATAGGTCATACCAATCGCTTCATTGAGTTGCAGTTGCAGCATCTCTTCCTGCTTAATTTCTACGGGATCTTCAATTGACATGACTTGTTGCCCTGAAAATTTCTTCTTGGCCAGGGCATGCATCAGTGTCGTCTTCCCCGATCCGACTGGACCTGCAAATAAGTAGAGCCCCCGCTTACTCACCTTCTCTTCTAGCTCTTGAAGTTGGTCGAACCAGAAACGGAGCTCCCGGTCCTCATTGTGGAGCAGGCGAATGACCAAACTCTCATATCCCCTATAGTCTCCCACAGTAGACAAACGTAAGGACAAGACCTTATCCCCTAGAGAATAGTCACAGGAGCCCAATTGACTCCGGCGCCTTTCCCCCACATTCATCCCTGCCATAAACTTAAAATGGCTGACGACCGCTACCATTTGTTCTTGTGAATAGGTCTCGATAAAGCATCGCTCATCCCCAACCCTTAAAAAGAGCTGATAGTCTGACGATCGAGGAACAAAATAAATATCCTGAGCTTCGGCATTCGATGCCATTCGAATTATGGATTGTGCAATTTCTTGAACCATATTTCCTCCTTTCACTATATAATTCGCAAATAATTTGCCAACTAACGCTGAATTTAGAAAAAAGAGCAAAAAAAAAGAAACTCAACTGCATATTGAATTTCTCTTCCTATAGATTATTGCTCTCGTAGTCTAGCTTACAAGAGCGATGAGCCGTGTGGGCATTCTCTTTTTCGTAGCCTGGACGGCGCTTGCTTCTCGGTATCTTCTGATCGTTTTCTAGCAAGGCGACTGAATGATATTGTTGCACGTATTCCGCACATTCTTCACACCAGCGCTGATCCTCAGGATCCCAAAAAATCGTCATTAAATCACTTCTACTTTTAAATAATGGAGATTGCTCTCTTAAAAGTAACCATTGGCGTTTGTAGTATTTTAGGGCTTCATAATAGTCATCAAAACTCTGACTAGTGACAATGTCCTTCTCCCAATCTTCTAAAAACCACCAGGGTTCGTAATCCCCATACATTTCAATTACTTGATACATATTTCTCTCCGTCCTTTGTATCCAATATTATATATAAAATCCTTTGATAATAAAAGAATTCTGCTTATGAAAGAAAAATACAGTGAATTTTCCGAACGTTTTCTCCATTTTCTTTCAAAATATACCCCGACGAAGGAAAGCTAGGCTATTTTTTGACACAAACAAAAAGAAGCCCTACTGATAATCAGTAAAGCTTCTTTTGGGATTAATTTTCTTCCACTACAGTTGATTCAACCATTTCAGTTACTTCTTCTGTGACTGGAACTTCTTCGATAATTTCGACTTCATTGACTGCTTGTGGTTCCAAGTTACGGTAGCGAGCCATACCTGTACCTGCAGGAATAATCTTACCAATGATAACATTTTCCTTAAGTCCAAGGAGATGGTCTTTCTTACCACG
>NZ_JAPJPF010000015.1 GCF_030825805.1 Streptococcus sp.
TCAAGCAGATGGACGTGTGGATCGTTTCAACAAAAAATACGGTCTCAAATAAGAAACCCATCAAAACCACTTCCACTTGGCAGTGGTTTTTTCTTGTCCTGCCCAACACAAAAACACCGCTCCTTCAGGTTCCTGAAAGAGCGGTTTTCTTGTTATTCGTAGTCGCCACCGGTAAAGTTGAAGTATTCTTCTAAGCTTTTTCCTGATGCTGCGACATCTTTTGCATCTTCTCCGATATAGCGAAGGTGCCAGCTTTCCGGCATGTAGCCCGTGCTCGCTTCTTTTCCTTCTTGATAACGGACGATAAAGCCATACTTGGCAGCGTTCTTGAGCAACCATTTGCTTGCGCCTTGTTCTTGAACGAGATTGCCACTGGTATCGATGAGGTCAAATGCTAGACCTGTCTGGTGCTCGCTATAGCCAGGACGAGCTGAGTAGCGATCTGCTGCAGCGACACCGTCTTGATTGACATAGCTTTGGTAGAGATCTACTTGGGTCTCATAACTGCGGAAACCACTGTACTGATCACTGATAGCATAGCCTTCAGCCTGCATGGCTGCGATCAACTCGTGCAAGGCCGCAACAGCTGTTGGATCCTCACCTGGATTGTAGTCTGCAGCTAAGGGGTAGTGCTTGTTGGCGATGACGATATCTCCAGACTTTCCTTGGACACTGTAATAAGAGCCATTAAAGGAAACACCTTGGTCCACCGTTACTTCGCCTGCCTTCTTCGTTGACTTTTTGTTATCGTCAGATGAAGTTGCTTCAGAAGCACTGGTTTCTTTGCTGGCTGACGACTGAGCAACTTGCTTACTGGAAGCAGGCTCTTTTTGAGATGAGCTCTTTGACTCCTTCTGTTGGCCACAAGCACCTAGGCTCAACAGAACCAGGCCAGCAAGCGTCCATTTTGTCATGCTTAATTTCATCATAAACCTCCTAATTACCAGCCGTGACCGCAATAGCCGTAATCACGTAAGTATCCCCTACAGGTTTCAGGGTGTAGGTCTTGTCCTTGCTACTCTGGCTATCTTTTCGGCTGGTCACATAGTGCACAGTATATTCTTCATGGGTTTTCACGATCACCATTCCATTCTCTTCGGTAACGCTGAGAACATTGAAAACACCTGGTGTATAGTAGTCGATTTCAGCCTTCTTGACTCCGCCACCTGTTGTCCACTCCACCATTTCCTTATAGGCATCACTTGAAGTGTCATAGTACTTGGAGTAGGTGTTGGATCTACTTGAGACAGATGAGAAGATTTCTGTCCGGTAGTCTTGGAGGAAGGAGGTGATAGCAGTTTTCTTCTCTTCTGCCTTCTTGGCTTCTTCTTCCTTGGCTTTACGAGCTGTTTCTACATCTTTTAATCGTTTGGCTACATCCTTAGAAAACTTCAAAGTGATGACTTCATCATCATCCGGAGTTTCACCGATCGTAACCTTGGCCTTTTCAGTTGTATAGCTCTCATTGTTGACACTAAAGACTGCATGGACCTCGATTTCTTGATGGGCTACGACATCGACTTCAAATAGGGTACTTGTGCCGACTTCCTTGCCATTCACGGCTACCTTGATATCCGTTGGATTGCTGACTTCCTCTGGAAATTCAATTTCGAGAAGACGTTTCTCAGAATTGAAGGTCAAGTCCAGCTTATTCTTCGAAGCTTGAGCTGGATCTAGCTTGACCTCACTAGAGATCTTTCCAATTTCGGTCTTACCGTCTAGTTGCATATCTCGAGGTGCAAAGTGCACCTGACCAAGTTTGGTCGTTTGGTTCTTTTTGAGCACTGTCGACTCTTTTTCACTGGTCTTAAGCTTGGCATCATCCAGATTCGTAGTCGCTGTGACTTCAAGTGGATAGGTCTCGATGCGGTATTCTTGGAAGATACCGAATTTCTTATCCGCCTTCTCGATTCCAATCAGTAGATTCTGATTTTTGTCCTTGACGATCCCTGTTTTTGAAGACTGGGCGATATGATCTAATTCGTAAATCACATCGATCTTCTGAGCAGTCATGTAATCAAGCAAGCCTTGAGCTTCTTCCTTGGTCCACTTATCCTTATCATTTGAAAGGATGCTAGCCACTTCCCGGTAATCCTTTTGTTCAATGGCTGTGACCAATTTGTCCACTGTCACCTGTGGGCCTGTCGTTGATGAGAAGTAATAGCCTAGACCAGACAAGGTCAAGACCAACAAAGTTAAAATACTGAAGAAGAAGACTTTCTTTTTCTTGCCCTTTTTCTCTTTTTTGACTTTCTTTTCTTTCTTTTTCTTGCCTTTCTTGACAGCTTCTTCTTGCTCTGGTACTTCTGCTACCGCTACGGCTTCAACTGGCTGGGACAGGCTTTCTGAGGCCTCTGATGGACTCTCTACTGGTGCGAAGACCTGTGTTGTTTGATTGGTCTCATCCAAATGAATAGTTGGAGCAGGTCCTTCCACAATTTCAAAGTTCTGACTACGTGCTGATTCGATCTCTTCTGGAAGTGGCGCACGTCCATAAAGGGCGAAGAAACGCTCTTCCCAGGCCTGTTGGAGTGGATTTACAAGCTCTTCTACTGGTTCCTGCCCTCCTAGTCCTGGCGCTTCTGACGCCACTTGGTCGATAGCTACTCCAGCAATTGATTTGATTGCCTTAAAATCAAAGCCGGAATCTCTTCCGGCAATGAATTCTTCAGGAGTAGGTTTGCGACCGATCACTTTTTCAAATAATTCTACCCATTTTTTGTTCATCGGTATGTTCTCCTAAAACCTAAAATATTTTTTATCCGATATCTATATGAACAAGAATTTTATGACAAGGTTCCTACCCGATTAAAAGAAGGAAGCGATATAGACGGATACTTGTTCTAAAATGCGTCTGTCAACGATGCCAACAATGGTGAAGATGACTAGAATGACCGCTGTTGAAGCAAGGAGCAACAAGAATTTGTCAGCCTTGATTTTTGTTCTGTTCAAACCTTGGTAAACAGTGTATAGCAAGCCTAAGAAATAGAGAACGAAGATTAACGATCGAAGGAAGCTAAATCCTTCAAAGTACTTAACTAGAGAAAGGATCAAGACAATGAGGGATGCAGGCAAGGCATAGATAGACAAGCGAGCAAACTCATCGAATGAACGTTTGTAGGTGTATTCTTTATCTTGCAAGACAAGGTTACGAACCAAGAAACCAGTTAATTGAGTGGCGTAAATTGTAAAGAAAGTTACAATGACAATCAACAAGTAAGCAGTAAATCCTACTTGAGCGTATGGGAAGGCACTCGCCACGAAGAAAAGTGAGAGGCTAAGGATAAATGCTGTTAACACATAATGAAGGATACCGTTCAAGATTTTCGGTTGATTTTCTACTGTTGGGCGAGCCAAAGCAGATACAATCCATGACCAGAATCCTTTCATTGCTTGACCAAAAGCGTTTGGTTGAGCAGGTTGTGCATAATAGGCTTGACCTGGTTGAGGTTGTCCTGGATAAGGTGCTTGCTGGAAGCCTTGACCTGGAGCTTGACCTGGGGCTGGTTGACCAAATCCTGGTTGTGGCTGTTGTTGAGGCGCTTGTTGGAAGCTATTTGGTTGAGCGCCAAATGCTGGTGCTTCTGGCGCAGCATTAAACTGTGGCACTTCTTGTACTGGTGCTTCTGGCGCAGCAGTGTATTGTGGTGCCTCTTGTACTGGTGCTTCTGGAGCGGCAGTGTATTGTGGTGCCTCTTGCACTGGTGCTTCTGGTGCAGCAGTGTATTGTGGCGCTTCTTGCACTGGCGCTTCTGGCGCAGCAGCGAATTGTTGTGCTTCTTGAACTGGCGCTTCTGGAGCAGCAACGAATTGTGGTGCTTCTTGAGCTGGCGCTTCTGGCGCAGCAGCAAATTGTGAAGCCGCTTCTTCTGGTGCTACTGGAGCAGCGACGAATCCAGCGCTTGCTTGGTCTGGAGCTACTGGAGCACCTACAAATTGTGAAGCTTCTTGAGCTGCCTGTTCTTCTTGGAACTCACCTGCAGCCAATGCTTGTGCGATCTCTGCTTCAGTTGCTGAACGACCGTTCACAGCTTCAAAGTAATCAAGCCAATCCTGTTTGATCATAAAATAATCTCCTTATAAAATAAAATACAGATATATTATATAAAAATTTTAGCTATAATTCAATATTCTACAGGAATCAACTGTCTAGAGCATCCCAACTATTCAAATGCATCCATGCCACCTTGGACGTTGGTCACATCATAGCCCTCTTCTTCCAAAAATTGGCAGGCACGGGCTGAGCGCCGGCCAGACTTGCAGATGACATAATAGGCTTGCTCCTTGTCTAGTTCTGAATACCGTTCTGCCAACACGGATAAGGGAAGCAAGGTCACTCCGTCCAGATGAAGGGCATCGTATTCCTCCTGCTCACGGACATCGACGACTTGGATCTCTCCAGCTTGGTACTTTGCTAAAAAGTCATTAAATGGAATTTCTTTCATGATTTCTCCTTTTTGATGCCACTATGGCAAGGTTAGTATTTCGTATTTAAAATCAATGGACTCTAAAAAACGGAATAGGTCTTGGGTTTTTATAAAGATTGTCTTTTCATTGGTGTTAGGATGGAAGGTCATGATCTCCTCTGACACAATGTCCTGATCAAAATAGACGAGAATATCCTTTTCTGCATTGTTTAACAAGCCAAATGGGGATACCGTCCCAGCTGGTAATTGCATTTTTTCTGCTAGAGATTCAGCTGAAGCCATACGTATCCGATTGGCTCCTACTTGCTCTTTGAAGTCATCCATGTCTAAGAGTTTCTGGTCATCCATGATGAGCAGATAGTACTGGGTTTTCTTTTTGTTGGTCAAAAACATGGACTTTGTCCGGACCCCTTCGAGACCTTCAATATAAGAATCGGCCTGCTCAGTCGTGAATGCTGGTGGGTGTTCCACCACATCAAATTCAATCCCGAGTTCGTCTAATTTGTCTTTGACTTTTTGATATGGATCCATGGAAATACCTCCTTTTACAATTATCACTAACTATTATTTTGTATGTTCGGCTATAATCTGCTGGACTCGAGACCGGAGAGCCGGCACCACTTCTGCCTCAAACCAAGGATTCTTGGCCATCCAGATCTGATTGCGAGGCGAAGGGTGGACCAGAGGGAAATAGTCGGGCAGGTAGTCCTTGTACCGTCTCACCCGCTCTGTCACCTTGCCACTGACCTTCTCATGAAGATAGTAGGCTTGGGCGTACTGGCCAATCAAGAGGGTCAACTCAATATCTGGACACTCTTTGAGGAGTTGAGGATGCCACTTTTCCGCAAAGCCCTTGCGAGGTGGCAGATCTCCTGACTTCCCATGACCTGGGAAATAAAAGTCCATAGGAATGACCGCAAATATACCCGAATGGTAGAAGGTCTCTTCATCGACTCCTAACCATTCCCTTAAGCGGTCCCCACTCTTGTCCTTCCAGTAGAGGCCTGCTTCCTGTGTCTTAAGGCCAGGTGCCTGTCCGATAATATTGATTCGAGCTGTCTTTGGTGCCGCAAACAAGGGCTCAATCCCCTTATCCGTATAGTCTTTGTTTTGTGGATCAGCCATGATGGCTTTTTTGATCTGCTCTAGTTGCTTCATTTCTCCTCCTCTAAGCAAAAACTCAGCCAGCAAGTGCCGACTGAGTAGCGTCTTATTTGATGAGTTCGTAGATAGCTTCTGCGTAAATTGCAGCTGCACGGTAGAGATCTTCTACATCCGTAAATTCATTGGCTTGGTGCATAGTGTTCACATAGTCTGGGAACATGGCACCGAAGGCAACCCCACGTTTTAATAGACGACCAAAGGTTCCACCACCGATTACTTGCTCATGACCTTTCAGTCCGGTTTGTTTTTCATAGACACGCAACAGCGTTGAGACCAATTCATCTTCCATTGGAACATAGTGAGGGGTGTGGCCGTGAGCTGACAAGCTAACGGATGCCACTCCTTCAACTTTTTCAAGTCCAGCTTTGATGGTTTCTGGATCTGTTCCTTTAGGGTAACGAATGTTCAAGGCGATGGTGTTATCTGAGCTATTTTCATCAAAGTTGAAGACACCCGCATTCATGCTGAGAGCCCCCATCTTTTCATCCGTGTGGGCAATGCCAAGCTTCTCACCAGCAAAGTCTTCATGAAGAAGAGAAGCTGACACCTGCAAGTAAGCTTTGGCATCTCCACCGAAGTCAAACTGGTTCAAGAAGAGAGCCAAGTAGGTCGCTCCATTGATTCCAGCTTCTGGAGTAGATCCGTGGGCAGATTTCCCGATAATAGTGAGCTTGTACTGGTCTGCATCTACTGTAGACACTTCATAACGAAGTTGGTGTTCATTGGCAAAGGCATCAAGGAGATCCACTAAATCTGGCAATTGCCCAGAAACGACTGCAGTTGCTGACTCAGGTACCATGTTTTCACGAAGGCCACCGGTGAAGCTATGAAGATGCGCTTGACCTGTGTTTTGACCACCGAAGTGGAGATACTCGGTAATGTTTCCTTTTTCCCCGTTGATGATTGGGAATTCCGCATCTGGAGAGAAACCAAAGTCTGGATCAGGAAGGCCGACGTGTTTGAAATAGTAGTCCATATCGCCCCAACCAGACTCTTCATCTGTACCGACTACGAAGCGCACGCGCTTAGATACAGGTAATCCCAGATCCTTAATAATCTTCAAACCGTAGTAACAAGCTACTGTAGGCCCCTTGTCATCAGATGAACCACGCGCATAGAGCTTGCCATCGATAATCTCAGGTTTGTAAGGGTCTGTGTTCCAGCCACTACCAGCAGGTACCACGTCCATGTGGGCAAAGATTCCTAGCTCTTCTTCCCCTTGTCCAAAGGTGAAGTGTCCAGCATAGTTATCCACGTTGGTTGTTTCGTAGCCATCACGCTCAGCAATTTCCAAGAATTTCTCAAGAGCTTTGACTGGTCCAGGTCCATAAGGGTGAGTCGCATCTGCTTGGCTGTCATCCCGTTCTGAGTTGATTTCCAAGAGGCTGAAAAGGTCAGCCATCATTTCTTCGCGACGTTTTTCTACTTCTGCTTTAAAGTCAATTGTTGTCATGCATTCCTCCGTTATTTCGATTTAAATTGAATCCTCCAAAATCCCATCAGCGACTGTCCACCAGTCTACCAAAGGATTCTAGAAAACCGGACTTGTATCGTAGAGACGAGACCATCCGGTTCTTTCAGTTTCTATTAGCGTTTTTCAATGATTTCGTCTACTGGCAAGCGGTAGCTAGGTTCTACCTTCTCAGCAGCATAGCCGACAGTAATCAAGAGTTCTGGACGGAAACGCTCTTCGATTTCCAGGACTTCATTGACTTTTGATTTGTCAAAGCCAAGGATAATGTTCGAGCCAATCCCTTGGTCCGTCAAGGCCAATACCAAGTTCATCGCGACCAATCCAGCATTCAATGCCAAGTAATCGCTAATCTGTTGTTCATTGTAGCGAGCATATTCTGCAGGAAGGTTCTGCATGAAGTATTGCAACTGCTCCTCTGTGAAGTTCTTGACCCCACCGACACGCGCAATCTTCCGAGCCCGACGTTGCAAATCGGTATCCGTAAAGAGAGCAATCGTCACAGGTGCTTCCATGACTTGGTCATAGTTCCCACCATAAGCTACTTTTGCCAATTCTGCATTTTTCTGACGAACGACCACGAATTTCCATGGTTGGCTATTGTGCGCACTTGGAGCCAAGGTCGCAATTTCAATAGCTGTCCGTACATCCTTTGGATCGACCGGCTGGTCTGTAAAATGCTTGATCGCATGACGTTTTTTGTTGAGTTCTAGGAATTTCATAGTTAACTTCCTTTTCTAATTCTATTACCTCTATTTTAACACAAAATGAAAGAGCTTGCAGAGTTTTTTCATTGAGGACCCTGTTTCCTTTTCAACTAGGCTACTCGCCCTTCTATGGACTCAGATTATTCCGACGCAGGACTTTCTTTTTCAAAGAACTGGCCACTAGAGTCTTGGATTTTGTTGATGATATCGTCGTAGTGAGAATCTCTTTCTTCTTCATAGAGATTGTTGATTTCTTGATAGTTCAACGAATTTTCAACCTTTGGTTCCGGCTTGCGACTGAGGAAATCAAGAGTCCCCAGAAGAACCAAGATCAGAATCACCAAAGAGGTCCAGCCAGTTTCCTTCTTAGGTAGGCGAACTCCCTTGGTCGAAAGAGATTTCCAACTAGGGGATTGAGGTAAGAGCTCATAGACTCTCTTTTGAGTCGGGAAGAGGGTCAACAATGCATACAAGGTCAGAAAGAGAAATGAGAAACTATGGACAGAAATCCAACTATATTTAATTTTCATCTTAAAGGCCTTATAACCAGCTCCTCCCATATACACTTCTAGGGCGAAGACGGCGATCATCAAAAGAAAGAAAATCAGGAACTGGACTTTCCATAGTTTTCTTAATCCTAAATACTCTTTTTTGAGCAATTCTTCTTTGTTTTTGGCTTGGTCTACTTCTACTGGAGCTTGGGTGCTTGGTTTTACTTTACTATTGCTTTCATTTGACCCTACTTTCGCTTCAACTGGTTCTACCTGTCTAGCAAAATAGGCCTCCGCTTCTCTGATGACTTTGCTAAGGTTTTCCTCCACCAACAGATAAGGAAAACCATTGATCATCCAATTGTCTTTCTTTTCTGGTTTAACTGGCTTCATAACATGAAGATCAAAGTGTCGTCCAACCAAGCTAATTGAAAATCTCGCATCATAATATTCAGATAGAACTGAAAAATTAACGCCATAAAAACTATTAGACTTGACCAGTTTGTTCGCTTCCATAAAAGAAATATCCTTTGTAAACGTCGATCGGATTACCTCTTGTACTTGGGATACCTTCGCTTCAACTGTAGCAGGATCAAGGGGAAGTGTTAAACCAGAAACCGTATCGGCAGAATCATTCATTCCCAACTTCCCTTCTAAACTATCTTTAAACCAATTCAAGAAAGAAGTCATATTGGATACGGTTAGATCAATGGGCTGATGAAATGGGAATGCTTGGTCCTCTACAGTAGACACTGTTGGATCTATCTCTTCTAGGACAAACTGCTGACCCGCTATCTCAATGCTAAAAAAAGCAGGATAATGAGGCAAATGACAAGTAAAGAGGATCCTAAATGGCTCATTTTTTTCAAATGGTCTTCTCCAGAAGTCTATTTTTGCTATTCCCTCAAAGGTAGATTCTATCATTCTTTTAAGGAGAAAACGCTTTTTTAAGAGATTATCAGGAGTCAGTGCTTCAGAAAACATAAGGCCAGGTTGATCCAGATAAGCTTTGATCTTTCCAAAGCTATCCCTAAAATGATCTCGATCATACAAAAACTCCATCCCGAATCTTTCAGGCCCCCAGAGGAGTGATACATCGTTACCTTCAACCATCATATTCACTGTTGTCTTATACTCTTCAAGATAAATCTCAAGAATAAAAGTCGGACCATAAGCACTCCGGGCCGTCGTTTCTATGTCTACAATTTCGAAATGCTCACCAAAAACTTGTCGAAGGGCTTGTCGGATATCATTTACAACAAGCTCTCTACGTTGATCAACAGTTAATCCCATTTCTTTGTCATTTTCCCTTATGCGTTTTTATAGACTGAAGGAAAGAATTAGCCTCCTTTAGATAGTCGTGTTGTTCAATCAAGGAAGTTAGAAGCTCGATGTTATGACCCCGATAGTTATCCTTGTGTCTCAATTCTTCGTACATTTCAATAAAGGGAAGTTCCTTATCCTTGGCATCTTGGAGCTCTGCTTCATAGTCATAAGCCACCTTCCGAAAGTGCAGGTTGGTCACCCCATCTTCTTCAACATCGATCAGCGCATACTGGGCCCTATGGTTTTGTAGGGGCATCCAGTCAAAATAAGGCATGCCAATAGTCCCGGGATTGAGGATCTGCTGGCCCTGACTGCCATAGCGAAGCAACTGCTTGTGGACATGCCCATAGATCGCCATATCTGTCTGGTCATCCAGCAGTTGGTCAAAGTTCTCCGTCGCATTAGCTGGACACAAGTCTCCACCGTAATTCTTTTCTGGCAAGTTGTGGGTCAGTGAAAAGCGAATACCATTGACCTCCTTCTTCTCTACCAAAGGAAGGGATCGAATCCAATCGATTCGCTTAGGATCTAGTCCTTCCATGAGGTACTGAGTGAGGCGAAGAAGTTGAATCTCCTGCGGATCCTCAAGTCCGTACTCGCCATCCAAAGCCTCTAGAACACAATCGTCCCAATTTCCACGAACAGCTGCTGTAATGGGAATCGCATCCAGCAACCCAAAAAGGTCCTCTCGTCCAGGCCCCGGTAGCAAAATATCCCCTAAAAGCCAGTATTCTGTCGCGCCTTGAGCACGCGCATCCCCAATCACTGCCTCCAGGGCTGTCGTATCTCCGTGGATATCAGATAAAATAGCGATTCGATGGTTCATAACTACTCCTTTATGGATTGAAAAATCTGTGTGCCTTAAGTATAACAAAAACGAGTACAAAAAGTGAAAACCATCCATGAAAATGGATGGTGCAATTACTCAAATCCTTGGGAGGACTCCGCCACTTCCATCAAGGGACTTGCTTCTTCCTGCTTTCCTTGATGGAGCTTGACTTGCACCGCCTCCGCTACTGCTCGTGGGATGCCGACCGTGACGATCTCATCCACAGTGGCTTCTTTGATCTTGGTCAGTGACTTGAAGTGTTTCATCAGTAACTGCTTACGTTTTGGTCCCAAGCCTTCGATGCCGTCCAGCTGAGAGGAGAAGGAATTCTTGGACCGTAGCTGGCGGTGGAAGGTGATGGCGAAACGGTGGACTTCATCCTGGATCCGCTGGAGAAGGAAAAATTCCTGCGAAGTCCGTGAGAGTTCAATGACTTGGAGAGGATCCCCAAAGAGCAATTCATGGGTTTGGTGCTTGTCATTCTTTTGCAGGCCTGCGATGGGAATATCCAACCCCAACTCATCTTGGATGACTTGCTTAGCAATATTGACCTGCCCCTGACCCCCATCGATAACGATCAGATCTGGTGGCGTCAGGCCATCCCGCATAACCCGGCTATAGCGTCTGCGAATGACTTCCCGCATGCTAGCATAGTCATCTGGCCCGACGACAGTCTTGATCTTGTACTTGCGGTAGTCCTTTTTGCTTGGCTTCCCATTGACAAAGACCACCATGGCAGAGACCGGACTGGTCCCCATGATGTTGGAGTTATCAAAAGACTCAATGCGCACAGGAGTTGGGATTTGCAGGAGTTTTCCAAGATTTTCAATAGCACCTTGGGTCTTTTCCATGGATTTTTCAAGGAGATTGAACTTCTGCTCCAGACTGACACGCGCATTCTTGATGGCCAGATTGACCAACTGCTTCTTCTCCCCACGCTGGGGCTTGAGGACCTTGGTATCCACTAGGGCCTTGACCGCTTCCTCATCAATATCATGAGGGATCAGAATTTCATTGGGAATTAGGTGAGATTTCTCCTGGTAAAACTGCCCCACATAGGTCAGGAAATCCTCGTCCGGATCATTGTAGTACGGGAAGAGGTTGACATCCCGCTCGATCAGCTTGCCCTGACGGACAAAGAAGACCTGCACACACATCCAGCCCTTGTCTACGTAGTAGCCAAAGACATCCCGGTTCTGCAAATCCTTGGCCATAACCCGCTGTTTGGTCCGCAGGGTCCCGATAGCCTGGATCAGATCCCGATACTCGGCCGCCCTCTCGAATTCCATGTTTTGCGCAGCGGTAGTCATCTTGACCTTGAGCTCATCGATAATCTTGTCATCCTGTCCTTTTAGGAAATCAGAAACCTCCTGAGCCATGCCCTTGAAATAGTCCTCGTCCTTGTGGCAGACCGTGTGGGCCATACACTGCCCCAAATGGTAGTAAAAGCAGACTTTGGAAGGCGGATTAGTACACTTGCGGAAAGGAAAAATACGGTCCAAAAGTCGCTTGATCTCATTGGCCGCCCCTACATCCGGATAGGGACCGAAATAGAGGCCACCATCCTTTTTGACCTGGCGCGTGATGATGAGGCGCGGATAGCGCTCATTGGTAATCTTGATGAAGGGATAGGACTTATCATCCTTGAGCATGATATTGTATTTGGGCTTGTTCTCCTTGATGAGGTTGATCTCGAGAAGCAAGGCCTCAATATTGGACTCGGTGACGATAAACTCAAAATCCACAATCTCAGATACCAGCGCTTCCGTCTTGGTATCGTGGCTCCCTCTAAAATAGGACCGCACCCGATTGCGAAGATTCTTGGCCTTCCCCACATAGATGATGGTACCGTTCTTATCTTTGTGAATGTAACAGCCCGGACTCGTCGGCAAGAGCTCGAGCTTGGATTTAATCAAGTTATTCATACTTTCTATTATAGCAAAAAAGAGAGACCTAAACGATCCCTCTTTGATATTAATAGCCTCTTATATATGGAAGTAAGGACATAAGAGTTGTCCCAAGGACCAAGACCCAGAACCAAAAGGAATACAAACTTCTTTGGAAGACGCCTGGTGCTGGTCGGTTTTCTTCTATGTAGTGAAAAATAGCTTTTCTCTTTAAAATCAAGACGATGGTAAAGGCGATGGTTCCACCTAAAAAGACGAGAATTTGAACCCACTCGGCTACATTCATATTGACATGCGTGCCGAGGTAATGTAGCCCTTGAGAGAGGACCAGGTTGTTAAAGATATGGTAGAAAATAGCCCACCAGATCGAATACTCGAAGGTCAAGTAACCAAAGCCAAAGCCGATAATTGTCGCAAAGAACAACTGATCAAAATTGGCATGGAACATTCCAAAAGCCAAGGCTGTCATGACAATCGCAAAGACTTTTCCATACTTTTCTAAGGCTCTCAAGCCAGCCGCCCGGAATACCAATTCCTCAGTGATGGGACCGATCAGGGTCGCATAGAGCAAGAGGCTCCAAGATTGGCTGAGTTGCTCAGACATGTCCTCTTGGGGCTTGAAAAAGCCCAGGGTTTCCATCATGTGGTCTAAGAGCTGTGATAAGGCACTAGAAGCCAATTGGGCAAACCCCAAGAAGGCAATGAATACCAAGAAAGTCTGCCAGGTCATCTTACGTCTCTTTTGTCTCACATCTCCTTTAAAGAGTGATCCTTGCCGATAGAGGGCAAATAGGAGGACACCTATACTGACAGATATCAGGTAGCTAATCCCATTTCCATTGATGATTGAAGCGACTTCCTCCTGCTTCTCTGCCATCTCCAATCCATACCGTCCAAACATAAAGAGGGTAATGGCAAAGGTCGAAATGATGCTGACAAAGACCATGACCAAGAGATAGAGGCAAACCATCCCTGAAAAGCTTCCCAAATCCTTTTTGGGATCTATAAATCGATTGAACTGTTTCATCCATTCACTCCACTAATTTACTGTTTTTGTTTTCCGACTCCACCCGTAGCACCATCCAAAAGCCCCTTCATACAATACAAAGAAAATCAGAAAGGCATGTAGGAAATAGTCCTCAGGAAGAGCTAAAATAATCGGATCCCGATAAGGATCAAAGAGCCAGGTAGCATCTCCGACAAAGAGGACTTGATGAAAGAGGGTAAAGAATTGATCAAAGCCAATAAAGAGGGTCACTCCTCCTATGACGATAGGCAAGAGAACCATCCCGCCAAATAAGCGACGATAGAGGCCTGCATAGCCCTTAAGCATCACTGTTCGAATAAATCGTATAGCTACTGGCAATAAGACCAGGAACAGGACCTGGGTCAGGTGAAAGAGGTACTTGACTGCTTGAAAATGATGGAGACCATCTGCAGAGGATGGAAAATCCGGCATCTCCAGCTTCCAAGTAAACGGACTGGTCAAATACTGCATGAGGATCTGAAAATTCTTCTGGATGACTGCAGGAGTCAAACCGGTCCGATTCTGAATTCGTAACCAGCTGATCTCCATGGGATAGATCAACCAGGCAATTAGAATAGTCCCCAAAATCACTGTTGCTAAGAGCCAGAGCACAAAGCCCGTTACTTTTAACCGATCACGCATCAAAATCCCACTCCGCTAAGCTAGATAGGACATGCGTTGGTGGCAAGGGCAGATCCGGCACTTCTTCTGGCTTGGTAAATCCAGTTGTCACCAGCAAAGTAGGGATGCCATTGTCAATTCCTGCTCGAATGTCAGTCAGGTAATTGTCCCCTACCATGACCACTTCTTCGCGCTCTAGTCCCAGGTGAGCGATGGCCTTATCCATGATGATGGCATTGGGCTTACCAATAAAGGTTGGCTTCACGCGCGTCGCCGCTTCAATCAGGGCATTTAAAGCACCAGCACCTGGCATCATTCCCCGCTCTGTCGGGATATTGAGGTCTGGATTGGTCCCGATGAAATGCGCTCCCTTTTGAATAGCCAAGGTAGCGATAGAGAATTTCTCATAGTCCACTTCCCAATCAAGACCCACCACGACATAGGCTGGATTCACAGTATCTTCGACGAAGCCTGCTTCAGCAATGGCGTGTTTCAAGCCCACATCTCCGATGACATAGGCGGTTTTTCCAAGATTCATATCCACCATATAATCAATGGTTGCTAGCGTCGCTGTATAGATGGTATCCAGTGGCGTTTCGATGTTGAACTGGCCTGCCAGCATTTCTTGGACCATTTCCGGCGTCCGGGTAGTATTGTTGGTCACAAAGAGATAGGGGATCTGACGCTCTTGCAATTCATGGACAAAGGCTTCCCCAGCTGGGATCCGCTCCTTGCCCTTGTAGATGGTTCCGTCTAAGTCAATTAAATAACCCTTATAAGTCATGGGATTCTTGGTCTCCTTTTTCACTTGCTTCCTCTGCTACTTTCTCCTGATTATGAAACTGGCCACCTGCTCCATACAAAAGCAAGCAAGCCCCATATAAGGCAAATTGAAGGACCAGACCGAAGAAATTGATACTTGCTTTTCCAGCCTGAGTAAAGAGGAAGGATGAAATCATCAAGATGACGATGGTCACCATTAAGCCACCAATCTTAGCCTGATCAATGGTAATGGTATAGACGCCGGTTTCTTTTTTATCATCGGCCTCTTTGCCAGCCTGGATAGGCTTCATGGTCTCAATGAAATCTGTCATTAAGGTCGCTGCGAGGCTGACAGTCGTACTAAAGAGGACACCTTGAGAGAGTTTATCATAGAAGTTACTCCAGAAGCTACCTGATTGGCTGGTAATACTCAAGGAAAAGACGACAACAGGCAGGATAAAGGACAAAATCAAATGAATCCAGACACGGTACCAGCGTACATCTTCCTTGAGAAAACGAATAAAGGCTTCAAAACTCAATCGATAGCGTACAAATTGAATCGCTTCCTCAATAAAGATATAAAAGGCTGCGACTAAGGTTAAGAAACCATCTCCCAATACATAGAGAGGATTTTTCTTACGACGAGCATAGGCAACAACCCGTCGTTGAACCTCCATCAAGTCTTCTTTTTTCTGTTTTAATCTTCGTTTTTCCATAATGTTTCCTTATCTATTTCTTCCCAAGTGATGAGGGCTTGGGCGTGGACTTGACCTTCTGATGAGATGACATGATTGCTGATCATCCCTTCTCGCTCGACGCTAGAGGTGATCATACCTCCAGGCAGGACCTCCTTGACATACTTAAGATGGACCCGTTTGGGAATATGCTGGGTTAGGAATTCCGCTCCCATCACTTCAAAGACCCAGTCTAGGTACTTGCTGTTGTTGACATGTCCGTTCATGTCCAAATCATAGAAACGCACATGGTAGTCCTGCTCCATGGCCCCATTCAGTTCTGGATAGCGTGGACCTCGGCGGATCTTCTTCTCAAACGGTGACTCATATGGCTCTGTGATCTCCTCCGGTACGGATTGGACCTTGCGGCTATCCCGATCCATTAAGACAAAGGTCGCTACCATCTCGACGATAGCTTGACCCTTCTGGTCTCTAACGACAAAGGAACGGTAGCAAAAGAGTCGATTGTGGGCCAGTGCCTGGGTCTCAATAGTAATCTGTTCGTCAAAGACCGGTAGGCGATGAACCGTGATGTCGTAGTCGGTGATGATCCAGACTAGATTGCGCTGTTCGAGCAAGTCCCTGTCACTGACACCCAACTCCATCGACTGCATGCCTGACACCTGCAAGGACAAGAGGATGAGCTGTGGCATCTTGATAAAGCCATTCACATCGCTCATATCAAAAGGAACTTTCATGTCATACTGATAAATTTTAGCCATCGTTTACTCCAATATAAATTTCTCTGCTACGGTATCTCCAAGGAACAAACCTCTCTTGGTCATCCGAACTTGCTTGTCATCTGGAACCAAGAGTCCCTGCTCCGTCAGACTGGCCACCACTTGTCCATAGCGTTGGTCAAAGGAGACACCAAATTTTTCTTCAAAACGTGCCTTAGACACACCTGCCTTTTTCCGTAGACCAAGGAACAACTCCTCTTCCATCTTCTCTTCCAGTGTCAGGTGTTCTTCTGTGATCCGAGCCTTACCTGCCTCAACAGCCTCTAGGTAATGCCGGATAGGTCCGTGATTCTTGTAACGAATCCCATCGACATAGCCAGAAGCTCCTGCTCCTAGACCATAGTATTCTGCATTATCCCAGTAGACCAGATTGTGCCGACTTTCGAAGCCAGGCTTGGAGAAATTGGAAATCTCATAATGCTCAAAGCCTGCTTTTTCCAACTCCTCAATGATGTACTCGAACATCTCTGCTTCCAGCTCCTCTTTGGGTAGCGGAAGTTTACCCCGTCGCATCCGATTCATAAAGACCGTGTGGTTTTCTAAAATCAAACTATAGAGACTCATGTGGGGAATGTCCAAGTCGATCGCCTTAGCGACATTTTCCTTGACCTGGTCCATGGTCTGACCCGGCAGGGCATAGATCAAGTCGATAGAAATGTTATCAAAGCCAGCCTGCTTGAGGTGGCGGATATTGTCATAGATATCCTGCTCCTGGTGACTCCGTCCGATCTTTTTCAGCATCTTGTTATCAAAGGTTTGGACACCCAGAGAGACCCGATTGACCTGAGAGTCCTTGAGGACCGCAATCTTATCCGGATCCAAATCGCCAGGATTGGCCTCGATGGTAAACTCTTCTACCTCCGATAGATTCATGACCTTGGGCAATTCTGTCAAGAGATAGGCCAGTTGCTGGGCAGATAGGGCTGTCGGAGTCCCTCCACCAATGTAGAGAGTATGCAGTTTGCCAATCTCATAGGATCGAGTCTCCTGGATTAAGTGTTCCAGATAGGCATCGACCGGTTGATTCTTGATAAAAACCTTAGAAAAGTCACAATAATAACAAATCTGGGTACAAAATGGAATATGCACATAGGCAGAAGACGGTTTAGCTTGCATAACCTTTATTATACCATATTTCCGAGCAAAGCCCGAGTAGAAAAAGAGGGGGAGACAAGGATTTCCTTGACAAGAAGGAATGAAAGGAATAGAATAAAGCTAATCACATTCGGAGGTAAGGAGATATGAACAACTAAGTTTCGTTAAATAAGATACTTTATTTAGTGGACTGCTTGTTCTATCTCTTTTTGTGTACCCTCTCGCCTAATTTCCAACCTTTTGTTGGCTAAATAAGGTCTTTTTCTGCTTGGGTTTCACTTGAATACAGCTCTACTAAATAGGTAGAGCTGTTTTTTGTCCCAGTAGAAAGGAATCTTATGCTAAAACTATCCCACCTCACTATCCGACATACAAAAGATTTACGAGATCTGGTTCGAGATCTTTCCCTGACCATTCATGAAGGAGAAAAAGTTGCTATTATTGGCGAAGAAGGGAATGGAAAATCTTCCTTACTTCAGGTCCTTATGTCCCCAAAATCTCTACCAGATTATCTGACCATAGAAGGAGAAATCACCACTTCCTTTCACTCCTATGCCTATATTCCCCAAACTTTACCGGAAGCTTTGAAGGGAAAAACCATGGAAGAATATTTTTTTGGAGAGGACGAGCTAGACTATGCCACCCTCTACAGACTGGCAGATCAATTGCATTTTAATAGCGAGCGCTTTGCAAGCGATCAAGCTATCGGAAGTCTATCTGGAGGAGAAGCCCTCAAGGTCCAACTGCTTCACGAGCTTTGTTGTCCTCATGAATTGCTATTTTTAGATGAACCTTCAAATGATCTGGATTTGGAGACCTTGGATTGGCTCCAGCAGATGATCCAAACGAGTCCCCAAACCACAATATTTATTTCCCATCATGAGGATTTTTTGACTCAGACGGCGGATACCATCATACACCTCAGACAGATCAAACACCGCAAGGAAGCTGAAACCATCGTAGAGCACCTAGGCTATCAAGACTACAGTAGCCAGAGGGAACAACAATTTAAGCAACAGTCTCAGCAAGCGGCCAACGATCAACGAGCCTACCGAAAAACTATGGAGAAGCACCGTCGTGTCCGTCAGCAAGTCGAAACATCCTTACGAAACACTAAGGATAGTACCGCTGGACGTCTCCTGGCAAAGAAAATGAAGTCCCTCCTCTCACAAGAAAAGCGCTACGAGCGAGTATTCCAATCTATGACTCCCCAACCCTATGATGAGGAAGTCATCAATCTGCATTTTCCTCACCTCACTCCCTTGTCTCCTCAAAAACGAGTCCTTCTCTTAGATCAGGAAGCGCTCGCGATTGGTGACCGGGTCCTGGTCAAGAACCTCTCCCTCACTCTTCAAGGGCAGGACAAAATAGGGATTATCGGTTCCAACGGTGTGGGGAAATCCACTTTCCTAAAAATGATATGGAAAAGTCTACAGAAGAATGAGAGTATCCACTCTGCCTATATGCCGCAAGATTACACTGAAGGCCTCCCTTTGACTCAGACACCCGTTCAATTTCTACAGCATTCAGGAGACCGCGAAGAAATCAACACCATTCAATTGCATTTAGCCTCCCTCAACTTTACCTATTCTGAAATGCACCATCCGATCTCTGAGCTTTCTGGTGGCCAGCAAGGAAAACTCTTTCTCCTACGACTGGTACTCACAAGTCCCCAGTTTCTACTCTTGGACGAGCCTACCCGCAATTTTTCCCCCACTTCTCAACCAGAAATTCGACGCCTATTCGCAGACTACCCAGGCGGACTAGTCACGGTCTCCCACGACCGGAACTTCCTCAAAGAAGTCTGCCAAAAAATCTATCGTCTGACCGAAAACGGTTTGGTAGAAATAGAGTCGCTCTAACGTAAAAAAGATTGGCCAGAACCAATCTTGGAGAACAAAGAAAAAATGTTCTATTATACAAATCTAACAAATCCAGAGTTATCCAAGCCTCTATTGAAACTTTTCCGCCGTGAGAAAAGTGCCTGAAACGTAATAGTTTCAGGCACTCGGAATTATTGAGAGTAAAACAGTTTGGGAAACTGTTTTAGCCTGAGCCCGGAAATTAAAGAGCGAAGGGGCTCAAAATGAATTGAACACGAGCTTCGGATTGTGTCAAAAGTGCAAATACATTAGTACTAAATCCAAGACACAGTAGCTGATTGAATTCTTCTCTCGCCTTTCAGCTCGGAAGAATACTAATCAGCCTTGTGGGGGCAGGACAACGAAGCAATCCCATACAACAGTGCTTCTGTCCTGCTCCCTATTTTGACTTTATCCGCAGACGCCCTTTGTATCTTAATTTAGTCATGGAACTTCGAGGAAGTTCGCTGACGTCCGATCTCACCTAAGGAAAGTTTCTAAGAGGACTTTATTTTCAATCTGAAAGATTGGCCAAAACCAATCTTTTTTTCTATTTCTTCGCTGCATCTTGTCCCATTTCCTGGGTACGCTTGTAGGCTGCTTCCACTCCTGCAATAATGTCGCCCCGTAAGCCGACTTGTTCTAAGCGATTGACTCCTGCGATGGTAGAGCCACCTGGGCTACAAACTGCATCTCGCAAGCGGGCTGGGTGCTCGCCTGTCTCTAGGACCATTTGACTAGCGCCTTGGAAGGTCTGTGCAGCCATCTGCAAGGCTTGCTCTCGAGTAAGCCCTAAGCTTACTCCTGCATCTGCCATGGCTTCGATCATCTGATAGACAAAGGCTGGACCACAGCCTGCAACAGCCGTTGCAGGATCCATTAATGTTTCCTCGATTTCGTAGAGAGCCCCTGCTCCTGCTAAGAGCTGGTTGACTTGGGCTACTTGCTGATCTGTCACTGCTTGAGAGCGAGCCAGACTGATAACCCCTTGACCAATGGCTACGGGCGTATTGGGCATGATGCGGATGAGACCCACCTGGTCATTCTGGATCACATCAGCCATTTTTTCTAGCTCCAGGCCTGCAGCCATGGACACCAGCAAGAGATTGGAGCGTTGAGACAGGACAGTTTGGTACTCTTCTAAAAGAGGACAGATCTGGTAGGGTTTGACCCCTAAGAAGATGACCTCCGCTTCTTTAAAAGCCTCTTCAAGATCAGACGCTGTTCCCCCATACTGGCCGATAAACTCTTGCACTTTTTGAGGGGAACGGTTGATCAAAAGCAGATCTTTCGCAGCCACTTCTTTTGCGACCGCTTTGGCCAGACTGGCTCCCATATTTCCAAGACCGATAAATGCTACTTTCATGACTTACCTCACTTGACCATTTCCAGTGACCTGATACTTATAACTGGTCAGCTCACGCAAGCCCATAGGACCACGCGCATGCAACTTCTGGGTCGAGATGCCCATCTCACAACCTAGGCCAAACTCTCCGCCATCTGTGAAGCGGGTCGAAGCATTGACATAAACGGCCGCCGAGTCTACCTGGTTGCTAAAGAGTTCAATGGCTGTCGCATCTTCAGAGACAATGGCATCTGAATGATGGGTACTGTGGGCTTCGATATGAGCAATGGCTTCTTCTACAGAAGGGACGACCTTCACGGCCATGACATAATCTAAGAATTCCGTATCAAAGTCAGTCTCAGAAGCTGGTGAACCGTTAATGATTTGCTGGGCTTGAGTATCCAAGCGCATCTCCACTGGTACCGGAGCCTCGTCTACCAAGACTTTCTTCACTAGTGGCAGAAAGTCCCCTGCAATAACTTCATGCACCAAGAGGACTTCCATGGCATTGCAGACGGATGGTCGGCTGGTCTTGGCATTCTGGATGATATTGATAGCCTTGTCTAAATCCACCGCCTGATCGACATAGACGTGGACAATTCCAGTCCCTGTCTCAATCACGGGTACAATTGCTTGCTCTACGACAGCTTGGATCAAGCCAGCTCCCCCACGTGGGATGAGAAGATCTAAATCCCCCTTGGCCTTCATCATGACCAGACTGCTTTCCCGACTAGTATCTTCTACCAACTGGAGGACAGCCGGATCAATGGTAGTGGCTTGCAAGCCTGTCTTCAAAGCTGAAACGATGGCATGGGCCGTCTGATAGGCATCCTTGCCACTGCGCAAGACAACAGCACTCCCACTTTTCAGGGCCAAGGCAGCTGCATCAGAAGTCACGTTTGGACGACTTTCATAGATAATCCCAATGACTCCCATGGCCACTCGTTTCTTCTGAATGACCAAGCCATTCTCCAGGGTCCGCTCCTCCAAAAGCTCTCCAACTGGATCTGGTAGGGCAACCACTTGGAGTATCCCATCTGCCATCGCTTGAATCCGCTCTTCTGTCAAGAGTAGGCGATCCAGCATGACCTCCGAAATCCGACCCCGAGCTGCTTCCATATCCAATTGATTAGCAGCTAGAATTTCAGCTGTAGCCTCGACTAAGGAGTCAGCCATAGCTCTTAAGGCTTTATTTTTTTCATCACTTGTCGCAGTATTAATACTTTTTTTGGCCTGTTTGGCCAGGCGAATCTGTTCAATTGTCTCCATCTGACTCCTCCTTAAAATTCTGTAAATAAGAGTTCTACCTCAGGTGTGATGGCAATCCAATCATCCCGGTGAATGACGATACCCTTTGGCTTTTGACCGTGGAGGAGATCTTTAATGGCTGCAGCCCCTAAGCGGGTACGCCCTTTCCCAATGACCTGCCCAGATACTGCATCGTGCACCGTGATAATATCAGAGTAAGAGAAGGCTCCCTCAACCTTTACCACACCGGACACAAGGATACTCTTGCCCTCTTCTTTGACAGCCTTAACTGCTCCTTGGTCCAGCCATACAGAACCTTGACTAGGGGCATAGAAGGCCAGCCATTGTTTCTGATTACGCAAAAATTTGTCCTGAGCTGTAAAATAGCTGCCATCCTGGGTTTTCTCTGCCGCTTCTAGAAGAGCATCTTCTTTCAAGGATGAACAGATGTAAACAGGAACTCCTGACTCTGTAGCGATCGTGGCTGCTTTGATTTTTGTCAGCATGCCTCCTGTCCCATTACTTGAGCCTGCCCCACCTGCCATCTCGATAATCTCCTTGCTGATTGAATCGATTCGATCCAAGCGTTTGGCAGTCGGATCTTTTTGAGGATGGCCCGTATAAAGACCATCGACATCTGTCAGTAAGACCAAGAGATCCGCCTGGACCATAGCCGCCACTTGGGCACTTAGGGTATCGTTGTCTCCGACCTTGAGTTCTTCAATCGAAACTGTATCATTCTCATTGATAATCGGAATAGCCCCTCTTTGCAAGAGGACAGACAGGGCCTGGTGGGCATTTTTATAGCGACGTTGGTCGACAAAGTCATCCTGGATCAAGAGGACCTGGGCAGATACGATGTCGCGGACAAGTAGATTAGAGGTATATTCTTCTAACAGCAGACCTTGGCCAACTGCTGCAGAAGCCTGTTTGTCTGCGATTTTGGTTGGACGTTTTTTGAAGCCAAGCGCACCAAAACCTGCCGCAATCGCCCCCGAAGAGACCAAAATCAATTCATGCCCTTGCTCATGTAAGAGAGCTAGTTGTTGGGTGATGGCCTTGACCTTGCTCCGAGACAAGCTTCCATCTTGATTGGTTAGGGAAGAGGTTCCCACTTTAAACACAATTCTCTTATTCTTCATCCATTCATTCTCCAGAGTATTCGATTGTAACATTATACCATGAAAGCCTTAAAAAATACTAAGAGCGGACCAGGGGGAACCCCCATTTGCCCACAAAAAAACGAGTTTGAACCACCAGAGGTAAACTCGTTTTTATGATTGAATGCTTATCCTTGACGGAGCTGCTCCAAGGTTTTTTGGAAAATATCCGGAACCTCCACTGAAAACTCCATGACCTCTCCCGTCCGAGGATGGGTAAAGCCCAGTGTTTTAGCGTGGAGGAATTGCCCATGGCCTTTCAAAGTCCTGCGAGGTCCATAGACTTCATCACCAGCGACCGGATGGCCAATATAGGCCATGTGAACCCGGATCTGGTGGGTTCGCCCGGTCTCCAATTTCAGTTCGACCAAGCTATAATCCCCGAAACGCTCCAAGACATGGAATCGAGTCAGGGCAGGTTTCCCTTTAGCTGTCACAGCCTGCTTCTTGCGGTCCTTGTCACTTCGCCCAATCGGTGCCTCGATGACACCCCGATCATTAGGCAAATTGCCATGAACAATAGCCCAATACTTGCGTAGAGACTTCTTAGCCTTGAGTTCATCTGCCAAGGCTACATGCGCTGTATCATTCTTGGCCACCATGAGGAGGCCAGAGGTGTCCTTGTCAATCCGATGAACAATGCCCGGACGAAGCTCTCCATTGATCCCTGACAAGTCCTTGATGTGATACATGAGGGCATTGACCAGAGTTCCACTGGTGTGACCAGCACTAGGATGGACCACCATGCCCTGAGGTTTATTGACCACTACGACATCCGCATCCTGATAGACGATCTCTAAGGGGATATCTTCTGCCTCATAGGTCACTTCTTCAACTTGAGGGACTTCATAACTGATGACATCCCCTTCTTTTACGGTATACTTGGCCTTTTTGACTTGTCCGTTAACGAGGATCTTTCCTTCCTTGATCTGCTCATTGGCCAAGCCACGTGAGAGCTCAGTCAACTCTGAGACGGCCTTATCCAGTCGCGCACCAGCGACTTCCACTCTAACTTCCATGGCTCTCCTCTCTCAATAGATAAATCAGTAGCAGTCCCACCCCGATGGTTAAATAGATATCCGCTACATTGAAGATGGCAAAATTCATAAAATCCAAGTGGAACATATCGACGACAAAGCCCTGACGGAGCCGGTCAATAAAGTTGCCGATCCCCCCTGAAATAATCAAGGTCAATCCCAACAAGAGCCAAATGGAGCCTTTGATATGGCGATAGAGATAGACAAAGGCTGCCCCCATCGCAATCAAAGTAATGATGGTAAAGAACCACTGTTGGTTTTCTAACATGGAGAAGGCCGCTCCAGAGTTCTTGAGGTAGGTCAGACTGACTACTTTGGGAATGAAGCGACGCATACCCCCCAGTGGGATTTCCTTGACGACATATCCCTTCACCGCTTGATCCAGAAGGATCAAGAGGAGGATACTAATAAAAATACTTACTTTTCTCTTCATTGCCTACCTCTTCTCATCAAAGTAAGCTTCCATGACTTGGACAAACTTCTCAGCCACTGGTGAGAGATCTACCTCTTCCCGTTTGACATAGACCATTTTATTATTCAGATCATCGATCAAGGGGATAACCGTAATCCCATTCACCGACTGGCTATCCAAGAAGCCAGAACCAGTCGCATAGGCATCGGTCCGCTCTAAGATCCCATTCAGGGTTGCGCGGTCCGTCACATTGAAGAGCTGGGAACTGCTACTCGTATCGACAAAGTTCTCCGAATAGTAGAGATACTCATCCTTTTCCTGGGTAAAGCGAACAGTCGGTAGGTGTGCCAAGTCCTCCATCACTAAGGATTCTTTCTTGGCTAATGGATGGCCCTTACGCAAATAGATATGGGTCTGGAAAGGAATCAGGTCAACGACTTCCAAGCCCAATTTATCCACCCGTTGCATGATCCCTTTAGTATTTTGCTTATTGAGGTAGATAATCCCCAATTCACTATGACCCTGAGCCACTTCATCCAGGATTTGAACTGTCGTAGACTCAAAAATCCGGAAGTCTTTATTCTCAGGATAAAGGACTGAGAATTGGGTAATCAAAGGGGGAAGGAAATCATAGTGCTGACTCGAGATTGAGAATTCCTTCTTTTCTTCCTCAGGATTGGCATATTGGTTTTGAAAAACATCAAAGCCCTTGACCAATTCTTGGGCCTTTTCATAAAATTCCATCCCGCGGCGGGTCAAGAAAGTCCCAGAACTAGTCCGACGGAAAATTTTAAAGCCCAGTTCCTTCTCCAAGTCTCTCACAGAGATGGACAGACTCGGCTGACTGACGTACATTTTTTCAGCTGCTTCACGAAAAGTACCACTATTGGCAATCGCGACAACATAGCGTAATTGTTGAATATTCATGTCTTCTTCCTTCTAACAATATCACTCCATTATACCATAATCTAGAGGATGAAAAAAGATAGGGACATCAATCAAGAGAGATCAAAAAAACTCCCTGATGAATCAGAGAGTTTTTGAATACAAATTATTTTGCGATTGGGTAAACAGAAACTTGTTTCTTATCGCGACCTTTGCGTTCGAAGCGTACTACGCCTTCAACTTTAGCGAACAAAGTATCGTCTCCACCACGTCCAACGTTCACACCTGGGTAGATGTGAGTACCGCGTTGACGGTAAAGGATAGATCCACCTGTTACAGTTTGTCCATCAGCTGCTTTAGCTCCAAGACGTTTAGCTTGTGAATCACGTCCGTTTGATGTAGAACCTCCACCTTTTTTGTGGGCGAAAAGTTGCAAGTTAGCAAGATTCAATTTCAACATAATTGTTTTCCTCCAGTTAGTTTTCTGTGATAACTCTTGTTTGGACGAACTCCGATGAGTTCTCCGATAAGTTTGCCATCCCTAAGAAAAATGATTCAAAGAATAGTTGGGTCATTTCTCTTTGATGAGGTGGAATATCTGTCGGGATTGTGACCCGCATGAAGCCACCCTCTTCTTCGTTTAATTCTAGTTCCGGTTCATAGCCTGCAAATTTCTCAACTGAGTTGACAAAGTTAATGGCAAGCGTAGAAACCGATGCACACACGACATCTAAGCCGTATTCGCCACTTTCGGCGTGACCAGTAATTTCTGCACTCCTCAGCTCGCCATCTTCGGCTCGTTCAAAGACTGCTTGTATCATGTGTTCTCCTAAAAATTAAGCGTTGATTGCGTTGATGACAACTTTAGTGTAAGGTTGACGGTGACCTTGTTTACGGTGGCTACCTTTTTTAGGTTTGTACTTGTAAGTAACAACTTTCTTTTGTTTTCCTTGTTTTTCAACAGTTCCAACAACAGTAGCTCCTGAAACAAGTGGAGTTCCGACAACAGTGTTTTCACCACCAACAAGAACAACTTCGTTAAATGTAACTTCTTGACCAGCTTCAACGTTCAATTTTTCAACGTAGACTGCTTGACCAACTTCAACTTTAACTTGTTTTCCGCCAGTTTTAATGATTGCGTATGTGCTCATTATGCACCTCCTATGTATTTTTGGGTTTCCCCGTATTTTGTGAAGACTCGCCTAGCATCGTGGGACGAACCACTTAAGCTCAAAGGATGAGCAACGATGATCGAGCGGTTGCACAGGCATGTGCATAGTCAACTCTCTAAGTATATCACTTCTACTAACCTTTGGCAAGTGATTTCATTTAATGAAAACGGATTTTCAAGTAAATAGCCTCATTCTTTACTTCCATTTATTTCAAATATACAATCTGCCCTTCTTGATTGACATGAACCTCAATAGCTATCGGAGGCTTCAAATGTTTTTTAGCTGATCTGGCAAGACTTTTATTACTATCTGAAACATTGACTTTTCGCTCTTTCCCATCAACCGTAATAGTGAAGGTAATTCGAGAATAGGTAGACTTGCTTCCTCCTGTCTCCGTATCAACACCAGTAACTAAAGCCGTTTTTAGCTCGGTTGTCTGATTAGTAAAATAATTGTAGCGCCAAACACCATTGGTCACACGATATCCTTCATAAGCAGGAAAGATAATAAATATAAGAAGAGAGCCAATTATTGTAGCAAAAATAGCTCTGCCCTTACTTTTATGGCTTTGACGTATGATTTCCCATTTATTTCTCATGGCCCTCTTGACAGAGCCAGCTTCCTTAATACTTAAATGAAATCCCCAAAATAAGAGAGCATACAAGCTCAGGAAAATCTGAAAATGAACTAAGAGACCAAGTAAATAAGTCCAACTGGGCATTCCAAACAGCAAAGCATTATCTTGTCCATCTTTCCAAGACAATGCTCCCATAAGCCCACTCAAAAAGGAATCCCATTCGTTCATAAATACCCCCTCTTATCTTCAGCATTAATGGATACAATTCCAGATTCTTTCAGTAAAAAGCTACTTCTAAACTCCTACAACAGCCCTTCAATCAGCTCGTCAACTTCATCAGTCTCTGCTTGTGGTCTGATCTCAGTAATCATGATGCCTGCTACCGCACGCTCAACTAAAGCTTCCACATCCATACGTTGCTCATACTGCTCTGCATTTTTTAGTTTTGGATTAGTCTTTGGACGGTCAGGCGCAAAGATGGTACAGCAATCTTCGAAAGGCTGGATAGAGATTTCAAAGGTATCGATGGCCTGGGCGATATCGATAATCTCCAACTTGTCCATGGTCACCACTGGACGAATGACGGGCGTATTGGTCACGGCATTGATGGCTTGCATGCTCTCCAGTGTTTGGCTGGCAACCTGACCAAGACTTTCCCCATTGATGATGACTAGGCCACCACGAATTTGACGGATACGGTCTGTAATGCGCATCATAAAGCGACGGGTCAGAGTCATGAGATAAGCTTCCGGCGCCTTGGCTTTAATCTCTTCTTGAATCTCAGTAAAAGGTACCTCGATAAACTGGATATTGCCCCCAAACTTGGTCAATTTACGAGTTAAATCGTGGGCTTTTTTCAGCGCACCCGGGCTGGTATAAGGCGGGCTAGCAAAGTGAACCGCTTCAATGTCCACACCTCGCTTCAAGGCTAGGTAACCCGCTACTGGAGAATCAATCCCACCAGATAGCATGAGCATGCCTTTACCAGACGTCCCAACTGGCAGACCACCTGCTCCCTTAATGGTTTCATAAAAGATATAGGCTGCTTCTTCCCGGATCTCTACTTGGAGGTTGATATCCGGTTTTTTCATTTGGGCTTGGATACTTGGGATCGCTTCAAAGACAGCGCCACCCAAGGTTTGGTTGAGCTCACGGCTATCCAACTCAAAAGAATGGTCACTTCGTCTGCTGGAAATCTTGAAGGTCATCCCTTCTTGGTAAATATCCTGCATGATTTCTTGAACGGCTGAAATCAAGGCTGGGACTGATTTTTCAATCTTGTAAACGGGTGAAAAATTTTGAATCCCGAAGACCTGTTTGAGGGATTCAGCTACCTGTTCATAATCCGTTCCATTTAGATAGGCATGGGCCCGATCCCGATCGGCTGTCACTTTGACAGCTGGGTAAATGGACAAGACATCTGAGATATTATTACGCAATTTATTAATAAAGCGCATCCGGTTCTTTCCTTTAGTAGAAAGCTCTCCATAGCGGATCATAATTTCTGAATAAGTTAATGGCATAGTAACTTCCTTTTCTTTTCCTTAACGCACCTTACGTGTTTTTTCATAGATCAGTTTGAACTTGGTCAAAAATTGCTCGACCTGACTCATGTCATTTTCGAGATCAAGACTGAGGCGGACTGCTGTTTGTGCCAGAGCCTTATCGACTCCCATAGCAATCAGGGTTCCAGCTGGTTTGCCAGCCTTGGAAGAGCAGGCAGAGGTTGTCGAGATATAAATCTCATACTCTTCGAAAGCGTGGACGATGACTTCTCCTCGCACACCCTTGATGCCAAAAGTCAAGATATGGGGTGCAAAGCCCTCATCTCCTGAGAAGACAGTCACATCTGGATAGTGGGCTAATTCTTCACGAATAACTTCCTTCAACTGATGGCACTTGCGTTCAAAGTCCTCTTGACGCTCCATCGCCAAGCGCAAGGCCTTGGCAGTCGCTGCAATTCCAGCTAAGTTCTCAGTCGTCGAACGAAGGTCCTTTTCTTGTCCGCCACCTGTTAAGAGGGGACTGATTTTCTTCCCTTCTTTGAGATAGAGGAAACCAACCCCACGAAGTCCATGGAACTTATGACTGGAGAAACTTGCCAGGTCCACTCGTTCTGGTAAGTAGAGAGCGGTTGAAACCTTAGCCAGCGCCTGAACCCCATCGACATGGAAGGTGATGGTCGGACGATCAGCTAACAGCTCTGCAATAGCTTGAATAGGCTGGATAGAACCCACTTCATTATTGACAGCCATGATCGAAACGAGGGTTGTATCCGGACGCAAGAGTTTTTCCAACTCTTCTACTTGGACGAAGCCACGCGCATCAACTGGAGCAATATCCACTTCAAATCCTTGACCTTGTAGCCAAAGGGCCGATTCCTTCACAGCTGGATGCTCAATAGCTGAGACAATGAAATGCTTTCCATAAGGAGCTTTTTCAAAAGCAACTCCCTTGATCGCCCAGTTGTCTCCTTCAGTCCCACCTGAGGTGAAATAGATTTCTTCTGCTTTCTTGCCTAGGAGGGAAGCAATCTGCTTACGAGATGCCTCCAAGATCCGGGTCGCTTGACTTCCCAGGTTGTGCAAGCTAGATGGATTGCCCCAAATTTTGCTTGCGACTTCTGTGTAGGTAGCCAAGGCTTCTGGATAAGGTTTGGTTGTTGCTGAATTATCAAAGTAAATCATCTTCCACTCTCTCCTAGTCAATTTTCAATCATCTTATTGTAACATTTATAGGTTGGAGGGACAAGGATTTGGCAGGCTTCATTTTGTTCCTAGTTTCAGACAGAAAACTTGTAAATTTCTCAAAATAGCTTATGATGAAGATGGAGAGTTTTGTAAAACGCTTACAAGATCCCTTGTTGTTTTTTATGACCTACTCAAGTCCAGAACTGGAACTGATTGAAGTTACAAGGAGACAAGCATGAAACGACCGATCTATTTTTCCATTGCCCTAGCTGGAAGTCTTGCTCTTGGAGGACTGCTCTCTGTCCTACCACCACTTCCATTTGCCCTCCCTTCTGCCCAACTAGCCTGTCACGGTAAAGGACAGTGTGACCTACAACAGCCCTTGGAGAAGCCACCATACTTTAGAGAAGATGAAGGCAGCCTCCGTGAAATGAGCCTTATCCAACCAATCCCTGGTGAATCCGATAGCCACATCGAATTCAAATGCTTGGTCGAATACAATGGCTGGTTCCGTCGTATCATCCGCGTCAAAGATGTAAAAGTGATTTCAAAAACCAAGGAATTCAAGGGAAAGATTGACTACTCTATCCCGGATCCAAACAAGATAGAGATTCAGGCGAATGGCCAGTTTATCTCTCCTAATGACTCCTCTAGTTTCAGTAACCATGAAATCATCAGCCAGCCTAGTCAAACAAACCAACCAATTTCCGTCTCTGAAAAAGGACAGGCAAACTTTGAAACGTCCTCTGAGGCAAGCGAGACTCAAAGCGTCCAGTTTGAAAGCAATTTGAAATTTTAAAAACCTCTTTCATTTCTTCTTAGACATTTTCATAAAAATAACGTATAATGACTAAAGTGTTCACATAAAAGAACCAAATATGAAATGAAGAGGAAACAGATTATGTCACAATACTCACGAAAAGAAAAACACCAAGACAGCAACAGACCATCAAGAAGCGAAAAAGTGAAACAGAGCCTTTCTTTATTCCAGATGATTGTCGCAACGATTGCTAGTCTTCTCGGTATTATCGTTACTTCCTTTACTATTTACAGTATCATGAAACCGACGACTAAGACAGAGGAGAAAAAAGATGGCTCCACTAGCGTTGTTGTTGTCCATGAAAAGGATGGATCTGCTACTGATTCAAGTGCTACGGGAACAGATACCAGTGCTAGTAGCAGCCAAGCATCGGAAGCAAGCTCTGAACAAACTGACTCGTCACAGGTAGAAACCAGTGCCAGTGAAGCTCCTGCAGACACAACACCATCTGCTACAGATACCGAATCATCTGCTAATTAATAAAAAGACCATTTGGTCTTTTTATTATAGAAAAGAGTACTTTTAAAAAAACTTTCCTTAGGTGAGTACGGACGTCAGCGAACTTCGAAGAAGTTCCATGACTAATTAAGATACAAAGGGCGTCTGCGGATAAAGTCAAAATAGGAAGTTTGACGCAGAATCTTTAGATTCTAGGAGAACTTATCTTTTTGACACAATCCGCAGCCTGTGTTCAATTCGTTTTGAACCCCCTCGCTCTTTAATTTCCGGGCTCAGGCTAAAACAGTTTCCCAAACTGTTTTACTCCCAAAACTCCCGAGTGCTTGAAATACTATTGTTTCAAGCACTTTTCTCACAGCGGAAAGTTTTATAACTACATAAATGAATCGAACCATTAGACATCACTTTTTTTAAAAAAATTAACTAGTTATTTTATGCAAAAAAAGTTTGTATGCATTCTAAAAAACAGTATAGTCTATTTTAAAAATATAGAAAAGCCTCTGTCGACCAGAAATCCTGATCGATAGAGGCTTGTTTTTACTTGAGAACTTCTTGTGTTTTCGCGTAGTTAGCTTCAACAGCTTCTTTTTCGGCTTTCCACCAGTCTTGGTTATCTGTATACCACTTAATGGTTTCTTCCAAACCTGCTTCGAAGTTGGTGAATTGTGGTTCCCAACCTAATTCTTCACGCAATTTTGTTGAATCGATGGCGTAACGCAAATCGTGACCAGCACGGTCTGTTACACGGTCGTAGGCATCTTTTGGTTGACCCATTTTTTCAAGGATCAACTCAAGCACTTCCTTGTTGTTCTTTTCACCATCGGCACCGATCAAGTAAGTTTCACCGATACGGCCTTTAGTAAGGATAGCCCAAACACCAGTTGAGTGGTCGTTGGTGTGGATCCAGTCACGGACGTTCTTGCCTTCACCATAAAGTTTTGGTTTGATACCTGACAAGATGTTGGTGATTTGACGTGGGATGAACTTCTCGATGTGTTGGTATGGACCATAGTTGTTTGAACAGTTTGAAATGGTTGCCTTAACACCGAAGGAACGAACCCAAGCCTTCACAATCAAGTCTGAAGCAGCCTTGGTTGATGAATAAGGGGATGATGGGTTGTATTTGGTTTCTGCAGTGAATTTTTCACCAGGACCTTCCCCATGTCCAGGAAGATCTTCGCGCAATGGAAGGTCACCATAGACTTCGTCTGTTGACACGTGGTGGAAACGAATGTCGTATTTACGAGCAGCTTCTAAGAGTGTGTAGGTACCAATGAAGTTTGTGTGGATAAATGGTGATGGGTCATTCAATGAATTGTCATTGTGGCTTTCAGCCGCATAGTGAACGATCGCATCAGCCTTAGCAGCCAATTGGTCAACCAAGGCTGCATCAGCAATATCCCCCACAACCAATTCAACACGGTCCCCAAGGATTTCTTCGATGTTGGCACGGTTACCAGCGTAAGTGAGTTTGTCAAGGACAGTCACATGTACGTCTGGATGGTTGTTGTAGACATAGTGTACGAAGTTTGAACCGATGAAACCAGCGCCACCGGTTACGATGATATTTTTGTATTCAGTCATTTTTTCTCCAAAAAATTGTTTTTTCTTTATCGTTCCTTAAATCAATCTTTTTTTAGCTTTCCTTAGGTGAGTACGGACGTCAGCGAACTTCGAAGAAGTTCCATGACTAAGTTTTGAGCCTAGTGTCTCAAAACTTCCGAGCACCTGAAACATTATTTTCTCACGGCGGAAAGCTAAGCATATAGCTCGCTTCGCTCGTTTATAGCAAACCTAAAAACTATATAATAATTTTCTTGATTGTTTTAAGAGCTTCATTTTTACAAATCTTCTGCTTTTAGGGGTTTGACGTCTTTGAGCAATGGGTGGTTCTTATCTGCTTCTGAGACTTCTGCTTCTTCCAAGTTTTCCCATTGGATGTCTAGGCTTGGGTCTGC
>NZ_JAPJPF010000016.1 GCF_030825805.1 Streptococcus sp.
AGGTAGCGTTCTTAGCTGAATACAAAGATTATTCTCCTTTCAGAGCATCAAATTTAGCTTTCATGGTTGGATTTTTGCGGGTCAATTTTTTGACTGATACATCATCCAACTTATTATTAGCGAGGCGGAGTTGATTTTCTGATGTGGTGAGGAATTTCTTGACTTCTTCCATTCGCTTGATGGCTTTGTCGATTTCATCGATGGCCTTACCGAAGTTGACGGAGGCTGAATTGTAGTTCTTAGCAAAGGCAACCTTGAAGGCGTCTAGATCTTCTTCAAAGTGGGTGATGTCAATATTTTGCTCACGGATAAGTGCTAGTTCTTGCTTGTATTTAAGAGAGTTAAGAGCCGCATTGCGCAAGAGGGTAATCATGGGCAAGAAGAACTGAGGCCGGATAACATACATCTTCTCATAGACGTAGGACACATCGACAATACCCGAATTGTAGAGCTCGCTATCAGCCTCAAGAAGTGTCACCAGAATAGCATACTCGCAACCTTTCTCCCGCCGGTCCTTATCCAGCTCTTTGAAGAAATGCTCGTTTTTCTTCTTGGTCGCTGTCTCATCGCCTTCATTTTTCATCTCAAACATGATAGAGAGGATTTCTACACCATTTTCATCCACCTCACGGTAAATGTAGTCACCCTTGCTGCCAGTTCTGGCATCATTGTCCTTGCCAAACTCAGCTCGTGGAAACATAGCCATACGATTCTTGTTAAACTCATACTCGCAGTGCTGTTCCAAACTCTCGCCAATCATCTTAGTAGACTGCTTAGCTTTGAAATCCTTGTAGAACTCTATGGTCTCGTCTTTCTGCCGCAGCACTACCTCATAGCGCTCTTTGAGAGAAGTCTGGACGAGTGCTGCTTCCTTTTCTTGCAAGGCTAGCTGATTCTTAACCTCGTCTCGCTCTTTTTCCAGTGCAGATAAAGTTTTTTGCAGTTGATTCTCATGCTCCAAGCGCAAAGTGGCCAACTGATTCTCCAGTGCTTGCACTTCTTTTTCTTTCTCTAGCAGGCTTTGGCTAGCGGTTTGCTCCACCTCTTTTTTGGCCAATTCTTTTTCAGTATCAAACTGTTGAATCTGGTTTTGTAACTGGGCAATTTCTTGATCCTTCTTAGCTAACTTCTCTTGTTGCTCATTAAGGGCCTTTTGCTCAGCCAAAGCCAACTCTTGCCGAATCCGCTCATGAATTTCCTTGTCAAACTCAGCTGTCCGTACCTGTGACAAGAGTTCGCTGTATTGACTTTCGTTGACTGTAAAGACTTCCCCACAGTTGGGGCACTTGATTTCGTTCATAGCATGCCTCTTTCTCTATTCTTAGTATATTATATCATGCCACCAGTAAAATCAAAACCAGCAAACAAGGCTTGCTGGTTTTAACAGAATATTCATTTCTCTATTGAGACTTTCCTTAAGTGAGGACGGACGGTAGCGACTCCCTTTGGGATTCCATACCTTAGATTTGAGCCTTCCGTCTCAAATCTACCGAGCACCAGAAACTAATGCGTTTCTGGTGCTTTCCTCACGGCGAAAAGTCTCAATCTATTTTGCACTAGTTCCAAAATATCTTTTTTCAATAGTCTCATTCAGTAATAACTTAAGATTTCTGAATAGAGGTTGCTTGTTTATAATCTGAAACAGTAAACTTAGCTTCCTGATCTCGACTTATTTCTTCTCAATTGGCGCGACACTAGCCAAGAGTTTTTTGAGACCCACTTCTGGGAAGTTGATCTTGAGCTCTTGGGTATTGCCACTACCAGAGACTTCTAGGACAGTTCCTTCGCCCCACTTCTTGTGAATGGCAATATCACCAATGGCCCAAGCGACACTTTCTTTGGCGCTAGAACGGTTGCCATTGCCAAAGGGGAGGCTTGATGACGTGAGGGCACTTGGAGCTGCTTGTCTCTTGCGCTCTTGAAGGGCTTGTGACAGGCTCATTCCTTTTCCAAAGGTCGTTCCGCCTCCATTGCTATAAGAAGCCTTAAAGCTAGTGTTGGCTGGACGCGCTAATCCTTGATAGGTCAATAAATCCGAGCTAATTTCATTGATGAAACGCGTCGGGCGGTTGTAGCTGGTCCGTCCAAAGAGCAAACGAGAGTTGGCATTGGTCAAGAAGAGAACCTTCTCTGCCCTCGTGATTCCTACATATGCTAGGCGACGCTCTTCTTCCAATTCATCCGGATCCTCAGCTGCTCGACTAAGAGGAAAGACATTTTCTTCCATCCCAATCAAGAAGACGACTGGAAACTCCAATCCTTTAGCCGCGTGAAGGGTCATCAAGGTGACTTCTGAGGTCTCTTGCGCTCCATCATCTGTATCGGCAATCAAAGCCAAATCGTTCAAGAAGCGACTCAGGGTCTCCACACCTGTTTCGTCTTCGACGTTTTCTCCGTTTTCATCAAAATTCTTGGTAACAGATAGGAACTCTTGGATATTCTCGATGCGGGCCTGACTTTCCAAATTTCCCTGATTGGTTAGGGCTGTCATATAGCCTGTCTTGTCAAGAACTTCTTCGACCAATTCTGTAATGGTCAGCTGGTCTAATCTTTCTCTCAAATCAAGAATGAGATTGGCAAAGTCCCAGATGGCTTGGGCAGCCTTTCCTTTGATGCCTGAGAGCACGATATTGGCTGAAGCATCTAGAAGTGAAGACTCTTGCATTTGAGCAAAGTCACGAATCTTATCCACTGTACCTGGCCCGATTCCCCGCTTGGGTTCATTGATGATGCGCTCAAAACTGATATTGTCACTGAGGTTGGCAATCAAGTTCAGATAAGCAATGACATCCCGAATTTCCTTCCGGCTGTAGAACTTGGTGCCCCCTACCATAGTGTAAGGAATGTTGGACTTGAGTAGCGCTTCTTCAATAGTCCGTGACTGGGCATTGGTCCGATAGAGAACAGCAAAATCACGGTGTTTGTAGCCAGCTTCGCGACTGAGCTCCTCAATGGTCTTAGCAACAAAGACCGCTTCATCCTGCTCGTCATTGGCCCGGTAATAGACAATCTCTTCCCCGTCTTCATTTTGTGTCCATAGATTCTTCGGACGGCGGTGGCGATTGTTTTTGATGACATCATTAGCTGCTTGCAGGATAGTTTTAGTGGAACGATAATTTTCCTCTAACAAAACGACCTTTGCATCAGGATAATCCTTTTCAAAGTCCAGGATATTCTGCATATCTGCTCCCCGCCAACCATAAATAGACTGGTCCGCATCCCCAACGACACAGATATTTTTAAAGCGAGAAGCCAAGAGTTTGACCAATTGGTATTGAGCATGGTTGGTATCTTGGTACTCATCCACATGGATGTATTGGAACTTCTGCTGGTAATAGGTCAGCACATCTGGATGCTGGTCAAAAAGACGAAGAGTCAGCATGATCAAGTCATCAAAGTCTACTGCTTCTGACTGACGGAGTTCCTTTTGATAAGCCTCATAGCACTTAGCAACGATCTGGGTATACATATCTCCAGCCTGGGCAGCATAGGCCACTTCATCAATCAGGTCATTTTTGGCATTGGAAATAGTCCCCAAGATGGTCCGTTCATTCCATTTCTTAGGATCCAAGTTCAAGGACTTCAAGATCCGCTTCATCAAGGTCCGTTGCTCACCTGGATCGACAATGGTGAAGTTGCGATTGTAGCCAATATGATTCGCATCTCGACGGAGAATACGCACACACATAGAGTGGAAGGTGGCAATCAAGCAATCTTGGGTGGCTGGATTCAACTGATAAGCCCGTTCCTTCATCTCTCGAGCGGCTTTATTGGTAAAGGTAATGGCCAAAATATTCCAAGGATTGACCATTTTTTCATCGATCAAGTAAGCGATCCGGTGGGTCAGGACACGTGTCTTACCAGAACCAGCCCCCGCCATGATCAAAAGGGGACCTTCTGTCGTTTGGACCGCCTCTGCTTGGCGATCATTCATACCATTCAATAAAGGATTCATCTCATACTCCTCATTCATTCAATCGTTCTATTATACCACATTTTCGCCCTTTCTCCTTTTGGAAACAGTTGGCATCATTTGAATTTTGCACTTAAAAAAGCTATAATAAAGCCTTAAGAAGAACGAATATTTCCTCATCAACAACGATCCAAGTTTGTCGCTTAGGAGGAAATCTACAGAAGTCTGGAGGAGGTCTAAGTGAATCAATCACAAAGTAATTTAAAACTAGCCGAACGTGGAGCCCTGATCAGTATTGTCGCCTACCTGATTCTTTCCGCAGCTAAATTAGCAACAGGCCATCTTCTTCACTCCTCCAGTTTGGTCGCTGATGGTTTTAATAACTTATCCGATATTATCAGCAATGTCGCCCTTCTCATTGGCATTCGCTTAGCCCGCCAGCCAGCTGACCGCGACCACCGGTTCGGTCATTGGAAGATTGAAGATCTAGCTAGTCTGGTGACGTCCATCATCATGTTTTATGTGGGCTTTGATGTCCTACGAGATACTGTTCAGAAAATCCTCAGTAGAGAAACCACTGTCATCGATCCTTTAGGAGCTATCGTCGGAGTTGGATCAGCCCTTGTCATGTTTGCGGTCTATCTTCATAACCGCAATTTAGCCAAGAAAGCCCAATCCAAGGCCCTCAAGGCAGCTGCCAAAGACAACCTCTCTGACGTGGTTACTTCCTTGGGAACTTCTGTTGCGATTGGAGCTAGCGCTCTCAACTACCCCATTGTGGACCAATTGGTGGCCATTGTCATCACCTTCTTTATCCTAAAAACCGCCTACGATATTTTCATCGAATCCTCCTTCAGTCTCTCTGATGGGTTTGATGAAAGTCTCCTGGATAAATACAAGGCGGCGATTCTGGAATTACCAAAGGTTAGCCGGGTCAAATCCCAACGGGGACGGACCTACGGAAGCAATATCTACCTGGATGTCGTCATTGAAATGAATCCAGACCTCTCTGTTTATGAGAGCCATGCCATTACCGAAGAGGTCGAGCGCCTTCTCAAGGAAAAATTTGGAGTCTTTGACATTGACGTCCATGTGGAGCCAAGTTCTATCCCTGAAGATGAGATTTTGGACAATGTCCTTCTCAAGTTAAAGACCTATGAAGAACGCTTGCAGGCTCAGCAAGAATACCAAACCCTCCTGGCAGACAACTTCACCCTCATTAATGAATTCGGCCAAGAAAGTCACAAGGAGGACCTGGTCCGTTTGCAGGAAGAACATCAAATTCCCTTTAAGAATTTCGAAATCGAATCCATCAGTCAAAAGACCAAATTGATTCGCTATGAGTTAAATAACCAGATCCATACCAGTCTCTGGCGACGTCATGAACACTGGCAAAAGGTCTTTCACCAAATTACCAGTAAACAGGAAAAATAGAACTCTCTACCTCAATCTAACAAGAATAAAAAGCTACTGCAATTCATTTCTGCAGTAGTTTTTTTGTAAGAAAAAATAGCCCTTCCGGACTATTCTTCTTTAATAAAACCAAATTTATTTAGAGGGTACAATCTAAAATCGACAACACCCTCAATCTGATCTGCTTGAATATAACCAAATTCACGACTGTCTTTGGTATTGTTGCGATCATCATTTAGGACTAAGTAACTATTACTTGGTACTTTTCCAGCCTTGGTTCCCTTAAGTTCTCTAGAGAAAAAATCATTTGTAAAATAATCGCCACTTGGGGCTGCCAAATGTTTGGTCTTCATCTTGTCCAAATATGGCTCTGCTGTAGCTACACCATTCAGATAAAAGACATCATCCACATAGCTGACCTCATCGCTCTCTATCGCAATGACACGTCCAAGATATTGTTTCTCTTTTACATGATAGAGGACCAAGTCTGTTCGATCAATCTTCCCCTTTTTAGTCGCTAATACTAAATCATCTTTCTTAACGGAGGCATTGGCCATTTGATCAGATACCCACAATGGTTGAAAAACAAATAGGCGCAAAGTAATGAGTACCAAGCCCAATATTCCAATGATGATAATATTCCGAATCAAATCCCTTTTCGACATTCCTATCCCCCCTTTCAGTTCATTCCATTATACCATTTTATTAGACAATAAAAAAGGCCCACATTCCCAAATTGTCAGAAACTTGCACTAAAAAAACCTTGCCTCCAAGCATTTAAACTTAGAGAACAAGGTTTGTTCATTGGTTAGATTAACGTACTGTACGGATACGCATAGTATTTGTACGAACAGCTTCACCAAGTGGCACACCTGCAACGATTACGATATCGTCACCAGATTGTACAAGACCTGCTTCTACTGCTTTACGTTCTGCGATTTCGAACATATCGTCAGTTGATGATGGAGCATCTGTCAACATTGGGATGACACCCCAGTTCAACATCAATCCACGCTCTGTCAATTCGTCAAATGTCAATGCCAAGATATCAGCATTTGGACGGTATTTAGAAATCAAACGTGCAGTGTGACCTGTCTTAGTCAAAGTTACAATCAATTTGATATCCATTGAGCTTGCTGCATCTTTAACAGCTGAAGCCATAACTTCTGTCTTAGAGTTACGTTCGAATGAATCTGAGTTCAAACGTCCGTATTCGTTAAGAAGAGTTTGAGCGTTCTTATCGATAGTAGCCATTGTACTAACAGACTCAAGTGGGTATTTACCATTTGCAGACTCACCTGAAAGCATAGTAGCATCAGTTCCGTCGATAACAGCGTTAAATACGTCTGATACTTCTGAACGAGTCGCACGTGGTTTTTCAGTCATTGTTTCAAGCATGTTTGTTGCAGTGATAACAACTTTACCAGCAGCATTCACTTTTGTGATGATCATTTTTTGGTAAACTGGAACCATTTCGAATGGTACTTCGATACCCATGTCACCACGAGCAATCATGATACCATCAGCTGCTTCAATGATTTCATCCAAGTTATCGATACCTTGTTGGTTTTCGATTTTCGCGAACAATTGAACGTGACCGTTACCAGTTTCTTCACAGATAGCACGAACTTCGTTCACGTCTTTTGCAGTACGTACGAATGAGATCGCGATGAAGTTGATACCTTGTTCCAAACCAAAACGGATATCGTCGTTATCGCGTTCAGCAAGAGCTGGGAAAGGAATTTTTGTGTTAGGGATGTTAACACCTTTTTGTTTAGCGATCACACCGTCGTTTTCAACTTCAACGATGAATTCACGACTTGCATCGTCTTTTTCTACAACACGAAGACCCAATTTACCATCGTCAATCAATACTTGGCGACCAACTTCAACATCATCGTAGATGTCAAGTGCGCCAGCAACGTTCAAGGCAATCACTTCACGGGTTGATTTGATACCTTGTTTAGTCGCAACGCGAATTTTTTCACCAGTTGTATAAGAGTACTCTTTAGCATCGCCTTCGAACAACTCTGTACGGATTTCTGGACCTTTTGTATCAAGAAGGAAACCAACTTTTTTACCAGCGATTTCTTCTGCACGTTTAACTGTTGCCATACGATCACCTTGTTCTTGGTGGTCACCGTGTGAGAAGTTGAAACGGAAAGTGTTGGCACCAGCTTCGATCAATTTAGCAATGTTTTGTGCTGAAGCTTCAACGTCAAGTTTTTCACCCCAATATCCATCATCACCAAATTTTTTACCACCGCGGATTTCTACCGCAGGACCTAAGGTTGCAACGATTTTTACACGTTTGTTCATGATTTCTATGACTCCTTTTAAAATACACTGTCTTTTTAGACAAATTTTAACAAATAAATATTAAATAGAAGATAAGCTACGGTTCAACTCTGCAAGGTTCAAGTCAGCCTTGTGAGGGTTGTTCACTTTAATCTTACCATCTTCAGTTAAGCTAAAGAGGGCACCTTCTTCTGCACTACCAAGAATTGGGTTTTCCACCATTTGTTCATTGCGAATACCAACAGCTACGCCACCGATACCAGCTTTCAACAACTTAACAGCATGTGCACCCAAACGTGAAGCAAGGACACGGTCACGCGCAGTTGGTGAACCACCACGTTGGATATGTCCAAGTTCTGTTACACGAAGATCACTTGTATCTCCGGCATCCTTCAAGGCTTTACCGAATTCAGCAGCAGACATCACACCTTCTGCAAGGACGATGATGTTGTGTGTACGACCTTTCTCGTAGCCCATCTTGATGCTTTCAACGACATCTTCGATTTTGAATCCTTCTTCTGGAATGATGATCTCATCAGCTCCTGAAGCAATACCTGACCAAAGGGCAATATCCCCTGCATTACGTCCCATTACCTCGATTACAAAGGTACGATGGTGACTAGACGATGTATCCCGGATCTTATCAATCGCATCCATTACAGTTGTGACAGCTGTATCAAATCCAATTGTAAAATCTGTACCAACGATATCATTATCAATTGTACCAGGAAGTCCTACAGCCGGGAAGCCATGTTCTGTCAAACGCATCGCTCCGTGGTATGATCCATCACCACCGATAACGACGACACCTTCGATTCCATGTTTCTTCAACTGCTCAATCCCTTTTAATTGACCTTCGCGTTCAGCAAATTCAGGATAGCGAGCTGAGTGAAGCATTGTTCCACCACGAGAAATAATATCCCCAACTGATGAAGCATCCAATTGATGGATATCGCCAGCAACCATACCAGCGTATCCATTATAGATACCAAATACTTCCATTCCCTCAGAAATTGCTTGGCGAACAACTGCACGGATAGCAGCATTCATTCCAGGGGCATCTCCACCACTGGTTAAAACAGCAATACGTTTCATTTCGATATTTGCTCCTTTTTTTCTTTTACATTCTAAATGATTATAACACAAAGAGGCTCAAATTTCTCCTATTTTCCGTAGATTTTATCGATAAATCGTTTTCATAGCAATACTTGCCAGATCATTTTCTAACTTCTCGTTTTTCTGGACGGAAACTCCTTTTAATTGGATGGTCTTTTTCTCCTCTTCATAGCGAATAACAACAGGATAGGGACCCGGATAGGCTTTTAAAATATCTAAAACTGCCCGGTCCTCTTGGTGATCAAACAATTGAATCCAAAAACGCTGATTGGTAGCTTCTTCTGCTTCCATCAAAATCATTTGGAGTCGACCATCTCTAGACTGTATTTTCCCCTTGAGATAGTAATAGCCCTTTTCTCTTATTTTTGAACTATACTGGCGATAAGTTTCTGGAAAAAGGGTGACATCCATCTTCTTTTGGAGATCGGATACTTGTAAAAAGGCCATATTTTCCCCATTTTTTGTTCGAATCGTCCGGATTGATTGGACTTCGACCAATATGGTTGCCAGTTCTCCTTCGCTTAAAGAAACGATTGGCCGCACTGGTTGGCTACTTGCGGATAGAATTTCCACCAGAGGATGAGGACTGAGACCGACCCCTATGACCCTTTGCTCCATTTCATACTTCTCAGCCTTGCTGTAATCCTCGGCATCCATCCAGGAATAATTAGCTTCGCCAAATAAACTACCCAACTCATCTGCAAAAACAAATAGATTAGGAAGGTTCTGAAGGACTTTTCTTCGATTCTTTTCAAAGCAGTCAAACAATCCCAATTCTACTAGTGGCGTTAAAAGAGGAAGTTTGTGGTACTGACTGGGCAAGCGCAAGATAAAATCTTCAATACTCTCAAACGGACGTTGGTCAATAATCCAAAAGGCTAGATCTTTTGGAAGTCCTTTAATATTTTTCATTCCTAGATAAATCTTCTGATCTTGGAACTTATCTTTATAAGGAATGGTATTAATGGTCAAAGGAGCCACTTGGAAGTCGAATTGCAATGCATCGGTCAAGTAATCACTGCTAGAGTAGTTGAGCATAATGTCAAAGAAGACATCTGGGTAATGGACTTTAAAGTAGGCCAATTGGAAAGCCAGGGCTGAGTATGCATAGGCATGGGAACGATTGAAGCCATAGCCAGCAAATTTTTCCATAATGGCAAAGACTTGCTTGGCTTTTTCCTCGCTATGTCCAAGCGCGACAGCTCCCTTGATAAAGTCATCCTCCATCCGATGCATCTCTGTCACATTCTTTTTCCCCATGGCCCGTCTGAGGATATCGGCCTTTCCTAGACTAAAGCCAGCAAAGGTCTGGGCCACCTGCATGACTTGCTCCTGATAGAGCATGATGCCATAAGTTGGTGCTAGAATCCCTTCCAAACTAGGATCGACCATATCGACCTTTTCCTTGCCGTGCTTGCGTTTAACGAAATTATCGATATAGTCACTAGCTCCTGGCCGGTTCAAGGAAGTCGTCGCAACAATTTCTTCAAAACAGCTAGGTTGAACTCGTCTCAGCAAACGGATAGCTCCCGCTTGCTCAAACTGGAAGATCCCCTTGGTATTGCCTGCAGCAAATAAAGCAATTGTTTCCGGATCTTCTAGAGGAATATCCTCGATTTTAATATCCTTTTGATATTTTTCCTTCACTGCTTCTTGCATCCGTTGAGCAAAGGTCAAATTTCTTAGTCCTAAGAAGTCCATCTTGAGCAAGCCATTTGCTTCAACACCATGGGCATCATATTGGGTCAGATTCATCTCCTCACCCATCTTGATTGGAATTTGATTGGTGAGGTCTTCGCCACTCATGACGACGCCTGCCGCATGAATCGACGTCTGACGCGGTTGCCCTTCAATCCTCTTCGCAATTTCAAATCCTTTACGGTATTCTGGGCGACTTTGGATAGCTTGACGAAATGCTAAATTCTTTTCATAAGCAGAGGCTAAGGTATCCCGCAAGCCGATCCGCTTGGTGAGGTTGGTTAATTCATATTCTGGAGTCCCAAACCTCTTAAAGACATCCCGAATGGCTTGCTTGGCCCCAAAAGTTGAGAAGGTCACAATTTGAGCCACGTGAGGACTGCGATAGCGATTTTTAACATACTGGATAAATTTGGGACGATAGACATCTGGAATATCAATATCAATATCTGGCATTGTATAGCGCTCTAAGTTCAAAAAACGCTCAAAGAGAAGATTGTTCTTGACTGGATCAATCCCTGTAATATCCAAGGCATAGGCTACTAGACTACCAACTGCTGATCCACGTCCCATCCCCATATAGTAACCCTGACTTCGACCAAAGCGTAATAAATCCCAGACAATCAAGAAGTAGTCATCAAAGCCCATCTGATGGATGACAGCCAATTCATGACGCAAACGCTCTTGGTAAACCGCCTGGTTCAGCCCCTTAGCTCTCAAGCCTTCTTCAGCCAACTCACGTAATTCCTCGACTGCAGGCTTCTCTGGATTAAAGCGGGGAAGTTTTAATTGCGTATCAATCTCATAATGAATGGCCGCAAGAGTCTTTTCTAGATAAGGAATACTATCCGGATAATTATGTGAAAAGGCCCGCTCCAACTCTTCAGGTGACAGGAACATCATAGAGGTGTCAATAGCTCCTACTTCCTTCAGACTGCAATTATTACGAATGGCGTGGAGCATCTGAAGACTCTCCAAATCACTCGTAGAAAAATAGCGGACCGTATGAAGTGGGAAAACAGCACGAGAAAAATGTTTCGCTGGAGTATCCGGAAAGACACCAATCGCAAAGTCTTGGCCCAAGTCTAAATACTCAATCCCTTCAAAATAGGGAACGATGATGGCTATATCATCCAATAAGTGTTGAAAGGCTGACCAATCTGTTGTCCCCATCATTTTCATGCTGGAAATCTTAATTAAGTGTTTATAGCCTTTGGTTCCTAATGCAACCAAACGGATAGACAAAGGACCCGCCGGTATCTCGACTTCCAAATCAAGACCTAGGACAGCCCCCATACCAGCTTTTTGACACTCCTCTAAAAACTCGTAAGCCCCATATAAATTATCGATGTCCATGAGACCAATTTGTTGGTAACCCATTTCTTTGGCACGATGAATATAGTCTCGAATAGAGACTAAACTGTCCATAAAGGTGTAGACTGATTTTGTGTCCAGCTGTGTAATCACCTTGTTCTCCTTTTCATCCGTTCTTTCCTTCTATTATACAGGAAATCCGGCAAAGAAGACACTCTTACCCATTGCCAATCCTGCCTAACAAAAAAACAGACCTACTGATCTGCTTTTCTTTCTTATACGGAAGACATGGGATTCGAACCCACGCACGCTGTTACACGCCTACCGCGTTTCCAACACGGCCTCTTAAGCCTCTTGAGTAATCTTCCAAACTAGTATCCATTATACGGAAAAGCGCTCCTTCTGTCAACAAAAAATTTAGGAATAGCTCACAAGATATCATTGCTTGATGGATTTTAAAGAAACAAAAAGAGAGTGGGACAGAAATCGGTAATTCGTTAGAATTCGATTTCGTCGTCCCACCTCCGCACAGTTGAGTAGGGCTGTAAAAGCTGATGAAATCAGCGTAGTAGAGCCCACTCAACCACTGAGTCTTGCTCGACAACCCAAAGACAGTTAAGAGGCTAGGACATTTGTCCCAGCCTCTTGCATATATAAAAATGGAGCCGGTGGGAATCGAACCCACGTCCAAACATCTGCCAACATATTTGTCTACAACCATAGGTTATGTATTGCTTTAACAGTTCCTCGACACATAACTCAAGCCAAGAAACTGCGAGTCTATCAATCTCTTATCAAACTGCTAGACAAAGTTTGATCGTATCTCGCTAAAATTAAGACCTGTCATCAGACACGAGCAATCCGAATCGGGTCACGCCTGCTGGTTTTTAGGCAGCTAGAGCGTAAGAAGTGTTATTTTTTGCAGTTATATTTAACTGAGCGTTTACGTCGCCACACGAGTCGCAAAATATGCCTCATAATGCCTGTCGAATCCGTAACGACCCCAAAATGATATAGTCCAGTGTATCATTTTTTGGGTAAAATGGCAAAAGAAAAAGAGGAATTCCTTCCTCTTTCATTCTTATTGCAAGTTCAATTTGAATTTTGTTACATAATGAACGGTAAAGTACATCGCTACAATTTTCACTAGTTCATAGATATAAGCCGGAATAAAGTTAACAGCCAATACATCACTAAGGGTATCATAATAGCCACTTGACAGATATGAAAGGCTAGTTAACTCCACAGTAGGAAACATTCTTCCAATGATGCTAAGAACAACCCAAAGAATAAAACCAAAGACAAAGGCCATTACGACACGATGATTAATAAAGAGTTGGCCCAGTGAAATCGCACAATAGAGCATCAGAATCCCTGAAATGGTTGCTAACAATTGGAAAAACAAGGTTTGCCAAAACAGAGGGCCACCAATACGTTCAAGAAGTAGACCAAGCACCTCAAAGATATTCTGTTGTTGAGAAAGTCCAATTACACCTAGGAAAATAACCAAAGAAAGGACCAAGCTAATAAAACAGAAGATACTCCAAATCAAAGCAGATGTAGCTTTTGCAAGTAAAACGGTATGAGAGCCAGTTGGCAAAGTCCAGGTCAAATAACCTTCTCGACCAAAAATATTATTGTAAAAACGACGAATAATAATGATATAGTTGGTCAAGGTCAACCCAATGTAACCCGCAAAAATAACCAGAGCAACAATTCCCACAATCGTATAGGTTGTATCTGCTGTATAACTTGCTGCGCCAGTAATAACACTAGAAGCTAATAAACCAGCAAAAATAGCGAGAATAGCAAGCACACCCGAAATAATGAGATACCACTTATAGGTTGCTTTTATTTCATATTTCATTAATTTCCCAAACATAAGAACCTCCTAATACATTCTAAATTGTTCACGGAAGATCTCATCAATCGATTTACCGTATTGATTGCGAAGGACAGTTGTATTTTCATGCAATAGAATACGACCTTGATTGATAAAGAGTGCTTCATCCAAGACTTGTTCAACATCCGCAATTAAGTGAGTTGAAATCAATACGGATGAATTTGGACGACGATTTTGAATGATGGTTCTAAGGATGTAGTCACGCGCAGCAGGGTCCACTCCACCAATTGGTTCATCAAGAATGTACAAATCCGCTTCGCGGCTCATAACCAAAATTAATTGAACTTTTTCTTTATTCCCTTTAGAGAGTTGTTTCAATTTTTGCTCGGGATGTAAATGTAAATCATTTAGCAATTGATAAGCACGTTGCACATTGAAATCCTTGTAGAAGTCTTGGAAGAAACGAAGGGTTTCTGAAATCTTCATATTCTCATCCAAATAAGTTGTATCTGGTAAATAAGAAACGACTTGTTTGGTTTTTGCAGACGGTACTTGGCCATGGATGTAGACATTACCTGAAGTAGGTTGCAAGAGCCCATTCACTAATTTAATAATGGTGGTTTTCCCACTTCCGTTTGGTCCTAACAAACCAATGATACGACCCGGTTGAATATTGACACTCACATCATATAAGGCAATATGTTTACCATACACTTTTTGAACATGGTCTAAGTAGACCAAAGGGTACTGATTCATAATCTTCTCCTTAATTTAATAATGATTCTATTATAACCTTACTAAGAAGTGATTGCAAGATATAATCGGAAAAGAAAATCGAATATTCGTACTATTTGATGATCAAATCATCTATCCAAAAAAAGGAGAAACATCCGTCCCTCCTTTAAAGTAATCTTATTTGATTCCTAAAGCAATCCGCGCATAGCGGCTCATCTTTTCAACCGTCCAAGCTGGATACCAGACCAATTTTACATCTACCTTAGTCACTTCTTCCATTCCTGTTAAGGCATCATAAATCTGATCCGTCAGCAAGTCTGCCAATGGACAACCCATAGTGGTTAGGGTCATATCGATTTCTGTTTCACCAGTTTCACCATCAAACCGAATTTCGTAGACCAAACCAAGGTTGACAATATCAATACCTAATTCCGGATCGATAACCTGCTCTAGATTTTCAAGAATACGGTTTTTAATTTGTTCGATTTCTTCTGTCGTATAACTCATTCTTCACTCCTTCATCCTTGGGTTCATCCCTAAGAAGAATTTCTTTGTTTACGGGAACCCCAATATTAAGGGTACTCTATAAAAGACCGCCCGAACCTGGGTCGCTTTTTTATGTCTAGGCAACCGTTAAAAATGTCAACTGGGCATTCCTCGCTTCCGAATTTCTCGGCTCGGGTTAAAAAGGTCCACTGAATCTGGCCACTCTCTTGTTTTTGGGTGGCCGTTAAAAATGTCCACTGGACCTTCCTCACTTCCGAGTTTCTCGGCTCGGGTTAAAAAGGTCCCCCGGACTTGGCCACTCTCTTGTTTTTGGGTGGCCGTTAAAAAGATCCACAGGATCTTTTTAATCCTCTATAAAATCGCGCAATGGTTTGCTTCTGCTTGGGTGGCGCAGTTTGCGGAGGGCTTTGGCTTCAATTTGACGGATCCGTTCACGGGTCACGTTAAAGACTTTCCCCACATCTTCCAAGGTTCGCATTTTACCGTCATCCAAACCAAAACGCAAACGAAGAACATTTTCTTCCCGGTCTGTCAAAGTATCGAGGACTTCATCCAATTGTTCTCGTAGAACCACACGAGTAGTGTAGTCTACTGGATTTTCAATCACTTCGTCTTCGATGAAATCTCCCAAATGGCTATCGTCTTCTTCCCCAATTGGTGTTTCAAGAGAAACAGGTTCTTGAGCAATCTTCAAGATTTCACGAACCTTATCAGGGGTCATATCCATGCGTTCAGCAATTTGTTCTGGTGTAGGATCTTGTCCCAATTCTTGCAAGAGGTTGCGTTGTTCACGAACCAACTTGTTAATGGTTTCCACCATGTGAACAGGAATCCGAATGGTACGGGCCTGGTCTGCAATAGCACGGGTGATTGCCTGGCGAATCCACCAAGTCGCATAAGTAGAGAACTTGAATCCTTTGGTATAGTCAAACTTATCAACGGCCTTCATCAAGCCCATATTTCCTTCTTGGATTAAATCCAAGAATTGCATCCCACGACCAACATAGCGCTTCGCAATAGAAACAACCAAACGAAGGTTGGCTTCTGCCAAACGTTGCTTAGCTTCCAAGTCTCCTTGTTCCACCAAGATAGCCAATTCTTGCTCTTCTTCATTGGTCAAAAGAGGAACGACCCCAATTTCCTTCAAGTACATCCGTACTGGGTCATTGACTTTAGCAGAGTTGCTTCCAAGCAATTCCTCATCTGTCAACTCTGGTTCTTCTTCTTCGTTGTTCAGGACACGCGCACTTGGATTTCCTTCTTTATCCGTGATTGAAATCCCAGCATCTTGAATCCGTTGCAACAAATCATCAATTCCATCGGCATCCAAAGCAAAAGGAATGACCAATTGATCATTGATTTCATCATCTGTTGCAGTACCACTTTTCTTATGACTACGAATAAACTCTGCAATTTGGACATCTAAAGTTGTGATATCTTTTTGTTCTTTCGCCATTCCTACTCCATTCTTCTTTTTTGAGCGATTAGTCGCTCGAGTTCCAATAAAGCCTGATCCGCATCTCCACTGTGAGAGGCTTCTCGGACTTTTTTCCCTATTTGTTGACTTTCTTTACGGAGAAGCTCACGATTTCTCGTTTCTTCCACTTCTTCCAGCTCATTCTCCGCTATTTCATCCGGTAAATTTTCTTCTAACATCAGATACCAGGCTCGTTGGACTTCCTCTGTCTGCTCGGACAAATCCTGCGATGTCACTTCTCCATTTTGGCAAAGAAGTTGGTACAAGGTTTGCAAGGCAGGGGTATCAAATGAAAAATCTGTCCGAAGACGATATTCATTCAAAACATAAGGAAAAGCGTTCATCCGATGAAGAAGATGATTCTCAGCCCGAACCAAGCGAGGCAACTGCTTCTGAACAATAGTTGGACTAGCAACTGGAGCCTGTGTCTGGATTGACCCTTGATCCTGAAGCTGACTCCGCATCTGAAGACGACTAGCATTAACCGTTTGTTCCACCTGCAAATAATCAAAGTCAACCAAGAGGTCAGCTAATTTATAAATGTAGGTGTTTTGTGCCGTTACAGAAGGTGTCTGAGCAATTAAAGGAGCCATCTTCTCAACAAATTCAATCTGCGCCTGCAAATTTTCAATATTGTCTGGCTTCCAATAATCCATGAGAAATTCTACGCGGCTAAGACGTGTTTTTTCCAACAAGTCTGCTAAAGCTTGCGGTGAATTCTTTTTGAGATACTCATCAGGGTCCATCTGATCAGGAATTTGGACAACCTCTACCTCCTGTTTTTCCAGAACCTCTAAAGCCTTTGCTGTCGCTAGCTTTCCCGCTTTATCTCCATCATAAGCCAAAATCACTTTTTTGGTAAATTTGCTGAGATGGGCCACATGTTCCTGCGTGAGAGCTGTCCCCATGGAAGCAACCGCATTCTCAATCCCAGCCCGGTAGGCTGCGATGACATCCATGAATCCTTCCATCAGGTAAAGTTCATGGTTCTTCTTCGCAACCTGCTTGGCCTTATCCAAATGGTACAACTCATAACTCTTATTAAAGAGGAGCGTACTACGGCTATTCTTATATTTCCCCTGAGGCTTTGTCCCTTCAGCTTGTTCACGCCAAAGTCGACCAGAAAAAGCAATGACTCGGCCAGTATCGTCCGATAAGGGAAACATGATGCGATCTTGAAAAGCATCATACATAGTCCCCATATCACTAATATGAAAGAGACCCGACTCGGCCATAATGTTTTCTGAAAACTTTCCAGAAACACTCTGATACAGATAATTCCCTTCTGCTGGTGCTAGTCCAATTTGAAAATGCCGAAGCACCTCATCATCAAGACCACGATCATAAAGGTATTGCCGAGCAGCCTCTCCCATCTTTGTCGTCATCAGGATCGCATGATAGAATTTGGCAGCCTCTTGATGAATCTCATAAAAGGGTTGTTTTCCATCTGCTTGCTGTGCCCTGGACTGAGATGGAGCAAGAGCTTGCACCTTAATGCCTACCTGATCTCCAACAATTTGAACAGCTTCCATGAAGGAGACACCACGATAGTCTTCGATAAACTTAAAAACATCGCCTGATTTGCCACAACCAAAACAATGATAGAACTGTTTATCCTCGACTACATTAAAAGAAGGCGTCTTTTCACCATGAAAAGGACAGAGACCTAAAAAGTTTCGTCCTGCCTTTGTCAATTGAACGACTTCTCCGATTACATCTACAATATTCACACTGTTTTTAATTTCTGAAATCAGTTGTTTGTCAACCATAAACAGTGCCTCCATTTTACCATAGAATATCATTAACTATTTTAAACTAATTTTTGTCAATTGTAAATCATTCAGATTGATTTTCACCCTATTTTTCTATAGTTTTGAAAGCCTCTATTTTTCTTAAATCAACTTTTTAAAAAAATTTGAGCATATTTATTGAATACGAAAAAATTTTCAGTTATACTATGCTCTGTAAAATTTATTATGAAAGGACATATTTAGGATATGTTAAAAGAATTGAAAGCTTTTCTCCTTCGTGGGAACGTTGTTGACCTTGCTGTTGCAGTTATTATCGGAGCTGCATTTGGAGCTATCGTTACATCATTTGTAAACGACATCATCACTCCACTTATTTTGAACCCAGCTTTGAAAGCTGCTGGTGTTGAAAAAATTGCTGAATTGACATGGAATGGTGTTGCTTACGGTAGCTTCTTGAGCGCTGTTATCAACTTCCTTGTTATCGGTACTGTTCTTTTCTTCGTAGTGAAAGCTGCTGAAAAAGCTCAAAACCTTGGTAAAAAGGAAGAAGCTACTGAAGAAGAAGTTGCTGCTCCTACTCAAGAAGAGTTGCTTGCTGAAATCCGCGACTTGCTTGCAAACAAATAATTAAACAAAAAGACCCGATCTTCTAATTTGAAGGTCGGCTTTTTTTGTCTTCGATTTTTCTAGAGAAAACAAAAAACAGACCGAAGTCTGTTCTTGTATTCAATTAGAATTTTTTACGTTTACGAGCTGCTTCTGATTTACGTTTACGTTTTACAGAAGGTTTTTCATAGAATTCACGTTTGCGTGTTTCTTGAAGAGTACCAGCTTTAGTAACCGCACGTTTGAAACGACGAAGAGCATCGTCAAGAGATTCATTCTTACGTACTACTGTTTTTGACATGTTTTTCACTCCCTTCAAGTTCAAGATCTATTCTATTCTACACGGAATTCTATAGATTGTCAAGAAAAAGTTAAAGGAATTCATCTCTTGTAACTAGCTAAACATTTATCAAATCTGTTCGAGGATTCATTCTTTTCTGAACTCCTGTCATTCATAACGATCATACAGGTTTGATACTACTTGTTCAAATGCTTCTAATTCCTCCCAATAATCCATTGGGAGATTACTAATTTTACTAAGGTCATTCTCATCAAAATGATAGACCAGATGACGCAAAATTTGAGTTTCTATCCAGCGCAAATCCCTTAGTTGCTCGATATTAACTGATTCCAATCCTACTAGATACTGACAAAGAGCAGCAAGTGACTCCGAATGAAACACTTTCTTCTCATGCAAATAGTATAGAAAACTAAAATGATCAGCTCTTCGATTATCTTTGATTAAATTCTTTTCTTTCATCCCTACTCCCTTTATAAAAACTGTTTCCTCAACGAAAGATAAAAACACTTTCCGTAATGTCTACGAAAAGTGTTCTGGTCTTACTTATAAAGGAAGCTAAAGAGGGCAATGGCAACGATTGCAGCCAAGATTGGTGCTACAACTGGTACCCAAGCATACCACCATTTTGAATCTCCCTTGTGTTCACCTAAGACAGATTTTGGAAGGAAGGCGTGAACCAAACGTGGACCAAGGTCACGTGCAGGGTTCAAACCAGGTCCTGTAGGACCACCAAGTGATGTCACCAAAGCCATAACGAGGAATCCAAGTGCCAAGTGAGCAACTCCTAGACCAGGAGCATGTGCTTGTGACAAAGCCAATTTTGCAGCTGTTGAAGAAGCATCGAAAATCCCTCCCTGCTCAGAAGCAGCTCTTTGAGCTAGAGAAGCAACCTCAGCACCGAAGAAGTGTTTTGTCAAGCCAAGTGCACCAAAGAAAAGGACGAATGATCCTGCAAACTCGTTGATGAAACCATTAATGGTTGCTGCTTTACGTGATTCAGGAGTTCCTTTATCCAAGCTAGAAATCGTTGAGAAAGTTCCCAAGATATTGTTTGGATTTTCAGTTTGAAGGTAATATGGACGGTGAGTCGCAACGACAACCAATTGTCCAAACATGGCTCCAAGAACTTGAGCAACGATGTAGTATAAAACATTTTCCCAAGGGAAGAGTCCGCTAACTGCAAGTCCAATCGTAAAAGCAGGGTTGATATGGTTTCCTGATACATTACCAAACATCAAGGCGGGCATCATAACACCTATTCCATATCCAATTGCAATCACGAGCCATCCACTTTGATGCCCTTTGGTACCCTTCAATTCAACGTTTGCAACGGCACCATTTCCTAAAATAATCAATAAAGCTGTTGCAATAAATTCGGTCGCAACTTTAACCCAAAAATCAAATTGCATTTTTGAATAATCTCCTTATAAAAAAATAATAATAATAATTTATTCTATCAGAATATCGAACACTTGTAAATAAACCGAACATTATTTTTAAAAAATATATCTTAATCCCTTGATTCATCATTATTAATTCTTGTATTATCCTCCACTTTCTATTTAACTCCGAATTATGATACAATAGGATTAGTTACACATCACAAAGGAGATACCATGTCTGAAATCTATGACATTACCATTATCGGAGGTGGCCCTGTAGGGCTCTTTGCCGCCTTCTATGGCCATCTGCGTCAAGTAAAAGTGAAATTGATTGATTCCCTCCCTCAACTAGGTGGTCAACCTGCTATTCTCTATCCTGAGAAACGTATCCTAGATGTCCCTGGTTTTACCAACCTAACAGGGGAAGAATTGTCCAATCGGTTAATCGATCAATTAAAAACATTCGAGACTGACATTTGTTTGAATGAAACTGTTTTGGACATTCATAAAAACGAGGAGCACTTCCTAATTGAAACCAATAAAGGCCAACATTTCAGTCGTGCTGTTATTATTGCGATGGGCGGTGGTGCCTTTAAACCACGTCCTTTAGAAGTGGACGGGGCTGAGGAATTCGAGAACGTCCACTACCATGTTTCAAATATCCAACAATATGCCGGCAAACAAGTTGCTATTCTAGGTGGAGGAGATTCTGCTGTCGATTGGGCCCTGGCCTTTGAGAAAATCGCACCGACAACTCTGGTCCATCGTCGTGATAATTTCCGAGCACTCGAACATAGCGTTGAAGAATTAAAGGCTTCTTCTGTCTCTATTCAAACTCCTCATGTTCCTAGTCGGTTAATCGGAGAAAACGGCCGTGCCATCCATCTAGAAATCACCAAGGTTAAATCAGATGAAACCCAATTACTCCCCATCGATGAACTCTTTGTCAACTACGGCTTCAAATCCTCAGTCGGCAAATTAAAAGAATGGGGCTTGGATCTCCAACGTCATAAAATCCTCGTGAATCGCAAACAAGAAACCAGTCGCGAAGGAATCTACGCGTGTGGCGATTGTTGCTTCTACGAAGGGAAAATCGACTTAATCGCGACCGGATTAGGCGAGGCTCCGACTGCGGTAAATAATGCGATAAACTACATTTATCCAGACAAGAAAGTTCAACCAGTCCACTCGACTAGCTTATAAGAAAAAGCCTTTGAATTAAACAATTCAAAGGCTTTTTCTTATAGATTATCTAGCTCGTCTGCAATCTTATTGATTTTTCGCAAGCGATGATTGACGCCACTTTTGGTTAAGGGCGTTTTCAGTGCATCCGCAATTTGCTGGATAGAATAGTCGGGATTCTGAATTCGAACATAGGCAACTTCCTGAAGCTCAACCGGAAGACCACCTAATCCAATAGTATCCATGATTTTGACAATATTGTTAATGGTCTTCATACTAGCCGTTACTGTACGAGCAATATTGGCCATTTCAGCATTGTTGGCTCGATTGAGATCATTGCGCGCCTCTCGCAAAACCTTGACAGACTCAAATTCTTCTATGGCCTGCTTAGCTTCTACCAAGATGAGGAAATCAATAATATCCTCTGCCCTCTGCAAATAGGTGACGACACCTTTTTTCCGTTCGATGGTCTTGGCATCTAACAAAAAGTGTTGCATCAGGCTGGCCAAGTCCTGGGCATGGTCAGAATAAACAGAGCTAATTTCTAATTGATAGCGTCCTGATTCCGGATCCTTGATGGTCCCACTTGCTAAGAAAGCCCCTCTCAGATAAGCGCGACTTGCTTCATCTTCTTCTAAGATTCTCGGGTCAATCCCAGTCTCAATACCAAAGAAAGAATCCGCTAAGTGTAGGTCTGCAAGAATCTCTTCGACCTTTTCATCAATAGAAACAGTATAGACACGATTCTTCTTTAAGTTTGTTTTTTGGTGGTGACGAATGTCAGATTTGACCTGATAAAACTCTACAATTAATTCATAGATATGGCGGGCAATCTTAGCATTCTCCGTTGTCAAAGACAAACTTAAGCCCCCCATACTCAATCCCAAACTACCTGACATCTTAATCAGAGCAGATAACTCACTTTTCTCAAAGCGATGAAGGGTCAAGAGCTCTTCTTTTACTTTAATGGTAAAACTCATTTAATCACCTGTACAATTTGCATCAACTCATCTACCACAGCTCCTCCATCATGGAAGGCGCCGCCGTTTTCCAAGCGAAGGAAATTAGAGGAAATGACCCGGGGTACCTGAGATTTTAGGCCTGCGAAATCATGTTCCACTTGAACCAAATATTCGTCAAAGCGATTCGTATCCATATATTCTTGAGGTACTTTTTCAATATTGACCAAAACAGTATCAATAAAGGGCTTCTTCAAGTGTTTATGAAGGACGGATACATGGTCACTATCGGTAAAGTGTTCTGTCTCCCCACGTTGAGTCATGATGTTGCAGACATAAGCGACCTCTGCTTTTGTCTCAAGCAAGGCTTGTCCAATTTCTTCGATCACTAGATTAGGAAGAATCGATGTAAAGAGGGAACCAGGTCCTAAAATCACCATATCACTTTCTAAAATCGCATCTACTACTTTTCGACTCGCTTTCGGCGTCTCATCGTTATAGGTATTGGTGACATAGACATAATCAATCATGCCCTCATGATGGGCGATTTCACTCTCACCAGCCACCTCTGCCCCATCCATAAAGACGGCATGAAGGGTCAATGGTGTATCACTAGAAGGATAGATTTTTCCTGTCGTATGGAAAAATTTAGTCAGCAATTGCATGGCATTATAAGTCGATCCCTGCATCTCAGAAATCCCTGCAATAATCAAATTCCCTAGAGGGTGCCCAGCTAGTGGTCCATCGTCTTCCGCAAAACGATATTGAAAGACTTTTTCATAAAAGCGAGGCATATCTGACATTGCTACTAGCACATTTCGCAAGTCGCCCGGTGGTGTCAATTGATGAATATTTTTCCGAAGTTCTCCAGAACTACCACCATCATCCGCTACTGTAACAATGGCTGTAATTTCAACATCTTTTTTTCGAAGGCTGTCCAAAATAACGGAAATCCCTGTACCGCCTCCGATGACGGTCATCTTTGGTTTTCTCATGAGCGATTCACCGTTTCTTTCCGTCGGTCTTTGTCGCGATGACTCATATTCACCGTCCAATCTTTCGCTAGATCCCTTCCAAGACGAGCTGCAAAGGCTACTGAACGGTGTTGACCACCTGTACAGCCCAATGCAATCGTCAAAACAGATTTCCCTTCTCGCTTGTATGCAGGCAAGATAGGAGCAATCAAATCGTAGAGATGGCGATAAAACTCCTCTGATTCTTGATGGTCCATGACATAGTTAAAGACATCATCATCCAAGCCTGTTTGATTTCGTAACTCTGGTTTGTAATAAGGATTCGGTAGGAAACGAACATCAAAGACCAAGTCCGCATCTAAAGGCAAACCATACTTAAAGCCAAAGGACATGACTTCAATCCGAAACTCAGGTTGACTATCTTGTCTGGAGAATTGTTCAGCAATCACTTTTCGAAGATTACGAGGAGTTAATTCCGTCGTATCAATGACATTTTGGCTCATGTTTTTTAGCGGAGCCAAAAGTTCCCGTTCCAACGTAATCCCATCCAAGACACGCCCATCCGCAGCCAGTGGGTGACTCCGACGAGTCTCTTTATAGCGTGCAACCAATTCACTATCGGTCGCATCCAAAAAGAGAATTTTAAAATCAATTTCTTCGTGGTTCTCTAATTCGTCCAAAATGGAGCGAATTTCTGCGAAGAAAGACCGGCTCCGCATATCCACAACGAGAGCCAACTTATTATTGTCCATCGACAGTTGAATCAGCTCAATAAATTTCGGCAAGAGAGCTGGTGGCATATTGTCGATAGTGAAATACCCCATATCTTCAAAGGATTGAATGGCTACGGTCTTTCCTGCACCACTCATTCCTGTCACAATGACCAGTTGAATTGTTTTTTCTGTATCTGTCATCCTAATCACCTTTTCCTTACAAAAAAGGAGGAGACCATCATCTTTCCAGTTGGTCAGTCGATGGCTCTCACTCCAGCATTCTTATTTCCCGAATGCATTCCTCTATTCAGACTATACTTCTGCAATGACTTCAATTTCAACTTTGACGTCGCGTGGCAAGCGAGCCACTTCTACTGCAGAACGTGCTGGAAATTCACTTGAAAATGCTGTTTTGTAGACCTCGTTAAAAGGGACAAAATCATTCATATCACTTAAGAAACAGGTTGTTTTAACCACGTGATCAAAGTCCGTTCCAGCTTCCTCAAGGATAGCAGCAATATTCTTCAACACTTGCTGGGTTTGTTCTTGGATGGTTTCTCCAACAATTTCACCTGTTTCTGGTGAAAGAGGAACTTGCCCACTTGCAAATAAGAGATTGCCCACAATTTTTCCTTGAACATAAGGTCCAATTGCTGCTGGTGCTTTGTCTGTGTGAATTGTTTTTGCCATTTTCTTCTCCTGATTCCTAATTTTCACTGGATGTTGCTAATTTTTCCCGTTCTAACCGTAACTTACGGTTGGGATTCAGCTTATTAAAGAGTTCTTCCAATTTTTCTGCATTCCAAACGTCTGCAGCAGAGACAAAATTTCCGTCTTTATCACGAAAGGATATAGGTTTATCTCCCATCTTCTTCTCCTCTTTACATCTAACTAGTCAACAAATTCAAATTCAAATTTACCGATACGTACGATATCTCCGTCTTTGGCTCCACGCGCGCGAAGAGCTTCATCGACACCCATTCCACGCAATTGACGCGCAAATTTCATGACAGACTCGTCGCGATCAAAATTGGTCATATTGAAGAGCTTTTCTAGCTTATCACCAGACAAGATCCAAGAAGCATCATCATCGCGATTGATCTCGAAGGCTGGTTGGTCCTCATCAAAGCCGTAGTAAACTTCTTCTTGCGCCATATCTTCTTCCGTATAGAGCAAGAATTCTGGTGTTTTGTCTAACAAGTCTGCTGTTGCTTCTAACAAATTGTCCAAACCTTGATGCGCCAAACTAGAGATTGGGAAGATCTGTGGTACTTCATCAAACTCGTCGTAGTTGGCTGCCAATTTTTTCTTAAATTCTTTCAAATTTTCCTGGCTCTCCGGCATATCCATCTTATTTGCCACGATAATCTGAGGACGTTCCATCAAGCGAAGATTATAAGTTTCGAGCTCTTTATTGATTTGAACATAATCTTCATAAGGATCGCGTCCTTCACTGGCTGACATATCGATGACATGCAAGATGACACGGGTGCGCTCGATGTGACGAAGGAACTGGGTTCCTAGTCCCACTCCTTGGCTAGCCCCTTCAATCAATCCAGGAAGGTCAGCGACTGCAAAGGATTCACCCGATGGTGTCCGAACCATCCCCAAATTTGGAACGATGGTTGTAAAATGATAGGCTCCGATTTTTGGTTTGGCAGATGTAATCACACTGAGAAGGGTCGATTTCCCGACTGATGGGAAGCCAACCAAGCCAACGTCCGCCAAGACCTTGAGTTCTAATTCGAGTTCGCGTTCCTGACCCGGTTCCCCATTTTCTGAAATCTCGGGAGCTGGATTTTTAGGAGTTGCAAAACGGATATTTCCTCGTCCTCCGCGACCGCCATGGGCCACAATGTACTCTTGGTCATTTTCAACCAAGTCCGTTATGACTTTTCCTGTCTCTGCATCTCGCACGGTAGTTCCTTGGGGTACTCGAACATAGAGATCTTCTGCTCCCCGTCCGTGCATCCCTTTGGTCATCCCTTTTTCCCCATTTTGGGCTTTGAAATGCCGGTTATAGCGGAAGTCCATCAGTGTGCGCAAGCCTTCGTCTACAACGAAGATCACATTGCCTCCGCGTCCACCATCACCACCCCAAGGGCCGCCATTGGGAACATACTTTTCACGGCGAAAGGCTACCATACCATCGCCGCCATTTCCAGCCTTGACCTTAATCTTGGCTGTATCTAAAAACATACTCATAGTTTATCGTTTTCCTTTTATAACCAAGTGTTGCTTGGTAGTCCCTTAGTAGGATAGTGCACCCAAAGCTGCAGCAAAGATTGCTCCAACCGTTACAATCAACATAATTACAATGACCACCATGGTCAATTTTTCAAAGAAAGTTTTTTTGCGTTTTCCGTTGTCTCCAAAAGCCACGTTTTTTACCTCAATTACAATAAATTCATTAGCCCTATTTTACCACGAATAAGGGCATTTTTCAAACATCCACCTCTAGACGAAAGAGGACTATTGGATGAAATAACTTTTTCAACATCCACACTTGTTCAAATCCCTTTTCATCTAACTAACAAAAAAGACTGGAAAATTCCAGCCTTTTAAAAACGATGATATTAAAGTTATTTCTTTAGGATAAGCCAAGGTCAGGGTGTCACCTGCTTGAATGGCTTGTGTATCTGGAAAGGCTACATTGATGGTAGCAGACAATTTCTCGTTTGTTAAGACTGTGGTTCCACTGGTTACTGCTTGGTTATCCTTGGTCAGACTAGCTGTTTGCGTATAAGACAGGACTTCTGACGCTTGAATGTTTTGAACAAAAGCATTTGAAAAGAGGACTGTAGCAACAAGGGCTAGGGACCACATGATTCGACGTAAATATTTCATATTGACCTCCTCAACTCTCGCTTGGAGAGCTCACTTCTTTATTTAATCTTTAAGACCAATTTCATCTTTGACTACAGCAGCAATGGTATCCACATAGTAATCCACTTCTTCATCAGTCGGAGCTTCTGCCATGACACGAAGAAGAGGTTCGGTACCACTTGGACGCACTAGGATACGGCCATTTCCAGCCATTTCAGCTTCCATCTTCTCAATAATCGCACGAATGGCAGGCACTTCCATAGCCTTGTCTTTCATGCTGTTTTCAACACGAATATTGACCAATTTTTGAGGATAGATGGTAACTTCTGATGCAAGGTCTGATAATGTACGACCAGTTTCTTGCATAATCTTGGTCAATTGAACGGCACTCATCTGACCATCTCCAGTGGTATTGTAGTCCATGACAATCACATGACCAGACTGTTCACCACCTAGATTGTAACCAGACTTCCGCATCTCTTCCACTACATAGCGGTCTCCGACAGCAGTCACAACCTTGTTAATACCCTTGGCATCCAAAGCCTTATGGAAGCCAAGATTGGACATAACGGTCGTTACGATGGTGTTATCTTTTAAGAGGCCCTTCTCAGAAAGGTAGGTCCCAATGATGTACATGATTTTATCACCATCAACTAGGTCCCCATTTTCATCGACTGCAATCAAACGGTCACTATCACCATCAAAAGCCAAACCAATAGCCGCACCAGATTCTCGGACAGCCTCTTGCAAAGCCTCAGGATGGGTCGAGCCTACTTGGTCATTGATATTGAGACCATTTGGGCTTTCTCCAATAACTGTCAAACGTGCTCCTAGGTCAGCAAAGACTTGACGGGCGCTTGTAGATGCAGAACCATTCGCAGCATCTAGAGCCACGTGCATTCCTTCAAGCTGGGTTCCAGTTGAAACTAAGTATTCTTGATACTTACGAAGTCCTTCAGGATAGTCCATCACAGTTCCAAGACCTTCTGCACTAGGACGAGGAAGAGTATCAGACTCCGCATCCAATAAAGCTTCAATCTCTAATTCACGGTCATCATCCAGTTTATAGCCATCATTCCCGAAGAATTTAATCCCGTTGTCTAAAGCTGGGTTGTGGCTGGCAGAAATCATGACCCCAGCACTTGCCCCTTCAGAACGAACTAAATAAGCTACACCTGGTGTCGCAATCACACCGAGTTTGTATACTTTAATCCCTACAGATAAGAGACCCGCAACAAGCGCACTTTCCAACATTTCACCAGAAATACGAGTGTCTCGTCCTACGAAAACAAGTGGCGTTTCTTTTTCATGTTGACTGAGGACATACCCTCCGTATCGACCGAGCTTAAAGGCCAACTCTGGTGTCAATTCGACGTTTGCTTCTCCACGGACTCCGTCCGTTCCAAAATATTTACCCATTATGATAATCCTTTCGATGAATCTTTATTAATTGCTATTATTTGATGAGGAACTGGATGACGACGAGCTAGAACTTGTCTGTTTCAACTCAACCTTCATGTATAGTTCTGATGGAGAGATGATGACTGGTAAATCATTTCCCTCGCTATCGACTGCCTTCAAGGAGACGGTTGCCGTGTAGGTATTGTTCAAAAGATCTCCTTCAGGGAAGATGGCTTCCACATGATCAATTTTGGCTAAAGTATCCTGGTCGCTGGTGACAGAGACCTTATCTTCAGAAAAAGTAACATGTGAGAGACTCCAACCTGGGGCAATTTGTTTGTCTGGTATCGTGACGGAAACATCAAACTTTTTCGTCTTTTTCTTACCAATTTTTGCAGTGACTGTTTGAGGCTCGATGGTTGCAGTTAAACCGGAAGGTAAGCCTTCCACCTTTAAGGTGATTTCATGCTGGCCCTCTTTCAAATTGCTCAGATCGGCTACCACTTTAAATTTACGAGTACTAGCCTGCATTTCTGATGCTAAAGCGACACGATTGGATCCTTTCAGAAAGACGGTCACTTCTGAGCTAATCCCACTGACAAAATATTTACTATCGTTGTATTTTACATCAATCGGAATATTGGTAAGAGTATTGGTATAAGTTTCAGAGCTCACTTGGCGTGCACTACTGTTATTCTGGAAATTAACAGAGGTAGCAATGATGAATAAGAGACTTGAGAAAAAGACTGATGTCACAATATAGACAATTTTTCTTTTTGGAATCATTTGATACGTCCTCCAAAAATTCTTGATTTCAAATCTTTTTTTCCTTGATCTTCTGGAATAATGAAGGAACGCAATTCTTGTTCGAATTCTTCGATACTGAGGTCGTGTCTAAAGCTCCCATTTCTCGCAATGGAGATACCACCCGTTTCTTCCGAAACAACAAAGGTAAAGGCATCACTTACCTCAGACAAGCCGATTGCAGCCCGGTGTCGCGTACCGAACTCTTTTGAAATTCCCGTGCTTTCTGTTAAGGGGAGATAAGCACAAGATACAGCAATTTTATCATTGGTGACAATCACTGCCCCATCGTGAAGCGGGGTGTTGGGGATAAAAATATTAATCAGAAGTTCACCCGAAACATCTGCATCGAGGGGAATACCCGTAGAAATATATTCTTGAAGGGTTCTACTCCCTTGAATAGCAACCAAGGCACCAATCTTTCGAGGACTCATATAAGCAACGGCTTTTACATAGGATTGAACCAATTTTTCTTCTGTACTAATCTGGTTGGTTGAGAAAAATTCAGTTGCTCGACCTAATCGTTCTAATCCCGTCCGAATTTCCGGAGAGAAAATCACTACCGCAGCAATGACCCCGTATGTGATGATTTGGTTGATCAACCAAGAAATGGTCGTCAGACCAATCATATTGGCAACTAACTCAAATAAGAAAAAGGTCAAGACACCACGGACTAAAATCATAATTTTAGTGCCGACAATGGCTTTTATAAAATAATACAATAACCAAGCTACTAGGGCAATGTCAATCAGGTTGACAACCACACTCCATGGAGTGGGAAATAAACTGCCCCAATACTGGGGATTTGACAATTGTTGGATGTTCACAATCTCATACCTACCACTTCTCTTCTAGGCTTTTCACGCAGCTAACAACTGTGGATGACTGGAAACAGCAAGGCTTCTAGCAAATGGATAGCGCGTTCAAACTACTCAACATCATTATATCATGTTTCAACAGATTTTTCTGTAACCTTCTGTTGGTTTTTGTGATAAAATATGAATTATGAAGATTAAGACTAGTATAGGGCTTATTGCCGGAAAAACGAGTAGTCACCTCTTGCGCTTGCTTGGTCGTGGCTCTACCCTTCCTGGAAAAATCGCCCTCCAAATTGATAAAGACATTTTACAACACCTGGCCCAGAACTACGAAATTGTGGTTATCACTGGTACGAATGGGAAAACACTAACAACAGCTCTCACTGTTGGCATTCTTCAGGAGGCTTTCGGACCTATCGTGACCAATCCTAGTGGGGCCAATATGATTTCAGGGATTACGACTACTTTCTTGAACGCAAAAGGTTCTTCCGGTCGTCCGATCGCTGTTCTTGAAATTGACGAAGCCAGTCTGTCTCGGATTTGTGACTACATCACACCGACTTTGTTTGTGATCACCAATATCTTCCGCGATCAGATGGACCGCTACGGAGAAATCTACACGACTTATCGGATGATCTTGGATGGGATTAAAAAAGCGCCTCAAGCGACTGTTTTGATGAATGGGGATAGTCCTCTTTTCCATACCCTTCCCCTACCAAATCCCGTTCAATATTTTGGCTTTGAGACGGAAAAAACTGCTCCACAGCTAGCTCATTACAATACAGAAGGAATCGTCTGCCCAGAATGTCATGGCATCTTGACCTACAAGTTGAATACCTATGCGAATCTGGGTGACTACATTTGTGAAAGTTGTGGCTTCCACCGTCCTCCTTTAACAGTCGCTGTCGATGAATTGACCGAGCTGACCAATACTTCTTCTCACTTTAAGATCAACGGTACAAACTACCACATTAATATTGGGGGCCTCTACAATATTTACAACGCCCTTGCTGCAGTTGCGGTGGCCCATTATTTTGATGTGAGCCCAGATGTCATTAAGCGTGGTTTCGATAAGAGCAAGGCTGTCTTTGGCCGTCAGGAAACCTTTAAAATTGGGGATAAGGAATGTACCCTAGTCCTGATCAAAAATCCGGTTGGAGCTACTCAGGCTATTGAAATGATCAAACTAGCGCCGTATCCCTTCAGCTTGTCCGTTCTTCTCAACGCCAACTACGCAGATGGGATTGATACCAGCTGGATCTGGGATGCGGACTTTGAGCAAATCACCCTGATGGACATCCCAGAAATCAATGCTGGTGGGGTGCGACACTCAGAAATTGCTCGGCGACTTCGGGTCACTGGCTATCCGGCTGACCAGATTACTGAAAATGCAAAATTAGAGGATGTCTTTACCCAGATAAAAGGACAGACTACCCCTCACGCCTATATTTTAGCCACCTATACGGCCATGCTAGAATTCCGTGAATTGCTAGCTCAAGAACACCTGATTGAAAAGGAGATGAATTAATGACGTATACTTCACTACAATCCCCTGATCAGGAAAACTATCAATATGAATTGAGAATTGCCCATCTTTATGGGAATCTGATGAATACTTATGGGGATAATGGCAATATCCTCATGCTCAAGTACGTTGCGGAAAAGCTTGGTGCTCGCGTAACGGTGGACATCGTTTCGCTCAAAGACCGCTTTGATCCAGACCTCTACGACATTGCCTTTTTCGGTGGAGGCCAAGACTACGAGCAGACCATTGTATCTGAGGACCTACCAGATAAAAAAGAAGACCTCGAACGCTTTATTCATGACGATGGGGTGGTCCTTGCTATCTGTGGTGGCTTTCAGCTTCTAGGCCAGTACTACATTGAAGCTTCTGGCAAACGTATTGAGGGCCTTGGTATTATGGGGCATTACACTCTTAACCAAGAAAACAATCGCTATATTGGCGACATCAAAATCCATAATGAAGAGTTCAATGAGACCTACTATGGTTTTGAAAACCACCAAGGTCGGACCTTCTTGGCGAAGGACGAAAAACCGCTTGGTAAAGTCGTCTACGGAAATGGGAACAACAAAGAAGATGGGTGCGAAGGGGTTCATTACAAGAACGTCTTTGGCAGCTACTTCCACGGTCCTATCTTGTCCCGAAATGCCAATTTGGCCTATCGCTTGGTGACAACAGCTCTAAAGAATAAATATGGACAAGATATCGTCTTAGCGACTTATGATGATATTTTAAGTCTAGAAAAAGCGGAAGAATACGCTGATGTGAAAAGTAAGGCTGAATTAGAAGAATAGGGAGACAAAATGAATAAACGAAAACTACAATATGTTGCACTACTGATTTCTGTACTGCTCATTGCGATTATTTCCTTAGCCAATATGCAAACAGTAACTGTGAACTTTTTGCTGGTCCAATTTAAACTCCCGCTCATCATTTTAATTCTGGTCTGTGTCCTTCTCGGATCGTTGGTGACTTTCTTAGTCAGCCTTCCAAAAAATTTCTCATTAAAACATGAGTTAAAAGCCGCGAAGAAACAACTAGGACAAAAGATGTCCGGTGAAAAAGAAGAAAAAATCAAACAAATCGAAAACTAAAAGCACCGATAGGTGCTTTTTTGATGTAGACAAACTGTTTTTCATAAAACAACCAAGGTGATGCTGAATAAAATATAAGTAGATACTCAATTTGGCTTACTAAAAGTTATACTGAAACTTTCCGCTGTGAGAAAAGTGCCTGAAACACAATTGTTTCAGGCACTCGGGAGTTTTGGAACCT